>NZ_JBNYXY010000009.1:0-408415 GCF_051380895.1 Janthinobacterium breve | reverse complement strand
GAGTTCACAGGTGATCCGTGTGATACGGAACTTCTTGGCGTTATCAAACGCGTTAAGGCGATGGCTGAAATGTAGTCAGCGACGGCCTGAAGCGAAGGTCTGCTTTGGGGCGAAAGCAGACGTCCCTCAACCGTCAACTGGCAACAATAGCAAGCTCCCCCCCCGCCCCTCAAACCAAGGCTCCCCGGGCCCAGCGAGCCTGAAAAATGGTCAGGGCAAGGCGCGCGGGCGAAGACAGTACGCATGTACGGCGAGCCCAAGCAACGCAGCCATGGCTATTTTCTCAGGCCCGCGACTCCGGCCCGCCGTTTTTAACCAAGCTACACCACCTTACTGAACACGCGCCAAGTACTGTGCCAGCTGGCCGAAAGTAGCCTTGAACCCCTGCTTCATCGACTCAAACGCCTGCTTGAAAGTCTCATGCTGCTCATCCGTCGCCTTGTGCGGCGTGGAGCGCAAGGTCATCGTCGTCTTGCCATTTTCCTCGGTGAGGGTCATGGTATTGAACGATTCCAGCGGCCAGGTGGCGCTGACGGGGTGCTGCACGGGGTTGCCCTGTTTGTCGGCAAACGACAGGATCGAGACGATCTTTTCCGGCGCGTCGATCTGCTGGTAGGTGAACTTGCCCCACATCTCGTAGCCATTGTCGGCGCGCATGCCGTAGTGGAAAATGCCGCCCGGCTGCAAGTCCAGCGCCAGCACGCTCAATTCAAAGCCCACGGGGCCCCACCACTGGGCCAGGCGTTCCGGCTCCACCCACGACTGGAACACCAGTTCGCGCGGCGCGTCGAAGGTTTGTGTGATGACAAAGTCGCTGCTGTCGCGGTGCTGGCCATCCTGCTTCTGTTCTGCGGTGCTCATACGTTCTCCTGTTGTGGTTGGACTCGCATAATGTACCAGCGGCGCCGATAAACGGGAAGGCCTGTACGCCTGTCAAACCGGCATGCTAGAATATTAGTTAGACACCTAACCATTAGACGACTCACCTTATGACTTCTATCGAAGAGCGCTTTTCCGCCGCGCTCCACAAGACGGCGCGCGGCTGGCGCCATGCCATCGACCGGCGCCTGAAAGACCTGGACCTGGGACAAGCGAGCTGGATGTGCATCGCCATGATCGCCAAATCGCCGCAGCCGCCCTCGCAAAGCGAGCTGGCGCACCAGCTGGGCGTGGAAAACCCCACCATGGTGTCGATGCTGGACCGGCTCGTGAAATCGGGCTTCGTGCAGCGCCAGCCGTCGGAAACGGACCGCAGGGTCAAGCTGGTGATACTGACCGAGGCAGGCATGCAGGTGTATGACACGGTGCGCAAGGAAGCCGATGGTTTCCGCAAGGAGTTGCTGCAGGGAATTGATCCCGATCAACTGCGCGTCGCCACCGAACTGCTGGAAGCGCTGCAAGCGGCGACGGAGAAGTTTGCGTGAATTCCGTGACGGCAGCACCCCTTCCCGCCTCGCAAGACCCTACCCTGAACCGGCGCATGATCACGATTTCGATCATGCTCGCCACCATCATCCAGGCGCTCGACGGCACCATCGCCAACGTCGCCCTGCCCCACATGCAGGGCAGCTTATCTGCCTCGCAAGACCAGATCACCTGGGTACTGACCTCCTTCATCGTCGCCGCCGCCATCGCCACGCCCCTGACGGGCTGGCTGTGCGACCGCTTCGGCCAGAAGAACACCTTTCTCGTCTCCGTGGCCGGCTTTACGCTCGCGTCCGTGCTGTGCGGCCTGTCCGGCACGCTTTCCGAGATCGTCGCCGCCCGTTTGCTGCAGGGCGTGTTTGGCGCGGCCCTCGTGCCGCTGTCGCAGGCGGTCTTGCTCGACATCAATCCGCGCGAAAAGCACGGCTCGGCCATGGCCATCTGGGGCATGGGCGTGATGATCGGCCCCATCCTGGGACCCACCCTGGGTGGCTGGCTGACGGACAGCTACAGCTGGCGCTGGGTCTTCTTCATCAACATCCCCATCGGCGCCATGGCCTTCTACGGCATCTGGCGCTATATCCGCAAGGACCCGCCCAACCGGCGCATGAATTTCGACATGTTCGGCTTTGCCACCCTGAGCCTGTCCATCGGCGCGCTGCAGATGCTGCTGGACCGAGGCGAGCAGAACGACTGGTTTTCCTCCACGGAAACGTGGATCGAAGCCATAGTGCTGGCCATGAGCTTGTGTTATTTCATCGCCCACACGGCCTTGCGCCCCGCCGGCAAGTCCTTCCTCGACTACCGGCTGCTGAAAAACTCGAACTATGTGAGCGGCTTGCTGTTCATCTTCATCGTCGGCATGGTGCTGTTCGCCACCCGCGCGCTGACGCCGTCGATGCTGCAAGGCTTGATGAATTACCCGGCGGCGATTGCCGGCCTGGTGACGGCTCCCAGCGGCCTGGGCACGATGCTGGCCATGCTGATCGTCGGCAAGCTGACGGGCAAGATCGATACGCGCATATTGCTGGGCGTGGGCTTTTCGATCACCGCGTTTTCGCTGTGGCAAATGGCCAATTTCACGCTGGACCTGGTGCCGAAAACCGTCGTATGGAACGGCATCATCCAGGGCATAGGCCTGGGCCTCGTCTTCGTGCCCCTGAGCGCGGCCACCTTTGCCACCCTGTCGCCGCAGATGCGGGCGGAAGGCACGGCGATTTACAGCCTGATGCGCAATATCGGCAGCAGCATCGGCATCGCCCTCGTGCAAACCTTGTTGGTGCGCAATACGCAGATCGCCCATGCCTCGCTGACGGAACACATCACTATCGCCAATCCGGCCCTGCACGATCCAGGTATCGCCCAGGTGTTCGACCTAGGCAGCAGCACGGGCATGGCGGCCCTGAACGGCGAAATCACACGGCAGGCATCGATGATCGCCTACCTCGACGATTTCTGGCTGATGATGTGGCTGACCATCCTCGTGCTGCCGCTTTTGCTCCTGATCAAACCACCGAAGAAGAATGCGCCGGTCGTGGTCGACCACGCGGCCATGGAATAACCCTCATGCACACATCGATGAAACTCTCCCTGAGCGTACTAGCGCTGAGCTTGGCTTTAGCCGGCTGCGCCAGCATTCCGCCCGACACGCAACCGTTGCCGCAGCAAGACCTGGCCACGATACAGCTGGCGGCCGACATCCACCTGGCCAGCGAAGGCTGGCCCGCCGCCCAGTGGTGGCGCCAGTTCCAGGACGACCAACTGAACCAGCTGATTCAACAGGCACTGTCCGCCAGCCCGAATCTGGACGTGGCGAATGCCCGCATTGGCTCGGCCCTGTCCGCATTCGATGCCCAGCATGCGCAGCGCGGCCCCAGGGTAGACCTGGGCGCGAACGCCAACCGACAGCGCTATTCGGGCAATGGCCTGATGCCCGCCCCCATCGGCGGCAATTACTACAACGAGGTCACGGTGGGCGTGCAAGCCCATTACGACCTGGACTGGTGGGGCAAGCACAAGGCGCAAATCGCCGCCAGCCTGGGCGAAGTCAATGCGCGCCGCGCCGAGTATGCGATGGCGGAACAGATGCTGGCCGCCGAAATCGCCCGCCACTATTTCAGCATGCAAAATGGCTGGGCCCGCATGGATAACCTGCATGCGCTGGTGCAACTGCAGCAGCAATTGGTGCTGGACAAGGAAAAGCGCATCGCCAACGGCCTCGGCGTCAGCGACGACCATTTGTCCGCGCAAACACGTTTAAGCTTGCTGCAACAGCAGATCGCCATGCTGGAAACGCAGATCGTCACGGAACGGGAAGCCTTGCGCGCGCTCTTGGGTGCGGATGCTTCAGCCCTGGCCAGCCTGCAGCCAAAAGTTGCCCAGGCGCTGCCACACGCCCTGCCCGCCAAGCTGGGCATGGAATTGCTGGCGCGCCGGCCCGACTTGCAGGCGGCGCGCTGGCGGGTGCAGGCATCCATGAGCAAGATCGAGGCGGCACAGGCGTCGTTTTACCCCGATATCGACCTGGGCGCCTCGTTCGGCCTGGACGCAGTAAAACTGGGCGAACTGCTGCAGTCCGGCAGTCGCACCCTGTTCATCGGCCCGGCCTTGTCGCTGCCCCTGTTCGACAGCGGCCGCCTGCAGGCGCAGCTTCAAGGGGCGCGCAGCGAGCGCAACGAGTTGATCGCCGACTACAACCAGAATGTCTTCAATGTCGTGCGCGACGTGGCGCAGGCGGGCGCCAGGGTGCAAGGCGTGGAAAACCAGCTGCGCCTGCAGCAGGAAAACTTGCGCGCCAGCGAAGCGCAGCTGCGCAACGCGAATGCCCGGCTGAAACAGGGACTGGCCGACCGCGCCACGCAGCTGAATGCGGAAATGACCGTGCGCGGCCAGGTGGACCTGGGCATGCAGCTGCAAAACCAGCGCCAGGACGCGGAAATCACGCTGACCGTGGCATTGGGCGGCGGTTACCGGGGCAGCAGCGATTTTGCCAGCGCGACGACTAAACAATAACAATCGATTACGGAACACATCATGAGCAGCGATACCACTCCTACTACCCCCCAAACCGAACAGCCGGGCAAGCGCAAGGCCGTCCTGATTGCCATCACGGCCGCCTTTGTCGTGGCTGGCGCAGCCTGGGCAGCGTATTACCAGCTGGTGCTGGCCAAGGAAGAAGTCACGGACAACGCCTACGTGGGCGGCAACCTGGTCACCCTGTCCGCGCAAGTGACGGGCAATGTCGATGCCATCCGCGCCGACGAGACGCAAATGGTGACGGCGGGCGCGCCCCTGATCACCCTGAACGCCATCGATGCGGACCTGGCCCTGAGCCAGGCCGAGGCACGATTGGGCAACGTCGTGCGCCAGGAACGCGAGCGCTATGCCAGCGTGGCGCAGTACGACGCCGTCATCGAGCAGCGCCGCCTGGCCCTGGCCACGGCGCAAGGCAATTTGACGCGCCGCGCCCCGCTGGCGGCGGACCACACGATTTCCGGCGAAGACCTGGCCCATGCGAAACAGGCCGTCGACGACGCGAAAGCAGCGTTGACGGTGGCGCAGCGCCAGGCCGAGTCCGCCAAATCGGGCGTGGCCGGCGTGAACCTGGCCAGCCATCCGGCCGTGCTGTCGGCCCGGGGCGACGTGCTGCAGGCGTGGCTGGCCGTGCGCCGCAACGCCGTGGTTGCGCCCGTCTCGGGCTATGTGGCCAAGCGCAGCGTGCAGCTGGGGGCGCACGTGACGCCGGGCACGCCCTTGATGTCCATCGTGCCGCTCGACCAATTATGGGTCGATGCCAACTTCAAGGAATCCGAATTGCGCAATATCCGCGTGGGCCAGGCGGCGACCATCGAAACGGACTTGTATGGCAGCAAGGTGGTGTACCACGGCAAGGTGCTGGGCATGTCGGCCGGCACGGGCAGTGCGTTTTCCCTGTTGCCGGCGCAAAACGCCACGGGCAACTGGATCAAGGTGGTGCAGCGCGTGCCCGTGCGCATCATGCTGGACCCGAAGGAACTGGCCGCCCACCCGCTGCGCATCGGCCTGTCGACCACGGTGACAGTCGATACCAGCCATGGCGAAGGGGCAACCCTGGACCAGCCGATGGTGGCGTCCACCGTCTACACGACCAAGGCGCTGAGCCAGCCGGTGGATGAGGCGGAAAAGTTGGCCGATGCCATCATCGCGCACAATCTGGCCCACTGACGCCTATTTCGCCTTCCCCGCCGCCGCCACCTGGTCGAGGATATGCTTGGGCACGGCCGCATAGTGCTTGAATTCCATCGTGTAGGTGGCCCTGCCTTGGGTCAGCGAACGCAGGGTGGTGGAATAGCCGAACATTTCTGCCAGCGGCACCAGGGCCTTGACGATGCGCCCCGCGCCGCCGGGGATGTCGTCAACGCCCTGCACCATGCCGCGCCGGGCCGTCAAATCGCCCATGACGTTGCCCATGAACTCTTCCGGCGTTTCCGCCTCCACCTGCATCATCGGTTCCAGCAGCACGGGATGCGCCTTGCGCATGCCATCCTTGAAGGCGATGGAGCCAGCCATGCGAAACGCGTTTTCATTCGAATCGACGTCATGGTAGGAGCCAAACGTCAAAGTTGCCTTCACGTCCACCACGGGGTAACCGGCCAGCACGCCCGCCTTCAAGGTTTCAACGATGCCCTTGTCGACGGCGGGAATGAATTCGCGCGGCACCACGCCGCCCTTGACGGCGTCAACGAACTGGTAGCCCGTGCCTGGCGGCAAGGGTTCCAGTTTCAGCACCACGTGGCCGTACTGGCCCCGTCCGCCCGACTGCTTGACGAACTTGCCCTCGATATCTTCCACCGTGCGCGTGATGGTTTCGCGGTACGCCACCTGCGGCTTGCCCACGTTCGCTTCCACGCCGAATTCACGGCGCATGCGGTCGACTAAAATTTCCAGGTGCAACTCGCCCATGCCCGACATGATGGTCTGGCCCGATTCCTCGTCCGTATGCACCTTGAACGACGGGTCTTCCTGCGCCAGCCGGTTCAGGGCGATGCCCATCTTTTCCTGATCGGGCTTGGTCTTCGGTTCGACCGCCTGGGAAATCACGGGTTCCGGGAAGATCATCCTTTCCAGCACGATGATATGGTCGATGGCGCACAGGGTGTCGCCCGTGGTGACGGCTTTCAGGCCCACGGCGGCGGCGATGTCGCCCGCATACACTTCCTTGATTTCCTTGCGCTCGTTCGCATGCATCTGCAGGATGCGCCCCAGGCGCTCGCGCGCGCTCTTGGTGGGGTTATAGACCATGTCGCCCGAGTTCACCACGCCCGAGTACACGCGGAAAAACGTCAGTTGCCCCACGAACGGGTCCGTCATGATTTTGAAGGCCAGCGCGGCAAAGTGCTCCTCGTCCGTCGGGTGGCGCTCTACCTCGTTGTCATGCTCGTCGTGGCCCATGATGGGCGGCACTTCCATGGGCGACGGCAGGTATTCGATGACGGCGTCCAGCATCGCCTGCACGCCCTTGTTCTTGAACGCGCTGCCGCACAGCATGGGCACGATCTCGTTGCGGATGGTGCGCGCGCGCAAGGCTTGCTTGAGCTCCGCTTCCGTGAACGTGTCGCCATTCAGGTAGCGTTCCGTCATCTCGGTGGTGGCCTCGGCCGCGTGCTCGACCATGTGCTCGTGCCACTCCTGCGCCTGTTCCAGCAATTCGGCGGGAATCTCGCCATAGCTGAACTGCACGCCCTGGCTGGCGTCGTCCCAGGTGATGGCGCGCATTTTCAGCAAGTCGATCACGCCCGTAAAATGCTCTTCGGCGCCGATGGGCAGCTGGATGGGCACGGCCACGCCTTTCAGGCGGGCGGCGATCTGCTTGCGCACGCGCAAGAAGTCCGCCCCCACCCGGTCCATCTTGTTGATGAAGGCGATGCGCGGCACGTGGTATTTATTGGCCTGGCGCCACACGGTTTCGGACTGGGGCTGCACGCCGCCGACGGCATCGTAGACCATCACGGCGCCGTCGAGCACGCGCATCGAGCGCTCCACTTCTATCGTGAAATCCACGTGGCCCGGCGTGTCGATGATGTTGATGCGGTGTTCCGGGAAGTTGCCGGCCATGCCTTTCCAGAAGGCCGTGGTGGCGGCCGAGGTGATGGTGATGCCCCGTTCCTGCTCCTGCTCCATCCAGTCCATGGTGGCGGCGCCATTGTGCACTTCGCCGATCTTGTGATTGACCCCCGTATAAAACAGGATGCGCTCGGTGGTGGTGGTCTTGCCGGCGTCGATATGGGCGCTGATGCCGATGTTGCGGTAGCGCTCGATAGGTGTTTTGCGGGTCATCACAATCTCCATGGCTAGCCCCGGCGCCCGGTTTTCCAGTGTAGCAGACATCGATTTGAAGGGCGACCGGTGGGCAGTTTTTACCGTGCGCGCAACACTGACACTAACGCGCACGCGCGTTGCACAGGACAAACAAGAGTTTCGGCTATACTTTCAACTCTGTTAATCCAACAAAGATTAATCAGATTCAAGACGCACGGTGATGTATCGTGCAAGGCGACGCCGCCGGCATGCCAGCCCAGGTGCGCACCGAATGACATGCCACACTCAGCCTATGACTATCCGACTAAGAAAAATAATCCTCTCTTCCCTGCTGGCATCGCCGGCGCTGGCCATGGCCGGCGAACTGGAACAGCAAATGCAGCGTTGCGCCGTGCTTGGCGATGCCAGCGCCCGCCTGGGCTGCTTCGACACCCTGGCCAAGGCGGCGGAAAAGGCCACCATCGCCGCCGGCGGTGATTCCGCCACCGCGGCCGTCACCCTGGCAGCTGCCGCCGAGGCAGCCCCCCTCACCCCGGTCAGCCCGCCTGGCGTGGCCACGCCCGACGCCGTCAACGCCGCCATTCCCGCCATCGCGCAGGCTGGCGCGGCGCCACCGGAAGCACCGATTTCGCGCACGCAACAATCGTGGGAACTCAACGATGCCTCCAAGCGCGGCTTGTTCAACTTCCGCCCGCACCGCGACACTTATCTGCTGCTGGCCAATTACAGCGATGCCTCGAACGACGAACCGTTCCAGGATTTCACGCCAGGCGGCATCAAGAGCCAGCATGTGGAATTGACCTTCCAGCTGAGCTTCAAGATGAAATTGCTGGAAGACATAGCCGGCACGCCCATCGACATGTGGTTCGGCTACACGCAGCAAAGTTTCTGGCAAGCGTATAACCGCAAGGCGTCGAGCCCCTTCCGCGAAACCAACTATCAGCCGGAGTTGATGCTGATCTTGCCGATCAACAAGAATTTCGCGGGCCTGGAGTTCAATTACCTGAACTTTGGCCTGGTGCACCAGTCGAATGGCCAGACGTCGACCCTGTCGCGCAGCTGGAACCGCGTGTATGCCGAGCTGGGCGTGGAAAAAGACAATCTGGCCGTCACGACGCGCATCTGGCACCGCCTCGACAATAGCGCAACCGATAATGACAATATCGACATCACCGATTACATGGGGCATGGCGACTTGCGCGTGAGCTACCGCAACAAGGGCCATGAATACGCCGTGACGGCCCGCCGCAATTTCAGCAAGAAGCATGGCTCCATGCAGGCAAGCTGGGCTTTCCCATTGAAGGCCAACCTGAAAGGTTATCTGCAACTGTTCTCCGGCTATGGCCAGAGCTTGATCGACTACAACTATTCGCAGAAATCGATCGGCGCCGGTTTCATGGTCGACCTGTAAGCAGCACAGTGACAGAAATGAAAATGGCGCCGATGGCGCCATTTTTTATGGAAAACTTCGTTTTAGCGCCGGCCGCCGCCCAGCACGCGCGCCGGCAGCATGACGATGGCGCGCAGCAGTTCGAACACCCCTTCCACGCCGATGCCGATCAAACGCAATGGCAGCAACAGCAGCCAGGCCAGCGGATACAGCACGAGCGCCAGCAAGGCCAGGGGCCAGCACACCAGCAAGAGCAGCAGCCACAGCACAAATCCCAGCATCGCGTTCCCCTCGAATGAAATGTGCGGAGCAAGCCGTGCTTGCCCCGCTACCGTGACAGCACTATATAAAAGCGCTACCGTGGCGGCAACGGCCATGCGATGAACTGCACAATGCGGGGATGAACTGAGTAAAAACGGGGATGAACGGTCGCTGGCGAGCGGCTTACTGGCCGACGCAAATCACTTTCGTGATGTACTCATGCGCATTCGGCTTCTTGCTGGTGGCCCATTTGATGGCCTGATTGGCCTCTTCGATGGTCAGGATGCTGGCCTTGTCCTTCGACTTGATGAAGGACACGCCTTCAAACACGCCTTCCTTGCTGCGCATTACCTTGGCAAACACGGGCGGCTTGGTCTCGCCATCGCTGATTTTGTTCTGTTGCACGAGGTAACGCTGATCGATCTGTTCCATGATAATAAAGCTGTCCAGTGGTAAAAGACGAAATATACCCTGAATGGACAAACGCCGCAGGACGAAATGCCTGCGGCGCTGCCTTTGAATCAATGATATTTATGCGTAAATGGGGTTCTGCACCGCCGGTTGCAGATTGACATCGTAGATGACTTGCGCGCGGATCGACGCTTCCAGCGAGGGAATCGAACCGCCCGCGCGGTACTGGAAGCTCACCTGCAACACGTCGCCCGCCTGCACCGCCAGCGGCGTGGCCAGCGGCAAACACATGTAGTGGTTCAGCCAGTCGATGGTGGTCGAGCGCTCGGGCACCACGGCCAGGATGTTCTTGGTGACGAAACGCAAGGCGTTCAGGGTGCCGCTGCGCTCGACGACAAACTTGCCGTCAAAGCCGAACACGCTATCCGTCGGCTGGCTGAAGTCGATGATGCTGTACACGGACGGCGGCGCCAGTTCCTGCACACCCGGGTGGATGGCCGTGGTTTCCTGGAATTGCACGATGGGCGCATGAAAGCCCTCAAAGTCGTATTCCTGCTGCATGGGCTGCACGGCCATGATGACGGCTTCGGGCAGAAAGATAGGCAGCGGGCCGCCAAAACGGGCCAGGTAGCGGCGTTTGAACGATTCGATCACTTCCACCTGCTTTTCGCGCAGCATGCCGACATGAATCATTTCGCAGATGACCACATCGACAGGCTCTGGCGGCAGGTATTCGAAGGCGTCCGCGTGGACGACTTCGACTTTTTCACCGTTGGGATTGAGCGCAAGCATCTTGCGCGCTTCCTTGACCATGTCCGGGTTAAACTCCACGCACCACACCTTGTCGGCGCGCGCGGCCGCAAACCACGACAGCACGCCCGTGCCGCCACCCAGTTCCAGCACCTTCATGCCGGGCTTCACCGCGTAATCGATCGCTGACTTGAACCCGTGCATGCGGTTCTGGTCCATCAACATATTGTGGTGGTAATGGACGGGGATAAATTGCCCCAGGTAACAACTCTCGATTTCTCGTTCATTCAGCATGTCTGTCCTCTTGGAGTCTGGCTCCGATGGCCGATCGGTTTTGTCATTCCAGAAAGCAGTGATGTCGCACGGGCTGCGCGAGGGGCGGCGACAGTACAGCCGGCGCCTGACGGTGGTGTGATTGCCCATGCGAAAGATCTCCTGATTAATGCGACACGATCATTATCGTTAATCGCCAGTGAGAACAAAGCGCTGAGGTGAGAGGCAATTCCATGCCAGTTTCAGCGCTGGCATGGAAAATATTGAAATTAAAACATTACTTGAAAACATTACTTGCGGGCGGCACGCGCCTTCTGGGCAGCTTCGATGATGGCCACCACGCCCGGCTTGTCGCCGGCCTGCGCGAACTGCACGGCCGTCCAGCCATGGTCGCTTTTCAGGCTGGCGTCCGCGCCCCAGGACAGCAGCAGCTTGACGGCGCCTTCCTGCCCTTCGCGGGCGGCAAACATCAGCGGCGTGACGTTGGCAGGCGCGCGCGCATCGACCACGGCATCGCGCTCCAGAAAAATCTTCATGATGGGCAAGTCGCCCGCCGAGGCCGCATAGTGCAGCGCCGTCCAGCCGCTCTGGTTGACCTTGGCGCCCTTGGCCAGCAAGGCGTCCACGGCGTCCTGCTTGTGCTTGTAGGCCGCCATCATCAGTGCCGTGTTGCCATTGGCCGAGCGCGCTTCAATGTCGATGCCGGGCGCGTCGAGCAGCAGCTTGAACACTTGGTCCGCATCGTCGCGCAGGGCCAGCACGAGGGGAATATCGCCCCGCTGTGCATCAGCCTGGTTCGGATTCATGCCTTCGGCCAGCATGCTGCGCACGCCGCTGGCGTTGTTGACGGACACGGCGCGGAAAAATGCATCCGGTTCCGGCGCCGCATGGCTGGCCGTGGCGCAGCACAGCAACATCGCCAGGGCGAGTTTTTTCATCATGTCTGACCTTAAGAAGTTATGGCAACTGATTGAATAACTTGAAGAAATTTTCCGTCGTCTGGCGCGCCACCTGCTCCAGGGGGATGCCTTTCAGGGTCGACAGGTATTCCGCCACGTGGGCTACATAGCCGGGCTCATTCATGCGGCCGCGGAACGGCACGGGCGCCAGGTAGGGCGAATCTGTCTCGATCAGGATGCGCTCGAGCGGCACTTCCAGGGCCACGGCTTGCAAATCCTTGGCGCTCTTGAACGTGACGATGCCGGAGAAAGAAATGTAGAAACCCATGTCGATGGCGGCGCGCGCCACTTCGAGCGATTCCGTAAAGCAATGCATGACGCCGGCCACGCCGCCGTCGGACACCCCGGCGCCCTCTTCGCGCATGATGCGTATCGTGTCTACACTGGCCGCCCGTGTGTGAATAATCAAGGGCTTACGCGTGATTCTTGAAGCTTTGATGTGCGTGCGAAAACGCTCGCGCTGCCACTCGAGGTCGCCCGTCAGGCGGAAATAGTCGAGGCCCGTCTCGCCGATGGCGATGATCTTCGGGTGGTCGGCCAGCCGCACCAGGTCTTCCACGGACGGTTCAGGCGTATCCTCGTAGTCGGGATGCACGCCGACGGACGCGAAAATATGCGGATACTGCTCGGCCAGGGCCAGCACCTGTGGAAAGTCCGGCAAGTCGACGGACACGCACAGCGCGTGCGTCACCTTGTTCTCGGCCATCTTGGCGAGAATCTCGGGCATGCGAGCAGCCAGCTCGGGGAAATTGATATGGCAATGGGAATCGATATACATAAGGCGGGATTGTACCGGAGGGAGCAAAAACTGGCAGGGGAACAGCGCCGTCGTCCCCTGCCACGGTGGTGCGGATGCTTACAGCTGCGAGGCAGGGTGTTCCGCCAGCGGAACGAAGTTGCCGGTCGACTCGTCGAGCGCGTCGAGGGAACCATTCTCGATGTCGTACACCCAGCCGTGCAGGGTCAGCCGGTCTTGCGCCATGGCCAGCGCCACCGAGGGATGGGTGCGCAGGTTATTCAGTTGCGCCACGACATTGGCGCGCACCATGCCGTCGATGCGCGACTGTTCCGTCGGGTGCGCGACCGACTCGTTGATCATGCGCGCCGCATCGGCATGGTGCAGCCAGCTGCGCACGGCCGGCATGTGATCGAGGCAGGCACAGGTGGCAATCGCCTTCATCGCGCCACAATCGGAATGGCCGCAAATGACGATGTCGCTCACGTTCAAGGCAGACACGGCAAATTCGACCGTGGCGCTCACGCCGCCCGGTTCGGGACCATACGAAGGCACGATGTTGCCCGCGTTGCGGATCACGAAGAGCTCGCCTGGTTCGCGCTGCGTCACCAGCTCCGGCACCATGCGGCTGTCCGAGCAGGAAATGAACAGGGCCTTGGGGGTTTGTCCCGTGGCCAGCGTCTTGAACAACTCGCGGCGCGCGGGGAAAACCTCTTTTTGGAAGCGTAGAAATCCAGCAATAATGTCGCGCATAAATAAATAAAATGGTTAGCTGAGCCGATATTATCGCTGAATGGCGCAGATTTCGCCTATTGCCCCCGCCTATTGCCCTGCCGGTGGCTGCCACAGCTCCACCTTGTTGCCCTCGGGATCGATGACCCAGCCGAACTGGCCATATTCCGAGTCGGGCGCCTTGTCGAGCACCGTGCAGCCTTCGTCGCGCAGGGCTTGCAGCAGCGCATCGAGGTCATCGACGCGGTAATTGATCATGAAGGCAGCCTTGCCGGGCGCAAATTGCTCGCTGTCCCGTGCTGCCACGGACCAGATGGTGGTGCCGCCCGTGGGCTGGCCATCGGCGTCCGTCCAGGTGAAGGCGGCCCCGCCCCAGGGCTGCACGTCCAGGCCCAGGTGGCGCTGGTACCAGGCACGCAGCGCGGCCGGGTCTTGCGCGTGGAAGAAGATGCCGCCGATGCCAGTAACTCGTTTCATGCACGCCTCCGTTGCTGTCCAGTGCCTTGACTGTAACACCGGGGGCCAAGCGTGGCAAACGGCCATGGCGCCTAGGCAAAAATATTATCAAGATGTATAGTGTACGGCCGGTGTGCAGCCATGGGGTTGCGCGCGGAGACGTGGAGAGTGTTCATGCTGAAAATTACCGGCCCTTTGATACTGCTGGCCTGCCTGGCCCTGACAGCGCATGCGCAAGTACAGGTGCAGAACAAGCGCGACGCGCCCACGGCCATCCCGGAAGCGGGCCTGTGCGCGCCCATGTGCACATCGGCACGCCAGGATTGCCGCGCGCAAGTGCAGCAAGCCACGGAAAACGATAGCAGCCCCATCTTGTCGATGAAGCCCAGCAGCAATCCCTACGCTGCCGCGAGCCGCGAAACGGGACCCCAGTCGCAGCAGCTGCAACCGACGCAAGCCCAGGCCTTCCGCGCCCGGCGCGCCGAACGCCAGCAAGCGTGTGAAGTGCAATACCGCAGCTGCACGCGCGCCTGCGGCTAAGTCACACACCAACGCATGCGCAGTGCGCCAAAAATCAAATAATCTAGATTAACTTGGTGACGCAAGCTATTGATTTCATTGGCAACTTGAGGCGTAGTCGAGCAACATGTCTTCCAGGAACAGCTTGGGCGATAAGGGGTGTTCGGCAATCGCCCGGCGCTCGTTGGCGGCCTTGATGGCGGCCATCAGGCGGCTGACGTTGATGCGCCCGGCCAGCGCTTCGAGCTCGCGCCGGTGGCGCGGGTAGTAGCGGATGGTGCCCGACAGCTTGACGGAAAACACGTCGTACAGCCAGCGCTGCAAGGACGCCACCAGCGGCGCCAGCGGCGCCTTCTGCAATTTGTCCGCCGCCTTCAGGGCCGCTTCCACGCCGGGATTGGCCAGCACTTGCAGCAACTGTTCCGTTTCTTCGCGGCCACCCGATTCGGACTGGGCCAGCGCGGCCAGCGGCGCGCCGCCCTGCTCGCGCAGCCAGCTGTCCGCATCGTTCAAGCCTTGTTGCTTGAGCCAGCTCAAGGCCTGCTCATGGCTGGGCATGGGCAAGGCAAATTTCCTGCAGCGCGACAGGATGGTCGGCAGCAATCGGTCCAGGCTGTTCGATGCCAGCAAGAACAAGGTGCCCGGCGGCGGCTCTTCCAGGGTCTTCAGCAAGGCGTTCGAGGCGGGTGTGTTGAGCGCTTCGGCCGGATACAGCACCACCACGCGCAAGCCTTGCCGGTGCGTGGAAATGTTCATGAAGTCGGCCAGATTGCGGATCTGCTCGATCTTGATGTCTTTCGACGGCGTCTTGGTCTTGGCGCTTTTCTTCGCGCCGTCGCCCTCTTCGCCATCGTCGGCCACCTCGTCTTCCAGCGCTTCCGGACGGACCCTGCGGTAATCGGGATGGTTGCCCTGGCTAAACCAGCCACACGAGGCGCACGCGCCGCATGCATGGCCATCGGCACGCACGTCTTCGCACAGCAAAGCCTGCGCGAAATGCTCGATGAAGTCGGCCTTGCCGATGCCTTGCGCGCCATGGAACAGAATGGCGTGCGGCATGCGCGGGCGCAGGGCTTGCAACTGCTGCCACGCGTCCTGTTGCCACGGATAGAGAGGATTGTTCATTTTATTCCTTGTCAATCAGTGGCTTGCAATACTTTTCTCAAGCAATACATCAAGCAGTTTTGCCAGCTGCACCTGGATATCGGCAATGCTTTGCGTGGAATCGATGATGCGGAAGCGTTCAGGGAACTGCGCCGCGCGGCGCAGATACTCGTTGCGCGTGGAGGCAAAGAAGTCAGATCGCTCCTGCTCGAACTTGTCGAGCGCGCGCGTGGCGTCCAGGCGGGCGCGGGCCACGGCCAAGGGCACGTCGAACAGGAACGTCAGGTCCGGCTGCAAGTGCGGGTGCACCCACGCTTCCAGCGCTTCCATCTTGCGCAAATCCATGCCCCGTCCGCCGCCCTGGTAGGCGAAGCTGGCATCGGTAAAGCGGTCGGAAATGACCCATTCGCCCCGCTCCAGGGCGGGCGCGATGACTTGCGCGATGTGTTCGCGGCGGCTGGCGAACATCAGCAAGGCTTCCGTTTCCAGGTGCATTTTTTCATGCAGCAGCAGTTCGCGCAGCTTTTCACCCAGGCTGGTGCCGCCCGGTTCGCGCGACGCCACGAGGGTCACGCCCCGCTGCTGCAGGTAGTCGGTGACAAAGCCAATATGCGTCGACTTGCCCGCGCCATCGATGCCTTCGAAGGTGATGAAGCGGGGTTGATAGTGTTGTGTCATGAAACTCTTAATCTGGTGATGATGAATGCTGCCAATTACCGCTGATACTGGTTCACGGCGCGGTTATGGTCGGGCAAGTTGGCCGAGAACTGGCTGGTGCCGTCGCCGCGCGCGACGAAATACAGCGCTTGCGTGCGTGCCGGCGCCAGCGCCGCCGTCAGCGATTGCGCGCCAGCCAGAGCGATCGGCGTGGGTGGCAAGCCACCGCGCGTGTAGGTATTGAAAGGGGTGTCCGCTTCCAGGTCGCGTTTGCGGATCTTGCCCTGGTAGTTATCGCCCATGCCATAGATCACGGTCGGGTCCGTCTGCAGCAGCATGCCTGTTTTCAGGCGGTTGACGAAGACGCCGGCGATCATGGCGCGCTCGGACTTTTGTCCCGTTTCCTTTTCCACGATGGAAGCCATGATCAGCGCCTCGTAAGGGTTTTTATATGGCAGGGCCGGATCGCGCTTGAACCACGCCTCCGACAGGCGCCCTATCATGGCCGTGTGCGCCTGCTTGAAAATCTGCATTTCGCTGGCGCCCTTGGCGAACAGATAGGTATCCGGGAAGAACAGGCCTTCCGGCAACATGTATTCCGGGCTGATCTTCGCCATCAGTTCCTTGTCGGAGAGACCGGCCGTATCGTGCTTGAGGCCCGGGTGGCTGGCCATCGCCAGGCGCATCTGCTTGAAAGTCCAGCCTTCGATGATGGTCAGCGACTCTTGCGCGAATTCACCGCGTGCCAGCTGCGTGATCAAACGCTGTGGCGTGGTGCCCGGTTTCAGCTCGTAGGAACCGGCCTTGATCTTCGAAGTCTTGCCTTCGACGCGCGCCAGCAAGTTGAACAGGATGGGCACAATGGGCACGCCCGCATCCGCGATCTGCTGGCCGGCCGCATGCGCGCCGCTGCCCGGGCTGATCGTAAACGGGATCGCTACACCTTCCGTGGTGATGGGCTGCTGCGCCCAGTACACAAAAGTACCACCGACGCCGATGGCGGCGATGACTGAACTGACTACAAGTTTTTTAAAGAAAGCCATTGTTCCGATTCTTGTGATGCGGGCGCTGGCGGGCAGCACGCGCTTGTTATGATCGTTCATTTGTGAAGAAAGTGCGCGCAAAGCGGCGCCAGCACTGGCAATCTTGCCGCCGCCGACGCAATCTGCGCGACATCACTATAATGAACCCGTAATGATAATGCTTAATCGCTGATCTAATGGAAATTATGAATAACTGGAATCAATTTTTAACTGCCCAAGGCGCCCGCCCCGCTGCCATCGATGGCGCGCCTGACAGCACAGCCCCCATCGCCGCCGCCACTATCCACGATTTCGGCCAGTCCCTGACAGTGCCCCAGTTGCAAGAAGGTTTTGTCGCGGCCATCACGGACCAGGGCTTGATCGGCTTGAACGGCGACGAGGCAGCCAGTTTCCTGCACGGCCAGCTGACCAACGATGTGGAACACCTGGACCAGGAGCAAGTGCGCCTGGCCGGCTACTGCACGCCGAAGGGCCGGCTGCTGGCCAGTTTCCTGATGTGGCGCAATGCCACCACCATTTATTTGCAATTGCCGCGCGCCATACAGCCTGCCATCCAGAAGCGCTTGCAGATGTTCGTGCTGCGCGCCAAGGCCAAGCTGCATGACGCGTCCTCCGATGCGGCGAACCAGGTTGTGCTGGGCCTCGGCGGCAAGCAAGCCAGCGCCGCCCTGTCCGCCTGGTTCCCGGTGCTGCCCGCCGTGCCGTTCAGCAAGGTCGAACATGCGCTGGGCACCCTGCTGCGCGTGGCCGATGCCTTTGGCAGCGCCCGCTATGAATGGCTGACCTCCGCCGCCACGGCGCGCGAGGTGTGGCCGCCACTTGCGCAACAGCTGGCGAAAGGCGGCAATGATTGCTGGCGCCTGTCGGAAATCCACGCGGGCATCCCGCAGATCACGGCCACCACGCAAGAGCAATTCGTGCCGCAAATGATCAACTTTGAGCTGCTGGGCGGCGTCAATTTCAAGAAAGGCTGCTACCCGGGCCAGGAAATCGTCGCGCGCAGCCAGTACCTGGGCAAGCTCAAGCGCCGTACCACCCTCGTCAGCATCGATGATGCCTCTGTCGTGGCCGGCGGCGAACTGTTTGCCGTCAGCGACCCCGAGCAACCTTGCGGCATGGTCGTCAACGCCGCGCCGAACGGTGCCTGCGGCATCGACGCCCTCGTTGAAATGAAGTTGGGGGCGATCGCAGAAGGTTCAAGCGCAGCCGGCGCCGTGCGCTACGGCTCGGCCCAGGGTGCTCACGTGCATTTCCTGCCCATGCCTTACGTGCTCGACGCACTCGACTTGTGAGAATGCCATGAAAGATTTATACATCTACTATCAAGTGAAGGAAGAACACGCCCAGGCGCTGGAAGCGCGCGTGCGTGCCTTGCAGGCGAAACTGGCCGCCGCCTCTGGCGTGGCGCCGCAACTGAAGCGCCGCCCGGAAGTGAAGGATGGCTGGCAGACGTGGATGGAAATCTATCCCGTCGTCGGCGAAGGCTTTGCCGAACTGCTGGCCGCTGCCGCCGACGAGGCAGGCTTGCTGGCCCTGACGGCCGGCGCGCGCCATACGGAAGTGTTCATGGATTTGCCTCCATGTGCCTGATCGTTTTTGCCTGGAAAGTCAATCCGCACATCCCACTGATTGCCGCCGCCAACCGCGACGAATTCTATGAACGCGCCAGCGCCCCCGCCGGCGCCTGGTCCGAGCACCCGCAAGTGTATGCGGGCCGCGACCTGCAGGCGGGCGGCAGTTGGATGGGTATCACCCAGGCCGGCAGCGGCAGCTCGCGCTTTGCCGCCATCACGAATATCCGCAGCCCGCAAGACCGCAACCCGGACGCCCCCTCGCGCGGCGCCCTGGTGGCCGACTATCTGGCCGGCAATATGTCGCCGCAAGACTACATCGCGCAAATCCGCCCCGGATGCAAAGCCTACAACGGTTTTAATCTGGTGTTGGGCGACGCGCATACGCTGATCTGGTTTTCCAACCGGGGCGATGGCGATGCGCGCAATGGCCTGCCCCTGGAACCGGGCATCTACGGCTTGTCGAAGGCCCTGCTGGACGCGCCGTGGCCAAAGGTGTTGAAGACCAAGGCTCAGTTCGCCAGCCTGCTGTGCCAGGGCGCGCCCGACGACGCCTATTTCGACATGCTGGCCGACACCACGCGCGCGCCCGACTTCCGCTTGCCCGACACGGGCGTGCCGCTCGACCTCGAGCGCGTGCTGTCCGCCGTCTGCATCGAAACGCCGGGCTACGGCACGCGCACTTCCACCGTCGTGAAACTGTTCCCGGATTCCCCCGGCGAATTGCATGAGCTGGTAATTCAGTAATTTTTAACGGAGCCGGCAAAGCCCGGCTCCACCCTGTTTTCCTCCCGTTTCCCCTCCCCCTTGCATCTGCAACCGCTGCTCGCACAAAAAAAGAAAGCGCTTGCGCAAGCGCTTTCTTTTGTTTACGATAGATTCAAACGCGGCGACACAGCCGCACCCAATCGCAGCACACAATAATAATAAAAAATCATCAGGAGACACCATGGCCACCATGGAAGATGTAGCGCGGGCGGCGGACGTATCGCTGTCGACCGTTTCGCACGTACTCAACGGCACCCGCAAGGTCAGCCCGAAAACCGTCGCCGCCGTCAACGCGGCCATGCAGCAGATCGGCTATGTACCGAACATGCTGGCCCGTGCGCTGGCCGGTTCGTCCTCGGGCACCATCGGCGTGGCCATTTCCGCCTTCACCAATCATTACTTCAGCGAAACCGTGCGCGCCATCGAGGCGGCCTGCACGCGCCACGGCTTGATGATGCTGTTTTCCGATACGCATGATGATCCCGCGCAAGAACTCAAAGTGGTGCAGAACTTGCATCAGCGCCGGGTCGACGGCATCGTGCTGGCACCCTCCGGCGATCCGCATAACCGTACCCTCGACTATCTGACCAGCAACAAGATCGCTTCCGTGCTGGTCGACCGCATGTCGGAGCAAGCGTTCGACCAGGTGGGCGTGGAAAACATCGAGGCGACGGCCCAGCTGGTCAGCCATCTGATCACGGCCCACGGCCACCGCCGCATCGGCTTCATCGCCGGCGCGCCCGGCCTGTCCACGACGGACGAGCGCATCGAAGGCTACCGCCTGGCCTTGCAGCGCGCCAATATCGCCTTCGATGCGGATTTGCTGCGCTCGGGCGACTCCAATCTGGAGCGCAGCGGCGCGGCCACGCGCGAACTGCTGGCGCTGGCGCCCGGACAAAGCCCCACGGCCATCGTGGCGGGCAATAACCTGATGACCATCGGCACCATGCACGCCTTGCGCGACGCGCACATTGCGGTACCGCAAGACGTGGCCCTGGCCGGCTTCGATGATTTTGACTGGGCCGATTACTTCAGCCCGCGCCTGACCGTGATGGCCCAGCCGCTCGAAGAGCTGGGCGCCATGGCCGTCGACCTGTTGATCGAACGTATCGCCAACCCGGGCCACGCCCAGCATGTGCAGCGCTTGTCACCGACCTTGCGCGTGCGCAATTCCTGCGGCTGCCCCTGACCTTTTACACTAAACAAATATGCATCCAGCGATTTCCCTCGGTATCGACCTCGGTACCTCCGAACTGAAAACCGTGCTGATGGACAGCACTGGCAGCGTGCGCGGCCAGGCGTCCGTGCGCCTGGACGTGAGCCGCCCGCAGCCGGGCTGGTCCGAACAAGCGCCGCAGGACTGGTGGGCCGCCTGCGTCAACGCGCTGGGCCAGCTGCGCGCCGGCTGGCCGCAGGAATATGCCCAAATTGCCTGCATCGGCCTGTCTGGCCAGATGCATGGCGCCGTACTGCTCGACGCCAACGATAGCGTGATCCGTCCCGCCATCCTGTGGAACGATGCGCGCGCCGAGGCCGAAGCGGCCGCCCTGGCGCGCGACTATCCCGCGTATGCGGACGTGACGGGCAGCCTGCCAATGGCGGGACTGACGGCGCCAAAACTGCTGTGGCTGCGAGCCCACGAGCCTGAGGCCTTTGCCGCCATCGCCTGCCTGCTGTCGCCGAAAGACTATCTGCGCCTGCGCTTGACGGGGCTCAAACTGACGGACATGTCCGACGCGGCCGGCACCCTGTGGCTGGACGAAGCCAAGCGCGCCTGGTTCCCGCCCATGCTGGCCGCCTGCGGCTTGGCGTTGGATCAGATGCCGGCGCTGGCCGAAGGCGACGCGGCCACGGGCACCGTGCTGGCATCCATCGCCGACCAGCTGGGCTTGCCCATGGACGTGGTGGTGGCCGGTGGCGGCGGTGATAACCCCGTCTCAGCCGTGGGCATCGGCGCCGTCAACGGCGGCGACAGTTTTATTTCCCTGGGTACCAGCGCCGCCATCGTTTCCGTCACCGAAGCGCCTTTGGGCAACCCGGCCGGCGGCGTGCACAGCTTTTGCCACGCCCTGCCCGGGCGCTGGTATGCGATGGGCGCAATCCTTTCCGGCGCCAGCTGTCTGCGCTGGGCGACGACCGTGCTGGGCCAGCCCGACGAGGCGGCCCTGCTGGCGCTGGTGGAAGCGGGCTTGCCACTCGATACGCCTGTCGCGCCGTCCGCGCCCCTGTTCCTGCCGTATCTGTCGGGCGAGCGCACGCCGCATAACGACCCGCAGGTGCGGGGCGCCTTCCTGCAGCTGGGCCACGACAGCACGCCGGCGCAGCTGGGCTATGCCGTGCTCGAAGGCGTGGCCTTTGCCTTGCGCGACGCCATGGCGGCAGTCACCTCGACCGGTGCAGTGGTTCCCCATTGCATGCTGGTGGGCGGCGGCGCGCGCAGCCAGTATTGGGCGCAGCTGCTGGCCAATGTGCTGGGACGCGAAATGCGCACCCTGCACAACAGCGAACTGTCGGCCAGCCTGGGCGCGGCCAAGCTGGGCTTTGCCGCCATCGGCGACACCAGCCTGCTGACGCAGGGCTTGCCCATCAAAAACACTTTCCTGCCCGATGCCGCGCACAGCGCAGCCTTGAGCATCCGCTACGGCCGCTACCGTAGCCTGTTTCCAGCCGTGCAAGCTCTGCACCAACTCAGTGATAAGGAATAGTAATGACTCAGCTGCAACATCAACTGCAACAATTGAAGCAATACAGCACCGTCGTCGCCGACACGGGTGACTTCTTGCAACTGGCCCGTTTCGCCCCGCAAGACGCTACCACCAACCCGTCGCTGATCCTGAAGGCCGTGCTGCAGCCCGATTACGCGCCCTTGCTGGAAAGCACGGTCGCCGCGCATAAAAGCGCGTCGCTGGACGATATCGTCGACCAAGTGCTGGTGCGCTTCGGCCTGGAAATTTTAAAGGTCGTGCCGGGCCGCGTATCGACGGAAGTCGATGCCCGTCTGAGCTTTGACCGCGACGCCACCGTCGCCCGCGGACGCCGCCTGATCGCCCTCTACGAGCAAGCTGGCGTCAGCCGCGAGCGTGTGCTGATCAAGGTCGCCGCCACCTGGGAAGGCATCCAGGCGGCGCGTGAACTGGAAAAAGATGGCATCTTTTGCAACCTGACCCTGCTGTTCGCGTTTTGCCAGGCCGTCGCCTGCGCCGATGCCAAAGTACGCCTGATTTCGCCGTTTGTGGGCCGCATCTACGACTGGCACAAGAAATCCCTGGGCGCGGCATGGGACGAAACGGCGCGCAGCCTGTCCAACGATCCAGGTGTACAGTCGGTTACGCGCATCTTCAATTACTACAAACAACACGGCATCGCCACGCAAGTGATGGGCGCCAGCTTCCGCAACGTGGGCCAGATCACGGCCCTGTCCGGCTGCGACTTGCTGACCATCAGTCCCGACTTGCTGGCCAAGTTGGAAGCATCAAGCGCACCGTTCGAGCGCGCGCTGGGCGGCGACCTGGGCCCAGCGCAGCCGGCCATCACGTATGACGAGGCGGCCTTCCGCTACGCCTTGAACGACGATGCGATGGCAACAGAGAAACTTGCCGAAGGCATCCGCGGCTTTGCCGTCGACGCTGGCAAGCTGGACGCCATGATCGAGAAATTACGCAACCGCTAGCTTGCACGCAGTTTTCACCCGTAGCACCGTTTGTTTTTACAATAAAAACCCTTGGAGATCCTCATGAAAAAAGTCATTACCGCCACCCTGCTGCTGTCCGCCGCCTGCGGCGCCTTTGCTGCCGACAAGCCATTGAAATCGATCGGCGTGAGCGTGGGCGACCTGGCCAACCCGTTTTTTGTGGCGATTGGCCGCGGCGCGGAAGAAAGCGCGAAAAAGCTGGGTGGCCCTGGAGTCAAAGTCACGACTGTTTCCAGCAAGTATGACCTGAACACCCAGGTGGACCAGATTGAAAACTTTATTGCCAACAAGACCGACATCATCATCCTGAACGCCGTCGACTCCAAGGGCATCGCCCCAGCCATCAAGAAAGCGCGCAACGCGGGCGTGGTCGTGATCGCCGTCGACGTGGGCGCCGTGGGCGCTTCGGCCACCGTGATGTCCGACAACACCATGGCGGGCGACGTGTCATGCGCCTACCTGGCCAAGCAGATCGGCGGCAAGGGCAATGTGGTGATCCTCAACGGCCCACCGGTCACGTCCGTGATCGACCGCGTCAACGGTTGCAAGAAAACCCTAGCCGCGTTCAAGGATATCAAGATCCTGTCCGACAACCAGAACGCGGGCGGCAGCCGCGACGGCGGCATGACCGTGATGTCGAACTTGCTGACGGCCTATCCGAAGATCGATGCCGTGTTTGCCATCAATGATCCGACGGGCATCGGCGCCGAACTGGCGATCAAGCAATCGAAGCGCACGGACGTGAAACTGATCACGGCCGTCGATGGCGCACCGGACGGCCAGAACGCCCTGAAAAACAAGGCCGGCCTGTTTGCCGCCACCTCGGCGCAAAACCCCTACCGCATGGCCACCGACGCCGTGCAGATGGGCTACGACATCATGAATGGCCGTACGCCGAAACAGACCATGGTGCTGCTGCCGACCCCGGCCATCACCAAGGAAAACGTCGCCACCTACACGGGCTGGGTAAAGAACTGATCTGCCTAACCTGAACCACGTGGCGCCGCCGGCCAGTTGGCAGGCGGCGCCAGTTTCACCAGCTAGGAAGGACAGTCATGAGCGACGATATTATTTTTGAAATGCGCGGCATCGAGAAGCGCTTCGGCGCCACGCGCGCGCTGCGCGGCGTGCACCTGACGGTGCGCAGCGGCGAAATCCATGCCGTGATGGGCGAGAATGGCGCCGGCAAGAGCACCCTGATGAAGATTTTATCGGGCGTGTACACGCCGGACGCGGGTGAAATCATCCTCGACGGTAAACCGATTCGTATCCGCAACCCGGGCGAGGCCCGCGCGCTGGGCATCAACCTGATTTACCAGGAACTCAGCGTGGCCAAGAACATGACGGTGGCGCAAAACGTCTTCATGGGCAGCGAGCCGCAAGGACCGTTCTGGACCGTCAAGGGCGGCGAAATGCGCGCGCGCACCAATGCCATCCTGGCCGACCTCGGTTCCCGTTTCGACGCCGACACCATGGTGGCCAGCCTCTCGATCGCCGAGCAGCAGCAGGTGGAAATCGCCCGCGCCCTCGTGCATGAAAGCCGCATCCTGATCATGGACGAGCCCACTGCCGCCCTGTCCGACCGGGAAACCGAACAATTGTTCCGCATCATCGAAGAGCAGCGCGACAAGGGCCTGGCCGTGCTGTACATCAGCCACCGCATGGCCGAAGTGGAACGCCTGGCGCGCCGCATCACGGTGCTGCGCGACGGCGCCTATGTAGGCGAGCTGGGCAAGGATGAGCTGGATCAAAAGAAAGTCGTGCAGATGATGGTGGGCCGCCCCGCCGACGACTTTTATGCGCACCAGCGCCGCACCACACGGGGCGCCGAGCGCCTGCGCGTGGAAAACGTGGGCGGTGGCAAGGTCAAGCCCGCCTCGTTTGCCCTGCATGCGGGCGAAGTGACGGGCCTGGCCGGCCTCGTCGGCGCGGGCCGCACGGAACTGGCGCGCCTGATCTTTGGCGCCGACAAGAAGCAATCGGGGCAAGTCTGGCTCGACGGCCAGGAAGTGCATATCCACCGCCCGCTGACGGCGATACGCCACGGCATCGGCTACCTGCCGGAGGACCGCAAGAGCCTGGGCTTGTTCATGCAATTGTCGGCCATGGAAAACATGTCGATGAATATCCTGTCCAAGCATTCCACGGCGGGCGTGGTCAACCGTGGCGCCCTGACCCAGCTCACGCGCGAGGCGATTGCCAACCTCAACGTCAAGGTATCGGGTCCGGAAGGCATCGTGGGAGGCTTGTCTGGCGGCAACCAGCAGAAAGTCTTGCTGGCGCGCTGGCTGGCCATCGCGCCGAAAGTGCTGATCCTCGATGAACCGACACGGGGCGTGGACGTAGGCGCGAAGAGCGAAATTTACAAGATCATCCACCAGCTGGCGGATGCGGGCACGGCCGTGCTGTGCATTTCCAGCGAACTGGCCGAACTGGTCGGCATCTGCGACCGCGTGATGGTGATGTGCGAGGGACGACTGACGGGCGAAGTGACAGGCGACGACATCACGCAGGAAAACATCCTCGCTTATGCCACCCAGCTGGAAGCGGCATAAGAACGCACAACAAAACCTACTGCGCGTCGCGGGTCGCGGTTTCCGATGCTCACTGTGCATTCGCACAGTTCCGCTTCTCAACCACAACTCGCTTCCGCTCGCTACGGTTTTGTTAGGCGTTCTAAGAATACGTATTAGCATAATCATTCAGGAGATTGACCATGACAACGAGTACCACCAGCGGCGCCGCGCGCGCCGGCGAACCCTTCAATGCCTCGAACCTGATGCGCCGCCTGGGCATGTTGCCCGTGCTGGTCGTGCTGTACCTGGCCATGTACGGCCTGACCGTATATTTCTCGGCCGACGGCACGTCGACGTTCATGACCAGCAACAACACCATGAACATCTTCCGCCAGGTGTCGATCAACATCGTGCTGGCCTCCGGCATGACCTTCGTCATTCTCACCAGCGGCATCGATTTGTCCGTCGGTTCCGTACTGGCCGTTTCGGCCGTGGCGGGCATGCTGATGTCGCTGTCGGCCCAATTCGCCGGCTTTTCGATTCCCACCTTCCTCATCGTCGGCCTGCTGCTGGGCGCGCTGAACGGCGTGCTGGTGGCCCTCGTCGGCCTCAACCCCTTCGTCGTGACGCTGGGCACCATGACGGCCCTGCGCGGCGCCGCCTATTTGCTGGCCGATGGCACCAGCGTGCTGAACACGGAAATCCCCAGCTTCGAATGGATGGGCAACGGCAGCTTCCTGGCCATTCCCTGGCTGATCTGGCTGGCGGCGGCCGTGGTGGTGCTGACGTGGTTTATCCTGCGCAAGACAACCCTGGGCCTGCATATCTACGCCGTCGGCGGCAATATCCAGGCGGCCCGTTTGACGGGCATCAAGGTCGGTCTCGTGTTGATGTTTGTCTACACCATCAGCGGCCTGTTCGCGGGCCTGGGCGGCGCCATGTCGGCCAGCCGTTTGTATGCGGCCAACGGCAACTGGGGCACGGGCTATGAGCTGGATGCCATCGCGGCCGTGGTACTGGGCGGCACCAGTCTGATGGGCGGCGTGGGCTCCGTCTGGGGCACCGTCATCGGCGCGCTGATCATCGGCGTGATGAACAATGGCTTGACGATCCTGGGACTGTCGTCGTTCTGGCAATATGTGGCGAAAGGTGTCGTGATCGTGCTGGCGGTGATTCTGGATAAATGGCGCCAGTCGCACGCGCAGAACTGAACCCGTAAGCCATGAACTGCAGGGGTCGGACTCGGTGGGGGAATGCGTCCCAATGGGACGTATTCCGATCGCGAAGCGACTGACCCCAGCAGTTAAAACTGCAAGCGCATCTCCACATGCGCAATCCCCGCCTCTTCAAATACCTCCCCCTGCTGCACGAAACCGTGGCGCGCATAAAATGGCGCGGCCACGGTTTGCGCGTTCAGCACGACGGCACGATCACCGCGCTTGCGCGCTTCATCCATGAGCATCTGCAGGATGGTGCCGCCCACGCCCGTGCCACGGCCCGGCTGGCGCACGGCCATGCGTCCGATATGGCCGTCAGGCAATAGCCGGCCCGTGCCGATGGCGGCACCAAAGTCGTCATAGGCGACGGCGTGCAGGCAGACGGCATCCATGTCGTCGAGTTCGATCTCGGCCGGCACTTTCTGTTCATCGACGAAAACTTCAAAACGGATGGCGGTGGCGTCTGGGCCCAGGGTGGCCCAGTCGCCGAGGCGGATGGTATGCTTGGTCATGGTGTAATGTAGAAAGAGACAGGCCGTTATTGTCGCACGGCCTGCCTTTCCACAGAGAGATCAACTGAGCTTGACCAGCTGCTTGCCGAAGTTGCGGCCTTTTAACAGACCGATGAAGGCATCGGGCGCGCTGGCCAGGCCGTCGGCCACGGATTCACGGAATTTCAGCTTGCCCGTCGCCACCAGGGTGCCCAGTTCCGTCAAGCCCTGCGGCCAGAATTCCGGCTGCTCCGAGACGATGAAGCCGCGCACGGTCAGGCGGTTGGTGAGGATCAGGCGCGCATTGTCGAGCGGCGTCGGTTCGCCGTTGTAACCGGCAATCCAGCCGCACACGGCCACGCGGCCAAAGGCGTTGGTGCGCGCCAGGGCCGCATCGAAGATGGCGCCGCCCACGTTTTCAAAGATGGCGTCGATGCCGTCCGGCGTGGCCGCCTCCAGGTCGGACGCCAAGCTGCCCGCCTTGTAGTCGACGCAGGCATCGAAACCCAGTTCCTTGACGACGTAGGCGCACTTGTCGGCGCCGCCGGCGATGCCCACCACCCTGCAGCCTTTCAATTTCGCCAGCTGGCCCACGACGCTGCCCACGGCGCCGCTGGCGGCCGACACCACCACGGTTTCGCCCGCTTTCGGCGCCATGATCTGGTTCAAGCCATACCAGGCCGTCATGCCGGGCATGCCGACGGCGCCCAGGTAGGCGGAGGCGGGAATATGCGTCGTATCGACCTTGCGCAGCATCGTGCCGTCCGATACAGCCACTTCCGTCCAGCCCAAAGTCCCCACGACGGTGTCGCCCACGGCGAACTTCGGATGCTTCGATTCCAGCACCACGCCCACCGTGCCGCCTATCATGGTTTCATCGAGCGCTTGCGGCGCCGCATAGCTTTTGTTGGCACTCATGCGCCCGCGCATGTAGGGATCGAGCGACAGGTACTGGTTACGCACCAGCAATTCGCCATCCTTGATGGCGGGGATCTCAGCCGTTTCCAAGCGGAAGTTATCTGGCTGCACTTCGGCCGTGGGGCGCGAGGCGAGGACGATGCGTTGGTAGGTGCTCATGAATGCTCCTTGACGATAGGTAGGATCAGCGGAAGGCTGGGGTCAGACCCGCCGGGTCTGACCCCGGGTGTCTGTTGCGTAACGATTAAATCTCATAATCCATGCACTGTCGCGCTTCCCGCACGGCGCCAAAGAACGGCTTGATTTTCACGTGCTCGGGATGGTTCTGGTAGGCGTCGAGCGCTGCGCGGCTGGCGAACTCGCTGTACAGGACGATGTCGTAGGTGGCTTCCAGGCCCGGCTGGGCCACGGCCGCCTCGAATGTCAATATGCCGGGCACCAGGTCGGCGCAGGAATCGAGCAAGGCTTTCAGTTTCAGGGCATTCGTGGCGCGGTCGGCGCCTTCGGCGTGGTCTTTGAGTTTCCAGAAAACGATGTGCTTGATCATGGTGGCAGGCTGCTTGTTTATCAATGAAGCATTACTGTACCCGCTATCGGCGCGCCTTGCAGAAAGTGGCCAGCGAAAGAAAACGGGCGGCCCTGGAAGCCGCCCGCAGACTGGGTTTGATCTACATCACAGGACTTCGAACAGGCCGGCCGCGCCCTGGCCGCCACCGATGCACATGGTCACCACCACGTATTTGACGCCGCGGCGCTTGCCTTCGATCAAGGCGTGGCCCGTCAAACGCGCGCCCGACACGCCGTACGGATGGCCGACGGCGATTGCCCCGCCATTCACGTTCAAGCGGTCCATGGGGATGCCCAGGGTGTCGGCGCAATACAGCACTTGCACGGCAAACGCTTCATTGAGTTCCCACAGGCCGATGTCGGCCACCGTCAAGCCCGCCTTTTTCAGCAGTTTCGGAATCGCGTAGACGGGGCCGATGCCCATTTCATCGGGTTCGCAGCCGGCCACGGCAAAACCGCGGAAGATGCCCAGCGGCTGCAAGCCTTTCGCTTCGGCCACTTTCGCGTTCATCACGATGGCCATAGCAGCGCCATCGGAAAACTGGCTGGCATTGCCAGCGCTGATGACGCCGCCCGGGATGGCCGGGCGGATCTTGGCCACGCCATCGTAGGTCGTATCGGCACGGATGCCCTCATCGCTTGAAATCGTCACTTCGCGCGACACCAGCATGCCGCTGGCCTTGTCGGCCACGCCCATGATGGTGGTCATCGGCACGATTTCCGCGTCGAACAGGCCGGCAGCCAGGGCGGCGGCGGCGCGCTGCTGGCTTTGCGCGCCATACACGTCCTGGCGCTCGCGCGAAATCTGGTAGCGCTTGGCCACGGTTTCGGCCGTCTGCAGCATGGGCCAGTACACTTCCGGCTTGTGCTGCTGCAGCCAGACATCGCGATACATATGCGTATTCATTTCATTTTGCACGCAGGAAATCGATTCCACGCCGCCCGCCGCATAGATATCGCCTTCGCCGGCGATGATGCGCTGCGCTGCCAGGGCAATCGCTTGCAAGCCCGACGAGCAGAAGCGGTTGACGGTCATGCCGGCCGTCGTGACAGGGCAGCCGCCGCGCAAGGCGACCTGGCGCGCGATATTGCCGCCCGTGGCGCCTTCCGGGAAGGCGCAGCCGACCAGCACGTCTTCCACCTCTTCCGCCTCGATGCGCGCACGCTCGATGGCGGCCGCCAGCACATGGCCGCCCAGTGTGGCGCCGTGCGTCATGTTGAACGCGCCCTTCCAGGACTTGGCCAGGCCCGTGCGGGCGGTCGATACGATGACGGCTTCATTCATGCTGTGTCTCCTTGTGGGAATGTTATATGGTCAATGATGGTGTCTCGGAAGCAGAATAGCACATTTAAGTACGGTCGTTCGCAAAGTTATGGCGAGCATCAATTTGTAAGCATCGTGTAAGTTTCAAGCAAGCATGACGTAAGGTTCGGAGAACACACTCGGCTCCAGCTGTTGCAAGAATGGTCAAAAAGACCTCGGCACCAGTTCACTATAAAACATAGGGAGACAAACCATGGCAACACCATCCGGCTCGGCCGACGTACGGAAATTTTCCACCAAGGGAACGCCGATCACGCCCGAAGAACGCAAGGTCATCTTTGCGTCCTCACTCGGCACCGTCTTTGAATGGTACGATTTTTACCTGTACGGTTCGCTGGCATCGATCATCGCCAAGCAATTTTTCATCGGCGACCCCACCACCACCTTCATCTTCGCACTGCTGGCCTTTGCCGCCGGCTTCATCGTGCGTCCCTTCGGCGCGCTGGTCTTCGGTCGCCTGGGCGACATGATCGGCCGCAAGTACACCTTCCTGATCACCATTTTGATCATGGGCGGCTCCACCTTCATCGTCGGCTTGCTGCCGGGCCATGCCTCCATCGGTATCGCCGCACCGATCATCCTCGTCTTCCTGCGCATCCTGCAAGGCCTGGCGCTGGGCGGCGAATACGGCGGCGCAGCCACCTATGTGGCCGAGCACGCACCTGAAGGCAAGCGCGGCGCATTCACGGCGTGGATACAAACGACGGCAACCCTGGGCTTCTTCCTGTCGCTGATGGTCATCCTGGGCACCCGCCTGGCGACCGGCGAGAAGGATTTCGAGGCCTGGGGCTGGCGCATTCCCTTCCTGGTCTCCGTCATCCTGCTGGGTATTTCCGTATGGATCCGCCTGGCCATGAATGAATCGCCCGCGTTTTCCAAGATGAAGGCTGAGGGCAAGACTTCGAAAGCGCCACTGACGGAAGCGTTCGGCAAGTGGAAAAACCTGAAGATCGTCATCCTGGCCCTGATCGGCCTGACCGCCGGCCAGGCCGTCGTCTGGTACACGGGCCAGTTCTACGCCCTGTTCTTCATGATCCAGACCCTGAAAGTGGACCTGGCAACGGCCAACGTGCTGGTCGCCGTCGCCCTGCTGCTGGCTACGCCATTCTTCCTGTTCTTCGGCAGCCTGTCCGACCGCATCGGCCGCAAGTACATCATTCTCGGCGGCTGCCTGATTGCCGCCCTGACCTACTTCCCCATCTTCAGCGGCCTGACCCACTTTGCCAATCCACAACTGGAAGCAGCACTGAAGAACTCGCCAGTGGTGGTGGTGGCCGATCCCGCATCGTGCCACTTCCAGTTCAACCTGACGGGCCAGAAGAAATTCCCCTCGTCGTGCGACATCGCCACGGCTTTCCTGTCGAACAGCTCGGTGAACTACACGAAGGAAGATGCACCGGCCGGCAGCGTGGCCAAAGTGCGCATAGGCGCCAAAGAATTGACCTCGTTTAACGCCGTCATGACGGCCGACGGCTTGAATTTCGATGCGGACAGCAAAGCCAAGGAAGCCGCGTTCAAGAAAGAAATCGGCGCCGGCATCAAGGAAGCGGGCTACCCGGCCAAAGCGGACCCTGACCAGATCAACAAGCCGATGGTCGTCTTGCTGCTGTTCATACTGGTGTTGTACGTGACCATGGTGTATGGCCCGATCGCCGCAATGTTGGTGGAAATGTTCCCGACGCGTATCCGTTACACCTCGATGTCCCTGCCCTACCATATCGGTAACGGCTGGTTCGGCGGCTTGCTGCCGACCACGGCCTTCGCGCTGGTGGCCTTCAAGGGCGATATCTATTACGGCCTGTGGTATCCGATCGTCATCGCCCTGGCGACTGTCGTGATCGGCACCCTGTTCGTCAAGGAAACCAAGGATAACAATATCTACGCCGACGACTGATCCGACGCCAGCCCCGGCCGCAAAGCCGGGGCCCGCAATGCAAAACGCCGCTGACTGGTCAGCGGCGTTTGTTTTTTATGCGGCGTATGCGGCGGCGAGCTTACTTGTCGCTCTTGCTCTTTTTCAGCTGGTCGCGCTGCTGCACGTATTCCTGGTAGCTGGTCTGGTTACGCTTGCGGCAGGCATTGCGGTCGTCAAAATTATTGAGGCTGTTGCAATACTCACCGATCTTGTCCCGGTTCGCGTCATACAAAACTTCACAGCCAGTCATGGCCAGCAAGAAGGGAACGATCAGATATTTCATTGCTACTCTCATGGATAGGGAAGGATTGCGCGTAAAAACACCAGATTGCCCACTTGATAAGCGAGCAAGCTTTATCTTAACGCGATCCTGACGGAAAGTACAAGCGCTCGGTATTAGTGGAAGGGATCAGGGCAGTGCGGCGCCCTGCCCGTCCAACGCCCCGTTCAACAGCGGATTGCCCGCCGCAAACGCCGCCAGGTGCTCAAGCAGCACGCGCACGCGGGCCGGCAGGTAGCGCCGCTGCGTCCACACGGCATATACGTGGCGCGGCTGCGGCATCCAGTCGGGCAAAACGCGCACCAGGCTGCCCCGAGCCACTTCTTCGCGGCACTGTAAAAGCGGACACAGCAGGATGCCGATGCCCACGTCAGCCATTTCCACGGCCAGGCGCATTTCATTGACGCGCAGGCGCGCCTGCGGTTCGATCAGCATTTCGGCGCCGTCGCCGGGCCGCAGCAAGCGCCAGCTGCGCAGCGGCTCGGCCACGATCAACTCGTGCCGTGCCAGTTCCTGCAAGTCGCGCGGCATGCCGGCGCGCGCCAGGTAGGCTGGCGCGGCCACCATCACCAGCGCGGCGCTGCCCAGGCGGCGCTGCATCAGCGAAGAATCGTCGAGCGCGCCCACGCGGATGGCCAGGTCGGCGCCGCTGCCCACCAGGTCTTGCAGCAGGTTCGACAGTTCCAGCTCCAGGCGGATGTCCGGATACTGCTGCATGAAGCTGACCCAGGCGGGCGTCAGCAAGCCGCTGGCGAAGTTGACTGGCGCCAGCACGCGGATGCTGCCCGAGACAGCCGACAGGCTGGCGTCGAGCTGCTGCGTCGCTTGCCGCAGCGCGTGCACGAGGGGGCGGCACTGCTCGTAGTATTGCCAGCCTTCCGCCGTCGGCTGCAAGCGGCGCGCGCTGCGGTTGAGCAAGCGATAGCCCAGCTGGCTTTCCAGCTTTTGCAGCCGGCGCGTGACGGTGGCGGCGGGCAAGTCTTCCTTGACGGCGGCCGCATGCAGGCTGCCCGCCTCCACAATGGCGACAAACAGGGCTAAATCGTCGAGCATGATTGCATTTTCGAAATTTGAAATTAAAAATATGGCTCTAGTATAGATTGCTGCAAGTCGTTACGCTGCCATATCCTCAACTTTTCTGAAAGTGCCCCATGTCCGATGCCCTGCGCCTGCGTTGCGTGTTTGCCTTCCTGATGTCGCTGGTGATGACCCTGCTGATGAGCGCCTGGGTCACCTGGCTCAATATCGGCCTGCAGGCGGACTTCCTGCCCCGCTGGCGCCATGCGTTCTTTGCCGCCTGGCCCGTGGCCTTCTGCGCCGTGATGCTGTTCGCACCCCGCGTGCAGCTGATGAGCCGCAGTATCGTGGCCCGGCTCGCGCGCCCCGCACCTGCCTGCCCCGTCTGCTCGCCCGCTGCGTCCGCAGGAGCGCAGGCGGCGCCCTGTTCTTGCGCCAGCTGACTGGCCTTAACCGGCAGTCAGCCGCCGGCAGTGTCACTCGGTTACTTCGGCCCACGGCCGTCCTGATCCGGGCTATGCTATGGCCTTCCTTGTTTTTACAGTGGAATGCCCATGCTCGATCACGTTTCCCTCACCGTTAGCGACCTGGAACGCGCCGAGCGCTTCTATGACGCCATCTTCGCCGCGCTGGGCGTGCCCAAGGTGGGTAGCGACCATGCCAACGCCTGGGTAGGCTATGGCGAGCGCAGCGATGCGGAACACCCCGAACGCAGCTATTTTTCCGTCCGCCTTGGCCCCCGGCCCGACGACGCGCCGCGCCGCCATTGCTGCTTCAAGGCCACCTCGCGCGCGGCCGTGGAAGCGTTCTGGCATGCGGGACTGGCGCATGGCGGCATCGACCTGGGCGCGCCCGGCCTGCGCCACTATCACGCCAGCTATTACGCGGCTTTTTTGTTCGATCCGGACGGCAACCGCATCGAAGCCGTCTGCCATCGCGCCGAGACCGGCTGACAGGACGGGAAATCCCCCTCTGTTCGGCATTTCCACTTGCATATGTTTTGCCTATAATGGCTGGAACGCCATACCGGCCCCCGGTCCCTGCACCAAGAAGGAAATTCATGCATCATCTATTCGTCGGCCGCCCCGCGCGCACCATGCTCCTTTCCAGCGCAGGCTTGCTGCTGGCCGGCTGTTTTTCCGGCTGCTCCTTGCTGCCGTCGTCGCCGGCCACGCCAGGCGTGCCGGCTACCGCCGCCCTGCCCGACGCCAGCATCGCCTACACCCTGAGCGGCCAGGGCGGCTTGCCCGTGGTCTTCCAGTCGGCCATGGGCGACGGCAAGGATGTGTGGGCCAAGGTGGTCCCCGAAGTGGCAAAGCAGCACCGCGTGCTCGTGTACGACCGTCCCGGCTATGGTGACAGCCGCAAAACCACCACGCCGCGCGACCCCTGCACCATTGCCGCCCAGCAGCGCGCCCTGCTGGCGCAAGCGGGCTTGAAACCGCCGTATGTGCTGGTCGGCCAAGGCTTGGGCGGACTGTACCAGTATGTGTATGCCAAGTTGTACCCGCAGGACGTGGCCGGCCTGGTCTTGCTCGATCCCACGCACCCGCAGCAATGGAGCCGCATGCAGACGGACGCGTCCACCTACGCCATGCTCGTGAAAACCCGGCGTAAACTCATGTTCAACAGTACCGAATCGGCCGAATTCGATGCCCAGGCGCAGTGCCTGCAGCATGTCGACATGGCCAGCCCGCTGCGCGTGCCCGCCATGCTGCTGGTGCGCGACAAGTTCGGCATCGAGGAAATGGGCTCGTTTGAAGACGTGGTGCGGGCCCAGGAAAAGGATTGGCAGCGCCTGTCCGGCGCGCCAGCCATCGAGCGCATCACGGGCGCCGGCTATTACATCCAGAAAGACAACCCCGTCATCGTCAACGAGGCAGTCAAGATGGTAGCGAAGAAGAAATAAAAAAAGGGCAGAGAAATCTGCCCTTTGCCATTCAACAGCCCAGCATCAGCTATTGAAGCCCTTGCCTTCGCCCGCCAGTTTCACCAGCAGGGGCGCCGGCGTCCACGCTTCGCCGTGGCGGCCTTTGGCGTAAGCGCCAATCGTGTCGAGCACGTTCGGCAAGCCGACCGTATCGGCATAGAACATGGGGCCGCCGCGGAACAGGGGGAAGCCGTAGCCCGTCAGATACACCATGTCGATGTCCGAGGCGCGCAGGGCGATGCCCTCTTCCAAGATGCGCGCGCCTTCATTGACCAGCGCATACACGAGGCGTTCGACGATTTCCTGGTCGCTGATCTTGCGCCGCGCCACGCCGATGTCGGCGGAGTGCTGAACGATCATGGCATTGACCTGCTCCGACGGATACGCCTTGCGGTCGCCCGCCTTGTAGTCATACCAGCCGGCGCCCGTCTTCTGGCCGTAGCGGCCAAGTTCGCACAGCAAATCGGCCGTCTTCGAATACGTGACGTCCGGCTTTTCCACAGTGCGGCGCTTGCGGATGGCCCAGCCGATGTCGTTGCCGGCCAGGTCGCCCATGCGGAACGGGCCCATGGCGAAGCCGAATTTCTCCACCGCCTTGTCCACCTGTTCCGGCAAGCAACCCTCTTCCAGCAGGAAGCCAGCTTGCCGGCTGTACTGCTCGATCATGCGGTTGCCGATGAAACCGTCGCACACGCCCGAGACCACGCCCGTCTTTTTCAATTTTTTCGACAGCGCCAGCGCCGTGGCCAGCACATCCTTGCCTGTTTCCTTGCCACGGACGATTTCCAGCAGCTTCATGACGTTCGCCGGGCTGAAGAAATGCGTGCCGATCACGTCCTGCGGGCGTTGGGTAAACGCGGCGATCTTGTCCAGGTCCAAAGTGGACGTGTTCGAGGCGAGGATGGCGCCCGGTTTCATGACGGCATCGAGCTGCCTGAAGACAGTTTCCTTGACGCCCAGCTCTTCGAAGACGGCTTCGATGACGATGTCGGCTTGCGCGATATCGGCATAGGCTAAGGTGCCGCTGACCAGGGCGATGCGCTGCTCGGCCTTGTCCTGCGTCAATTTTCCCTTCTTCACCGTGTTTTCATAATTCTTGCGGATGGTGGCCAGGCCCTTGTCCAGCGCTTCCTGTTTTGTTTCCAGCAGCATCACGGGAATGCCCGCGTTGGCGAAATTCATGGCGATGCCGCCGCCCATGGTGCCGGCACCGACGATCGCCGCCTTGGCGATCGTACGCACGGGGGTGTCGGACGGCACGTCGGGCACCTTGCTGGCGACGCGTTCGGCAAAGAAGGCGTGACGCAGGGCTTTCGACTCGGGCGACTGCACCAGTTGCATGAACAGTTCGCGCTCGTACTTCAAGCCATCGTCGAATTTCATCGTCACGGCGGCCGCCACGGCATCGACGCATTTCAGCGGTGCGGGGAACGGGCCGGACATGGCTTTCACCGTATTGCGCGAAAACTGCAAAAAGGCTTCGTGATTCGGATAGTCGACCTTGCGCTCGCGCACTTTCGGCAGCGGGCGCACGTCGGCCACTTTCGTGGCGAAGGCCACGGCGGCGGTCAGCAAGTCGGCGCCGGGTGCGATGACTTCATCGAACAGGGCCGTGCCGGCCAGTTTTTCGGACGCCACGGGTGTGCCGGAAACGATCATGTTGAGGGCCATTTCCAGGCCCAGCACACGCGGCAGGCGCTGCGTGCCACCCGCGCCCGGCAAGATGCCGAGTTTAACTTCAGGCAAGGCCATCTGCGCGCCCGGTGCGGCCACGCGATAGTTGCAGCCCAGCGCCAGCTCCAGGCCGCCGCCCATGCAGACGCTGTGTATGGCCGCCACCACCGGCTTGGTGGATTGCTCGACGACGTTGATCAGGGTGTGCAGGGTCGGTTCCGTGAGCGCCTTGGGCGAATTGAATTCCTTGATATCGGCGCCGCCCGAAAAGGCCTTGCCGGCGCCCGTGATGACGATGGCTTTCACGGCCTCGTCCGCCAGCGCCTGGCGGATGCCGGCCACGGCGGCCGTGCGCGTTGCCAAGCCCAGGCCGTTAACGGGTGGATTGGCAAGGGTAATGACGGCAACGGCGCCGTTTACTTGATATTCAGCACTCATGTCTCTTCCTTATTGGTTTTTGCTTAGCGATGAGGTGGTTGCAAGGGATGAAGCTTCACTATACCGCATAAAAGAACGCTCGTATTATTTTTTATCGCGGCGCGTGGAACACCGGTGCCGGCCATCATGGTACAACATCGCCGGCTCCGGCCTGCGGCACCGGCGACGGCAGGCGCCAGCAACTATCAATTGCATATCCATTTTTAATAAAAAAAACATAATAATAAAAACGCCGTTTTATTATTCGGTAAATGCTCTGCCATATGCTGGCGCGGGCCAATAACGACACTTTCAGCATTATTTATTCACGCCCCTTGTTTTTCGCCGGGCGCTGGGGAATAATAAAATTATTGATTCAAATCAACACTCTGCAATTGATTTAATATTATGTAGCAGTGCCGCCGGATATCGCCTGTGTGCGCTTATGTTATATCGGGCAGATTCTCACCGATTATCACACCGGCTCATGTGCGGGTCATTATGCAATCATTTTATATCGTTATTAACTGTCAGCATTAGCGCCACCCATTCCTCTTCCCACACTGAAGGAAATACTATGGACGCAGCCAGCCATGTCAGCCACTCCCAGGATCTGGACTTACAAGCGATAAATACTGCATTAAACCGTGTCCAGGCCGTGATCGAATTCGAACTCGACGGCACCATCCTGCATGCGAATGACAATTTCCTGCGCGTCATCGGGTATACCCTGGCCGAGGTGCAAGGCAAGCACCATGCCATCTTCTGCGACCCCGAGTATGTGAAAACGGCCGAATACGCCGACTTCTGGGCCAAGCTGGGTCGCGGCGAATTCGACCAGGGCGAATACAAGCGCCGCGCCAGGGATGGCCGCGAAGTGTGGATCAATGCTTCCTACAACCCCATCCTCGACGCCGATGGCAAGCCGTATAAAGTCATCAAGTTTGCCACCGACATCACGGCCAGCAAGCGCCGCAATGCCGATTACGAAGGCAAGATCGACGCCATCAGCAAGGCCCAGGCCGTGATCGAGTTCCGGCTCGACGGCACCATCATCCGTGCCAACGACAACTTTCTTGCCTCGGTCGGCTACACGCTGGCAGAGATCGAAGGCAAGCACCACCGCATGTTTTGCGAAGCGGAATACGCCAGCAGCGAGGAATACGCGCAATTCTGGCAAAAGCTGGGCAAGGGCGAGTTCGACGCGGGCGAATACAAGCGCGTCACCAAGGACGGCCGCGAAATCTGGCTTAACGCTACCTACAACCCCATCCTCGACTTGAACGGCAAGCCGTATAAAGTGGTCAAGTTCGCCATCGACATCAGCGAACAGGTGAACCTGGAAAACAGCATCCAGGCCAAGGCCGCCAACGACAGCCGCAAGGTCAATGCCCTGCTCGACTCGGTGGCGCGCGCGGCGCAAGGCGACCTGACCTGCAATATCGTGCCAGAGGGCGACGAGCCGATCGACCTGCTGGCCGGCGGCATCAGCAAGATGATCGTCGACTTGCGCGGCGTGATCGGCAATGTGGTATCGGCGGCGAACGGCTTTGCCGACGCCTCGCACGCCATCGCCGAGCGGGCCACGGGCGTGGCCGTGGGTACGCAAGCGCTGGGCGCCACGGTGGAAGAAATGAATGCCTCCATCGATGGCCTGACGTTTTCCATCAATTCCATCGCGGAAAACACCTCGAACGCCGATTTCCTGGCGAAAGCCACGCAGCAGGAAGCGGAAGCGGGCGCGCGCGCCGTCGCCAAGTCGATCGAGGCGATGGACTTGATCAACCGCTCGTCGGAAGACATCGGCGAAATCGTCAAGGTCATCAGCGAAATCGCCAACCAGACGAATATGCTGGCGTTCAATGCGGCCATCGAGGCGGCGCGCGCGGGCGAACACGGTCTGGGCTTTTCCGTCGTCGCCGACGAAGTGCGCAAGCTGGCCGAGCGCTCCTCGCAGGCAACCAAAGAGATTTCCAAGCTGATCAACGAATCCGTCAAGCGCGTCTCGACGGGCAGCGAGATTTCGCGCCAGGCCAGCGATGCCTTCGACAAGATCGTCTCGGGCGTGGCGAAGACCACGCTGGCCATCTCGGATATCTCGAAGGCAGCCAACGAGCAGTTGCTGACGGCGCGCGAAGTATCGACGGCGATCCAGTACATCGCCGAGGAAACGGAAAAGTCGGCCGCCAACTGCGACAGCATCGCCCGCTCGACGGATGGGCTGAACGAGCGTGCGGGCAGCCTGAACCAGACTGTCTCCGGCTTCGTGGTGTAAGCGATGAGCCACGCGGCCACCTTGACGCCCGAGGTGCTGACGAGCCTGATCGCGCTGGTACGCCAGCATACGGGCATCGCCATGACTGCGCGCAAGAGCGTGCTGCTGGAGCGACGCTTGCAGCCACGGCTGCAAGCGCTGTCCCTGCTCAGCTACCAGGCTTACCTGGAACGGGTGGCCAGCGACCGCGACGAGGTGGCCCATTTCATCGATCTGGTGACCACCAACGACACCCTGTTTTTCCGCACGCCATCGATCTGGGATTACTTCCGCGACCGCTACCTGCCCGGATGGGCCCGCGCCCATCCGGACGGCTGCCTGGAAATCTGGTCGGCGGCGGCGGCCAGCGGCGAAGAGCTGTATTCGATCGCCATGCTATGCGAGCAATTCAGGCTGCAAACTCCCGCTTTCCGCTACCAGATCCTGGCCAGCGACATTTCGCAGCAAATCCTGGGGGTAGCCAGAGCCGGCCAGTACAGCGGGCGCTCCGTCGAGCGCATCCGCCTGTCGCACCCGGACTTGCTGCGCAAATATTTCACGCCTTCGCCGTATGGCGTCAAGGTCAACGAGGAACTGCGGCAACACGTCAGCTTTGCGCAGCACAATTTACTGGAAGCGCTGCGCCCGGCCCGGCAGTTCGACCTGGTGTTCCTGCGTAATGTGCTGATTTATTTCGATGCCGAGCACCAGGAAACCGTGCTGCGCCAGGCGCGCCTGAGCCTGAAGAACGAGGGCCGGCTGATCCTGGGCGAATCTGAAACCATCGCCCGCCTGGGCACCGGCTATCAATTCGAGTTTCCCATGATTTATAAGGCGGGAACGGCATGATCCACACGCACACTCTGGCGGAGGCCCCGCCGCTGCACCTGGTTGGCATGGGGCAACTTAGCGTGGGCACGCAGGGCGAACAGCTGCAGGCGCTGCTGGGCTCCTGCATCGGCATCGGTTTCATCTGGAAGAACGGCCCATGCTGCGGCCTGGCCCATTGTTTGCTGCCGGAAGCGCCCGGAGCAGACAGCGCCCTTCGCACCCCGAATGCACGCTATGTGAGCCAGGCCGTGCCCTCGCTGCTGCGCCTGATGGGCGTGCGCGAGGCCGATTATTCCGATATCGACGTGGTGCTGGCGGGCGGCGCCAGCATGTTCGGCCCCGATAATGGCCATGGCCGCCTGCAGGTGGGGCGGCAAAACGCGGCAGCGGCGCAAAAATACTTGGACCAGTGCGGCTTGCACGTCAGTTTTTGCGCGCTGGGCGGACGCCACGGGCGCCAGTTGCTGATCGATTGCGCCCACCACAGCTACGCCGTCACCGATGTGGTGGCGCAACCCGGCTTGACTTCACGCAAGGAAGGCGCATATGGATAGGCATGAAGGGTACAAGGGTGAGCGCGACGGCGCCACCGAACTGTTCGGTTCCTTCCACCTGGGCGGCGATGAATTCGCCCTGCCCGCCAGTTGCATCCGCGAAGTGGTGAACTACCCCGCGAAAGTCACCGCCCTGCCCTTGTCGCCCGCGTATCTGGAAGGCATGTTCACCTTGCGCGGCAGTGTCATTCCGGTGGTTAACCTGGGCCGTTTGTTCCGCGCCGATGCGCCGCGCGCCTTGGCCACCGACAAGATCGCCATCCTGGACTTTCAGCAAGTACTGATCGGCATCGTCTTCCAGGATACGGGCGACATCCTGCGCGTGCCGGCCAGCGCCCGCAGCGCCCTGCAGTATGCGGCCGGCGACGCGCACGCCATCATCGCCGGCACGATATTGCTCGACGGCGGCGCGCGCCTGCTGCAAATCCTCGACCCGCATGCCCTGCTGCGCATCGAAAACGTGCCCCATGTGCTGGCCCTGCAAGCGACGGGCGCCAAACTGAGCACAGCCCGCTACCACGCGCAAAGCGAACGCCGCCAGTGCGTCAGCTTTCACGCGGCCGGCGCCACGTTTGCCTTCGAAATGCTGGCCATCCAGGAAATCATCCGCGTGCCAGAACTGCACAGCTCCCTGCTGAATAGTGAACTGTGCCTTGGCCGCATGCATTTTCGCGGCAGCCAGGTGGCCGTCATCGATTTCGGCGCCCTGCTGCAAGCGGCAGAACCGGGCAAGGAGGCGACCAGTGAGCAGCGCATCATCGTCGTGCGCCTGGCTGACACGACCGTGGGCTTTCTCGTCGATTCCGTCGACAGCATCGTGCATTTCTTTGGCGACGAGGTGCTGCCGATTCCCCTGCTGAGCAAGGCGCGCGCGGCCATGTTCGCAGGCTGCATCACGAAAGAGGGCCTGGGCGACATCATTTTCCTCGACCACAAGGGCATCCTGTCGCAGGCGGAGATCGTCGAGATGCGCGACGGCCACAAGCGCCTGTATCCAAACGACACGGAAACGGCCACTGCCGCCACACGCAAGGCGCAGCGCCGCGTCTACATCACGTTTACCGTGGAAACCCGCTTCGCCGTGGAAATCGGGCAAGTGCGCGAAATCATCGACTTCAGCGGCGCCATCACCACGCCACCGGGCATGCCGGCCTGCATGCGCGGCATGCTGAACTTGCGCCAGCAAATGATCAGCATCATCGACTTGCGCCAGCTGTACGCCATGCCGGTCCTGCCGGACGCGAGCGCCGGCAAGATCCTCATCGTGGAACGCGGTAGCGAGCGCTACGGCTTCCTTGTCGACCATGTCGACAACATCATGACCATTTCCGACAGCCAGCGCTTTGCGGCGCCGCAAATCATCCGCACGGGAGAACATGACGACTTGCGCAGCGAAATGGATGAAATGATCGATATCGGCACGGACGCGCAGCGCCAGACCCTGTCCGTCTTCCAGTGCGATCATCTACTGGAGAAGCTGGGCTCGGCGCTGCCGCAGGCTGCGTAAGCGCGGCGTAGCGCTACATGCCGGGCAGCTGGTGGCCCTTGAACTGCTCGCGCAGCTTGTTCTTCTGGATCTTGCCCGTCGCGCCCATGGGCATGGCGTCGATGAACAGCACGTCGTCCGGCGTCCACCACTTGGCGATCTTGCCCTCGAAGAACTGCAGCAACGCCTCACGCGTGACCGCCATCCCCGGGCGCAGCACCACCACCAGCACGGGCCGCTCATCCCATTTCGGGTGGAACACGCCGATGCAGGCCGCCTGCAGCACGGCCGGGTGCGCCATGGCCAGGTTTTCCAGGTCGATGGTGCCGATCCACTCGCCGCCCGACTTGATCACATCCTTGCTGCGGTCCGTGATCTGCATATAGCCATCCGCATCGATGGTGGCCACGTCGCCCGTGGGGAACCAGCCATCCTGCAGCACGTCGCCGCCCTCGTTCTTGTAATACGAAGAAATGACCCACGGCCCTTTCACCAGCAAATGGCCGTAGGCAACGCCATCCCACGGCAATTCCTTGCCATCGTCGTCGACGATCTTCATGTCCACGCCATAAATGGCATGGCCCTGTTTTTGCAGGATCTTGCGCTGCGCGTCCTTCGGCAAGTCCAGGTGCTTGGTCTGCAAGCCGCCTGCCGTGCCCAGCGGCGACATTTCCGTCATGCCCCAGGCGTGGATGACCTCGATATCGAACTTGTCGATCAGGGTATCCATCATGGCCGGCGGGCACGCCGCGCCGCCGATCACGGTGCGGCGGAAGGTGGAAAACGTCAAGTCATTCTGCAGCGCATGGCTCAACAAGCCCAGCCAGACGGTGGGCACGCCGGCCGAGAACGTCACCTTTTCCGCCTCGAACAGCTCGTACAAAGACTTGCCATCGAGCGCCGCGCCGGGAAACACCATGCGCGCGCCGGACAAGGGCACGGAATACGGCAAGCCCCAGGCATTCACGTGGAACATGGGCACCACGGGCAATACCGTGTCGGAGGCGCGCACGTTCAGGCCGCTGGGCATGGCCGAGGCATACGCGTGCAGCACGGTCGAGCGGTGCGAATACAGGGCGCCCTTGGGATTGCCCGTCGTGCCGGACGTGTAGCACAGCGTGGCGGCGGAATTCTCGTCGAACAAGGGCCACGTGTACTCGTCGGAATGCGTGGCGATCAAGTCTTCATAGCACAGCAGGTCGGGAATGGTGCTGCTGGCGGGCATGCGCTCGCGGTCGCACATCAGCACGAAGTGGCGCACAAAGGTGCAGTCGGCGGCGATTTTCTCCACCACGGGCAAGAACGTCAGGTCGAACAGCAGCACCTGGTCTTGCGCGTGATTGGAGATGTAGGCGATCTGGTCGGGAAACAAACGCGGATTGATCGTATGCAGCACGGCGCCCGAGCCGGACACGGCATAGTAGGCTTCCAGGTGACGATAGCCATTCCAGGCCAGGGTGGCGACCCGGTCGCCCATGCCGACACCGAGGCCATGCAAGGCATTGGCCAACCGGCGCGCGCGCTGGTGGCAATCGCGGTAGGTGTAGCGGTGCATATCGCCCTCCACCCGCCGCGAAATGATTTCGCTGCCCCCATAATGACGCGCTGCAAACTCGATAATGCTGGAAATCAGCAGGGGCTGATCCATCATCTGGCCCATCACTGGGCTCAAGGGAAATGCCGACATCGTGTCTCCTGGTTTGGCTACTCGGTTATTGTTGGAATTTACAGACTTTCCCTAGTTTCGTACGGTCGTGCGGAAATCGTCAACGCATTTCGATATTGCATTGCAGCATGGAATTTTCGGTTCCGTTTTTTACCCACCCGGACATCCGCCACGCGCCCTGGCGCTGTGCGGTAAAATCGCATTCCAGGCTGGCGCTGCTTGCCGCCACATCGCCACATTTGATTTGAATGGAATCGCCATCACCGCTCCTACCTTACCACTGGATAACGCCTTTGCGGCCTTGCCGCCAGCGTTCTATACGCGATTGATGCCCACGCCCCTGCCCGCCCCGTATTTCGTGGCCGCCAGCGCACCGGCAGCAGCCCTCATCGGCCTCGATGCGGCGCGCCTGGCGCAAGCCGATTACGTGGAGCTGCTGAGCGGCAATACGGTTGCCGAGCGCTCGATGCCCCTCTCGGCCGTGTACTCGGGCCACCAGTTCGGCGTCTGGGCCGGCCAGCTGGGGGACGGCCGCGCCATCCTGCTGGGCGATATCGCCACCGCAGACGGTCCGATGGAGCTGCAACTGAAAGGTGCCGGCGCCACGCCGTATTCGCGCATGGGCGACGGACGCGCCGTGCTGCGCTCATCCATCCGCGAATTCCTCTGTTCGGAAGCCATGGCGGCGCTGGGCATTCCCACTTCACGCGCGCTGTCCATCATGGGGTCGCAGCAAGGCATCATGCGCGAAACGGTGGAAACGGCGGCCGTCGTCACGCGCATGGCGCCTACGTTTGTGCGCTTTGGCTCGTTCGAACACTGGTTTTACCGCAAGAAGCCGGACGAGCTGAAAATCCTTGCCGATTACATCATCGACGGTTTTTATCCCGCATTGCGCGCCGCATCAAATCCATACCAGGCATTGCTGGCCGAAGTGTGCGTGCGCACGGCGCACATGATCGCGCAGTGGCAAGCCGTGGGTTTCATGCACGGCGTGATGAACACGGACAATATGTCGATTTTGGGCTTGACGCTCGATTACGGCCCTTTTGGCTTCATGGAAGCGTTTGACGCGGAACATATCTGCAACCATACGGACCAGCAGGGCCGCTATTCCTATGCCAACCAGCCGCAGGTGGGCCACTGGAACTGCTACGCGCTGGGCCAGGCGCTGCTGCCGCTGATCGGCGAAGTGGCCGAGGCGCAGGCGGCACTGGACAGCTACCAGAGCGCCTTTGCGGACAAGATGAATGCCTTGCTGCGCGCCAAGCTGGGCTTGCAGACCATCCAGGACGACGATACGGCGCTGTTCGACAGCATGTTTGCCCTGATGCAAGCCAATCACGTGGATTTCACCAATTTTTTCCGCGCCCTGGCGACACTGCAGGTGGCTGCCCCCGAGCATGATACGGCGTTGCGCGACATGTTCATCGACCGCCCCGCCTTCGATACGTGGGCAGAAACTTACCGTGCGCGCCTGCGGCAGGAAGACAGTGTCGATGCCAAGCGGCAAGTCGCCATGAACGGCGTCAATCCAAAATACGTGCTGCGCAACTACCTGGCGCAAGTGGCCATCGAAAAAGCCCGGCAGCAGGACTACACGGAAGTGGCGACATTGCTGGAAGTTTTGCAAAAGCCATTTGACGAACAGCCCGAACACCAGCACTATGCGGCCCTGCCGCCCGACTGGGCCAATCACCTTGAAGTCAGTTGCTCATCCTGAGGAGTCATTATGACCACGAATAAAGTCAAAAAAACCGACGCCGAATGGCGCGCCATGCTCGATTCCATGCAATACGACGTCACGCGCCACGCGGCCACGGAGCGGGCCTTCACGGGCAAGTTCTGGGACCACCATGAACACGGCATCTACACCTGCGTCTGCTGCAACACGCCCCTGTTCGCCTCCGATACCAAGTTCGATTCGGGCTGCGGCTGGCCCAGCTATTTCCAGGCCCTCGACCCGGCCAATGTGACGGAGATCGTCGACCGCAGCCACGGCATGGTGCGCACGGAAATCGTCTGCGCCGTCTGCGACGCCCACCTGGGCCACGTCTTCCCGGATGGCCCGCCGCCAACCGGCTTGCGCTATTGCATCAATTCGGCTTCCTTGCGCTTCGATCCGCAGCCTTGAGACACAGGAACGCCCGGGAGCACCTCAGTTGCTCCTAAGCCATTCCTAAGATGAATTTAATAAGACCAGTGTAAAGTCTCGCCATGAAATTTCTATTCGACCTATTCCCCCTGATCGCCTTCTTCGCCGCCTTCAAGCTGGGCGGCATGTATGAAGCGGTCACGCACGATTTCGTGCAGCAATATTTGTCCGGCTTCGTGTCTGGCGGCCTGATCAAGGCTGACCAGGCGCCGTGGATACTCGCCACTCTGGTCGGCATCGTCGCCACCGCCTGCCAGGTCAGCTATCTGCTGCTGCGCGGCCGCAAGGTCGACGGCATGCTGTGGCTGTCGCTGTTCATCTTTGTCGTGTTCGGCGGCGCCAGCATTTACCTTCATGACGATTTCTTCCTGAAATGGAAGCCAACCCTGATCTACTGGCTGTCAGGCCTGGCCCTCTTGATCGCCCATGTTGGCTTCAAGAAAAACCTGATCCGCAAGACCATGGAAGCGCAAGTGCAATTGCCTGATGCCGTCTGGAACCAGTTGCTGGCCGCCTGGATCATCTTCTTCGGCGCCATCGGCGCGCTGAACTTGTTCGTCGCTTTCGTACTGTACAAGGGCGACATGGCTGCCTGGGTCAGTTTCAAGGCATTTGGCGCGACGGGCATTTTCTTTGCCTTCATCGTGGCGCAAACCCTGTTCCTGGCCAAACATATCAAGGAAGACGCATGATGAATACCACCACAGCGAATACTTCGCCGGAAACGCGCATGCAGCGCATTCGTAGCCGCCTGGAAACGGCACTATCCCCTCTGGAATGCGTGCTGGAAGACGACTCGGCGCGCCACCGGGGCCACGCGGGTGCCGCCTCGGGCGGAGGTCATTACAATCTACGCATTATTTCTAGTCAATTTGAGGGGCTCAGGCTCGTCATGCGCCATCGACTGGTGTATGATTCCGTGCACGATATGATGCATAATGAGATACATGCATTGGCGATTGTGGCCTTGGCGCCGTCCGAAGTAGTGTAAGGATGGCGTTTTGGCGTACCGGGGCAACCTGGTATGCCGCATGCCGCAGCGTCATGCACGCGTTTTCTTTCCATGCGTTTTTTACGAAACTTTCCCTAACAGGATTTAATAATGACTTTTAAGCCAGCCCGCTTGCTGATCGCACTACTCGCCGTTGTCGCGGTACCTGTTTTTGCGCAAAATGTTGCCGTTGTTAATGGCAAGCCTATTCCATCGTCGCGCGTTGATGCAGTCGTCAAGCAAGTCGTCGCCCAAGGCCAGCAACCGGATTCGCCGCAATTGCGCGAAATGATCAAGAAGGACTTGATCGGCCGTGAAGTGCTGATGCAAGAAGCGGAAAACAAAGGTTTCGGTAAAGATGCAGCCGTCAAGCAGCAAATCGAAAACGCGCGCCAGGCCATCGTCATCAACGCCCTGGTCGGCGACTACCTGAAAAAGAACCCTGTCAACGACGCTGAAATCAAGGCTGAATACGACCGCTTCGTAGCTCAGACGGGCGACAAGGAATACCACGTGCGCCACATCCTGGTGGCCACCGAAGCCGAAGCGAAAGACATCATCGCCAAGCTGAAAGGCGGCGCCAAGTTCGAAGACCTGGCCAAGCAATCGAAAGATGCCGGCTCGGCCGACAACGGCGGCGACCTGGACTGGGCAGCGCCATCGTCCTTCCCGAAAGTGTTCTCCGACGCCTTCGTGAAGCTGCAAAAAGGCCAGGTCACCGATACCCCGGTGCAAACGCCTAACGGTTTCCACGTCATCAAGCTGGACGACACCCGCGCGGCAAAACTGCCGACCCTGGAAGAAGTCAAGCCACAGATCGCCGAAGCGCTGCAGCAAAAGAAACTGCAAGCGTATCAGGAAGAAATGATCAAAAAAGCGAAAGTTCAATAAGAACTGACCTCCCCGGCGCCCCTTTCGGCGCCGGTCGTGTATTCTGCGCCTGAATGCGCACTGCCCGGCAGACGCAAACTTTTTGTATATCTATTAGGAATGAACATGATTTTGAAGCCAGCCCGCCTGATCTTAGCCCTGGTCGCCGTTGTCGCGATCCCTGCGTTCGCACAAAACGTGGCCACCGTGAATGGCAAGGCCATCCCATCGTCGCGCGTAGACCAGGTCGTCAAGCAAGTCGTCGCCCAAGGCAAGCAAGCCGATTCGCCGCAATTGCGCGAAGCCATCAAGAAAGACCTGATCGGCCGTGAAGTGCTGATCCAGGAAGCCGACAAGCAAGGCTACGGCACGCGTCCGGAAGTCAAGTCGCAAATCGACAATGCCCGTCAAAGCATCATCATCAACGCCCTGCTGGCCGACTACGTCAAGAAAAACCCCGTCAAGGACGCTGAAATCAAGGCCGAGTACGACAAGTTCAAGGCACAGGCGGGCGACAAGGAATACCATGCACGCCACATCCTGGTAGCCACCGAAGCGGAAGCGAAAGACATCATCGCCAAGCTGAAAGGCGGCGCCAAGTTTGAAGAACTGGCGAAAGTATCGAAAGACGGTTCCGCGGCCAATGGCGGCGACCTGGACTGGGCTAGCCCTACTTCCTACGTGAAGCCATTCTCCGACGCCATGGTTGCCCTGAAACCAGGCCAGGTCACGCAAACGCCCGTGCAATCGCAATTCGGCTTCCACGTGATCAAGCTGGAAGAAACCCGTCCGACGAAGCTGCCGGCACTGGAAGAAGTCAAGGGTCAAGTGGCCGAGTCGCTGCAACAGAAGAAACTCGCCGCTTACCGCGACGAACTGATGAAAAAAGCCAAAATTCAATAAAACCGCCTGATATAAGCTACTGCGCGTCGCGCTTTGCGGCCTGCGATGCTCACCGCCTCGGCGGCCCCGTACTTTCGTACGGTTGCGCGTCTCGGCCACAAATCGCTGCCGCTCGCTACGCTTCTATCAGCCGTTTGGATGACTGGACAAGAGCGCTCTTCGGAGCGCTTTTTTTACGCCTGAAAAAAGCGAGATGCGATGGATTTACATGCAGAACTGAAAGCCGCGCTGGAAGCGGCTGCCGAACCGGGCCGCGCGGCGCCCATGCAGGCGTATATGCGCGACCAGTTCGTGTTCCTGGGCGTGGGTGCGCCGCAGCGGCGGCTGGCCGCCAGGGCCTTGCTGGCGGGATTGAAAGGCGTGGGGGCCGATACCTTGCTGGAACACGCGCAACTACTGTGGCAGCAGCCGCAGCGCGAATACCAGCATGTGGCGCTCGACATGCTGGCCATGCACGTGCGCCAGCTGAGCATCGATCACCTCCCCGCCCTGCTGGCACTGGCGCGCCAGCGCGCCTGGTGGGACAGCGTCGACGGCATGGCGGGCATCATCGGCGACGTGCTGCAGGTGGAGCTGCGGCGTGGCGGCGATGGCCATGTGCACATGGATGCGGCCTTGCGCCACGACGACTTCTGGCTGCGCCGCATCGCCATGCTGCACCAGCTGGGCTGGCGCGGCGACACGGATGCCGTCTGGCTATTCGACGCGGCGCTGGCGCTGGCCCATGAAGACGCGTTTTTCATCCGCAAGGCCATCGGCTGGGCCCTGCGCGATTACGCGCGCCACGCGCCCGCGGCCGTGACGGCGTTTGCCAACGCCCACCGCCAACAGCTCTCTCCCCTCAGCCGCCGCGAAGCGTTGAAGCATCAGCCACCTTGAACGCCTGCCCGCCCAGCAGCCGCAGCGCCGCATCGATGCGCGGCGCAGCATCCCAGGCCGGCACGGGTGCGAGCAAGCCCAACGCCATCTGCCGCAACGGCTCGGCGATCACCATGGCCAGCAGCAAGCCGGCCAGTTCGTAGCCATCGTGCCCATCGCGCCCATCCTGCAGCCGCAGATGGCCGCGCGCGGCCTGGCGTCCCAGCCACTCGGCCAGCAAAGCCGTGCCCCGCTCGATGCCGTTGCGCTGATACACGGCCAGCAAGTCCGCGCGGGCGGGAAACTCCGTGCACAGCAGGCGGAACAGGCCCACGGCGTCCGTCGTCAGCACGCGCGCCGCCATCGCCTGCAGTATCTCTTTCAATAGCGGCAAGACCTCGCCAGGCGCGGCCGCATCGTGCGCCATGGCCGGCAGGAAGGCATCCGTCCAGCCGCGCACCACCAGGGCGACGAGGTCCTCGCGGTTGGCCGCGTACTGATACAGCGACTTTTTTGCCATGCCCGCGTGGCGCGCCACCGCTTCCATGGTCGTGGCCGCATAGCCTTCGTGCAGCAGCAGCCAGGTGGCCGCCTGCACGGCCGCTACGCGCGCCTCCTCGGGTGGGCGCGCCGGACGGCCCCGTCCACGCAAGGCCTTGCTCTCTTCTTCCTGCATGCCAGCTCCAAACTTGATCGATGGGCAATTTTACACTGAAACATATTTAGGAAACGCTGTACGTTTCTTTAATATATAATTGTTGCACCTCAACAAAGGAGAACGACATGACGAACCCTATTGCATCCCCATGGCACATCACCGGCACGGGCGACTTGCTCGCCCCGTTTCCCCTGCACCTGGAAACGGGCATCACGCGACTGCCCGACGGCTGCCTGCTGGTAGCGGCGCGCACGGAATTGCACGGCTGCAGCGGGCGCATGCTGGACTGGTGGTTTACGTTTTTCGAGACGACGCAGCACATCAAGTGGTGGCATCCGCACGACCACGTGGCGCACCATGGCTGGGACAGCGCGTGGAAAAAGGGAGAGCGTTACTATGGCGCCTCGATCGAGGCGGTGGAGTCCTTGGGCGACATTCCGCCCGTGAAAGCCAAGCTGAAGTTCCATGATCCGAAAGACGTGTTTGATCCGGCGCAACTGCAACAGGCTAAGGACAGTGGCGCCCTGTCGGCCGCCATCTGCGCGCGCATCGGCTTTGGCGAGCACGTGCAGATGGACCCGCAGGGCAACCCGCTCGACGGCGAAATGCTGCATTTGACGCGCGACACGCCCACGGGCTGCGTGCTGCGCAGCCGCTTCCTGCTGGGCCGCAACAGCCTCGATCCCGTGCGCGATGTGCCCGACGTGCTGGGCCTGAATTTGCTGCGCCATTGTTACAGCGAATTTACCTATCTGTCGCGCTTCCTGCCCTCGCTGTATTACGGCGAGCATGCCAACGGAGAAAAGGCGCCGCTGCCCTGGTAAGCCGGCGGCTCACAGCCGCTTGTGCATGCGCGCCAGCGGCAGTTTGATGTCATCGGGCAAGTCCAGATGAAACTCTTCAGTGACGGCAAAGCCGCTGGCCAGGTAGAGCGGCACGCCGGGCAAGGTGGCAGCCAGTTCCAGCGCGCTGAAACCGGCGGCGAGCGCCTGCCGTTCGCAATGGCGCATCAGCATACTGCCCAGGCCCTGACGGGCGGCCTCGGGTTCGACAAAGAATGCACGGATGCGGCCCGGCTGGCTGGCCGGGTCGAGCAGCGGGTCCGACCCGCTCTTGGCGCGGTCGGCGCCATACAGGGTGGCGCGCTGGCTCCAGCCACCACAGGCCAGCATGGCGCCATCGCGTTCGATCACGAAATACGTCCGGTCGGCCACCAGCTGCGTATCGACGCCGAACACATGGCGCGTCACGGCCTCGGCCTGCTCTTCACTATAAAACCCCGCGCTCAGTGCCACGCCGGAGCGGGCGATCAGTGCGTTCATGTGCGGCACATCGGCCGGCAGCGCCACGCGCAGGCTGGTCAAGGCGCCAAAGCTGAACCAGGCACGCGCGATGCGTCCCTGCTCCACCTCGTATGTCGCCACCAGTTCCTGCGCGGAAACACCGTCCGGCGTGTCGCCATGGACGATTTCATGGTCGATCACCAGCTTGCCGCAAGCGATGCGATTGAGCAACTGCGCCTGCGGCCGGCTGGCGGCGAAACGGGCCGTGAAACGGGGGCCGATCTGCGCACTGCCCGTGGCCAGCAAGGTATCGGGATGCTGGAATTGCTGCGCATCATCGGCGTAGATGGCCAGCAAGGCCGGCACGTCGTGGGCGTTGTAGGCATCCAGTTGTGCCTGGACCACCGCCGTGGGCGAAATGCGTGTATCGTTGGCAAGCGCCATGCGTGCACCTGTTGTGATGTGGTTGGAAAGTTGCAAAGCGTAACACTGTCGCTCCTGTCGCGGCACAGTTTGCTGCGATAATTATAAGATTCGTCCCAAGAGCCATCTTGAGGCGTTACCAATTAATCGCAAATCGCAGCAGGAGTAGATATCATGAAATGGGATGGCAATCGCGAAAGCGACAATGTGGAAGATCGCCGTGGCGAAGACGGTGGTGGCGGCGGCGGTGGCGGCGGCTTTGGTTTTGGCGGCCGCTCGATCGGCATCGGCACCATCGTCATCGCCCTCGTCGGCTCGTATGTGCTGGGCGTCAATCCCCTGACCTTGCTGAATCTGCTCAGCGGCGGTGGCGGCCAGGTCAGCACCCAGCAAAGCCAGGCGCCCGCGCGCCAGCCGCCCGAATCGGACGAAATGGCCCGCTTCGTGAAAACCGTGCTGGCCGATACGGAAGACACCTGGGGCGCCCTGTTCAAGGCCGAAGGCGGCAGCTACGTGAAACCCAAGCTGGTCCTGTACTCGGGCAGCACGCCGACGGCCTGCGGCACGGGCCAGAGCGCCAGCGGGCCCTTCTATTGCCCCGGCGACCAGAAAGTCTACCTGGACCTCGATTTCTTCAATCTGATGCAGCAGCGCTTCAAGGTCTCGGGCGAGTTTGCAGAAGCCTATGTGATCGCGCATGAAGTGGGCCACCACGTGCAGAACCTGCTGGGCTTGTCCGAGAAGGTTGACAAGGCGCGCCGCACGCAATCGGAGCGCCAGGCCAACGCCATGTCCGTGCGCCTGGAATTGCAGGCCGACTGCTTTGCCGGCGTGTGGGCCTACCACGCGAACCAGGACCGCAAGATCCTGGAACAGGGCGACGTGGAAGCGGCCCTGAAAGCGGCCACGGCCATCGGCGACGATGCGCTGCAGCGGCAGTCGCAAGGCCATGTCGTGCCGGACTCGTTTACGCACGGCACCTCGGAGCAGCGCGTGCGCTGGTTCAGCAAGGGCATCGAGAGCGGCCAGATTTCCCAGTGCAATACCTTTGAGGCGCGGCAACTGTAACCACGGTTCCTGCCCGTGCCGCCCCGCAGCGGCACGGGCCTGCCTGCACCCGATTACTGCAGGTCGATGCGTCCATATTGCCCATGCGCCTCGTCATTCGGCCCCGCCGCAAAGAACAGGGTAGTCGCGGGCTGGCTGTTGAGCCCATTGCCGAAGGCGATGCCCCACAAGCCATCGACCGCCAGCGGCGTGCCGTCCATCTTGCGCAGCGGGCTGCCAGCGCCACCCGTGGCGGGGTCATAGGCATTGATCTTGCCATCGCCAAAATTGCCTATCAACAGCATATTGCTGGCAGTGCCGAAATCGGCCGGCGCCAGCGCCATGCCCCATGGCGCATTCAGGGCGCCGCCGCTCACCAGCCGCTTGATCAGCTGGCCGCCGCTGTCATACACATTGACGATGCCGAGGCCCGCGCCAGCCTGTTCATCGTCGCCGCTGGCCTCGCGCATGGCATAGGCAACATAGATGCGCTCACCAATAGCCTGGATGCCGAAAGGTGCATAGCCGGCCGGCAAGCTGGGGTCGCTGAACGCGCCGGGCAAGGCGACTTTGGCGAAGCTGGCATCGAAGACATCGACGCGCCGGTTATGGAAATCGGCCGCATACAGGTAGCTGGCGCCCGCATAAGCAGAAATCGCCAGGCCCTTGTAGACGCTGCCACCGGCGCTGCCGTCGAACACGACCACGGCTGTCGTGGGACTGACCGTGGGCGACCAGGCGGAAATGCTGCCGCTTTTGCTGGCGAAGATGAAGGGACTGGGCGCCGTCACGCCGTTCTGGCTCAGCTTGAAATCCTGCGTGCCGTTAAATACGATGCCCGTCGGCCCTGGCGGCGTGCTGACTACCAGCGCTTGCGGCACGCCGTTGCCGTCATACAAGGTGGACTTCGCCGTGCCATTCGCAGCTACCCAGACGAAACCGCGTGGATTGAAGGCCACGCCCCAGGCGTTGACGAGCTTGGGGTCCGTATGCGCGGCGGGCAAGGCTGCCGTGTCCGACACCAGGCTGGTGGCCGCATAGGCGCTCGCAGCCGGCGGGTGGTGATGATGGCCGCCACCGCAGGCAAACAGGGCTGCGGCCAGCGCGATGGCGAAACCGATGCAAAGCATGTTGCTGAAGCGCTGCGTACTCATGGCATTCTCCCTCGGCGTGATGGGCAGTGTTGTGCCGCCTGCTTTCAGGGTAGAACCCGGCCGTGCCGGATGCTTGAGGTGCGTCAAACGCGACGAAAATAGCCAGTATCAGGGTATGCCGACGTCGTAGCGCTTGCCCAGCCTTTTCAGCTCGCCCGTCTCGATCAGGCCATTCAGTTCCTGGTCGAACTGCAGGCGCAGCTTGTCGAAGGCGGGCGAGCGGGGAAAGGCGAAATAGCCATTCTGTACTTCGATGACCTTGGGTAATGGTTTCACCTGGCGCCCATAGCCGAGGCGGGCGATCGCGGGGTCGGTATTGCGGCGGTTGCTGACGAACACGTCGACGTGGTTATGCACCAGCATCTTCAAGCCATTTTCCACATTGTTGGCCACGCTGACCTGCAAACTGGGCCGCATGCGCTCCCAGTCCGCGCCATACGCCCAGCCGTTGAGCAGCACCACCCTGCGGTTCTTCAGTGCCGCGTAATCGCCGTCCCAGCCGAAGCTGGCGTCCTGGCGCGTATAAAAGACCATCTGGTCCTGGTAAAACGGCTTGTCGGAAAACCCCATGCTGGCGATGCGCTCGGGCGTCTTGTAGGGGCCGATCAGGATATCGGCCTGGCCCTGCGCCAGCATGGCTTGCGCGCGCGCCCACGGCACCATGCGGAAACGCACGGTATTACCCGTGCGCGCCGCCATCAGGCGCAGCAGTTCTACGCCCAGTCCGCCATATTCGCCGCTCTCCTGATACTCGAACACGCGCTCGAACTGCGCGCCCACGGCCAGCAGTTCGCGCGCCTGCGCGGGCAAGGGCGCGGCAAGCGCCGGCCACAGCAGCGCCAGGGCCAGCAGGCGCCGCCCTGCTCTTCTCATCAGCCGACGATGCGCAAGGAGTAATCGGTGGCCCGCACGTCCTTGGTCAGGCTGCCGATCGAAATGCGGTCCACGCCCGTTTCGGCAATCGCGCGCACGGTATCGAAGTTGATGCCGCCCGACGCTTCCAGCAAGGCGCGGCCATTCGTCAAGGCCACGGCTGCGCGCATCATGTCGTTGCTGAAGTTATCCAGCAGCACGGACACGGCGCCCGCGTCCAGCGCTTCCTGCAATTGCGCCAGGGTTTCCACCTCGATCTGCACGGGCACGCCCGCGTCGAGCTTGCGCGCGTTTTCCAGGGCCTGGCTGACGCCGCCAGCGGCCGCGATATGGTTTTCCTTGATCAGGATGCCGTCGTACAGGGCCAGGCGCTGGTTCTTGCCGCCGCCCACGCGCACCGCATACTTTTGCGCCAGGCGCAGGCCCGGCAAGGTCTTGCGCGTGTCGAGGATGGATGCCTTGGTGCCGGCGATCACATCGACATACTGGCGCGTGGCCGTGGCGACCGCCGACAGCAGTTGCAGGAAATTGAGGGCGCTGCGCTCGGCCGTGAGCAAGGCGCGCGCTGGCGCCTGAATCGTGCACACGACGCTGTCGGCCGTCATCATGTCGCCTTCGGCGTAATGCCAGGCAATATTGATGCTGCGGTCCAGGCTTTTCATGATGCCTTCAAACCACGGAGCGCCGCACAGCACGGCTGCTTCGCGCACGATGACGCGGGCCGTGACGATGTGGTCGGGCGGCACCAGTTCGCCCGTCAGGTCGCACTGGCCCACGTCTTCCAGCAGGGCGGCCAGCAGATTGCCCTCGAACGCGCGCGCCAGGGCCGCATCAAAGGGAGCGAAAGAATTAACGAGGGTACTCATGCTGGACCGATTCCTTGGAACAATGTGGTTTCTTTTGCCAGGTCCGCGCCCGGCTTGAGGCCCGCCTTCTTGGCGGCGGCGAAGTCGAGCATGCGGTTGATCGAACGCACGGCCAACTGGCCGACGGACGGATCGACGTGGATTTCGTTGTGCATGTTTTCCAGCGTTTGCGCCAGGTTCAGCAAGCCGTTCATGGCCATCCACGGGCAGTGCGCGCAGCTTTTGCAGGTGGCGCTGTTGCCGGCCGTGGGCGCTTCGATGAAACGCTTGCCCGGTGCGGCCGCGCGCATCTTGTGCAGGATGCCGTTGTCGGTGGCGACGATGAAGGTATCCGTATCCATGGTTTGCGCTGCCGCAATCATTTGCGACGTCGAACCCACCATGTCGGCCAGCGCCACCACGTTCGCGGGCGACTCCGGATGCACGAGCACCTTGGCTTGCGGATACTCTTCCTTGAGCAAATCGAGTTCGATGCCCTTGAACTCGTCGTGGACCAGGCAACTACCCTGCCACAGCAGCATGTCGGCGCCCGTTTCCTTCTGGATATACGAACCCAGGTGTTTGTCTGGCGCCCAGAGGATTTTCTTGCCCTGCGCATGCAGGTGAGCAACGATGTCCAGGCCGATCGACGACGTCACCATCCAGTCGGCGCGCGCCTTCACGGCGGCGCTGGTGTTGGCGTAGACCACTACCGTGCGGTCCGGATGGGCGTCGCAGAAGGCCGTGAATTCGTCCACCGGGCAACCCAGGTCGAGCGAGCAGGTCGCGTCGAGGTCCGGCATCAGCACGGTTTTCTCGGGACTGAGGATCTTGGCCGTTTCCCCCATGAAACGCACGCCGGCCACGACCAGGGTCTTGGCCGGATGGTCGCGTCCGAAGCGGGCCATTTCCAGGGAATCGGAAACGCAGCCGCCCGTGGCTTCGGCCAGGTCTTGCAGGTCGGCATCAACGTAGTAGTGGGCAACGAGCACGGCTTCGCGCTCGATTAGCAGGCGCTTGATGCGCGTGATCAGTTCGGCTTTTTCAGCCGGGGATGGCGTCGCTGGCGTGCGTGCCCAGGCGTGGGCAGTGCAGCTGGCGCCGTCTTGTGGATGTTCATACTCGACGGATTTGATGGCTAGAGTTTGCATGGCGTAGGGTAGCTGGGTGAGAATACACGATGGCATATCGGCAGACCGATTGCCCAGCCTGCGACACTGCATGCCGGAAGCGCTGCATGCGCCATCCGGCAACCCATCGAATTAATCGATGCCTTGGCTCTTCAAGTAATCTTCGTAATTGCCGCTGTAATCGACAATGCCGTCTTCCTTGATCTCGATGATGCGGTTGGCCAGCGAGGACACGAATTCGCGGTCATGCGAGACGAAGATCAGGGTGCCCGCGTACTTTTCCAGCGCGATGTTCAAGGATTCGATCGATTCCATGTCCATGTGGTTGGTCGGTTCATCGAGCATCAGCACGTTGTGGCGACCCAGCATCAGCTTGCCGTACATCATGCGACCCTTTTCACCACCGGACAACACCTTGACGGCTTTTTTCACATCGTCGCCGCCGAACAGCAAACGGCCCAGGATGGAACGCACGGCCTGGTCGTCGTCGCCCTCTTTCGTCCACTGGCCGATCCAGTCGGTCAGGTTGGTATCCTTGGCGAAATCTTCCGTCGGGTCTTGCGGCATGTAGCCGACGTTGGCGTTTTCCGCCCACTTCACGCGGCCCTGGTCTGGCTGCAGGCCGGCGATGTCGCCCGCGATGCAACGCAGCATGGTGGTCTTGCCGGCGCCGTTGGCGCCGATGATGGCGATGCGCTCGCCCGCTTCGACCATGATGCTGAAATTCTTGAACAGCTGGCGGTCAAAACCCTTCGAGATATTCTCGACTTCCACGGCCAGGCGGTGCAATTTCTTTTCGCCGTCGAAACGCACGAACGGATAGGCGCGCGACGATGGCTTGATGTCGTCGACCTTGATTTTTTCGATCTGCTTGGCGCGCGATGTCGCCTGGCGGGCCTTGGATTTGTTGGCGGCGAAGCGGCGCACGAATTCCTGCAGCTCGGCAACCTTGTCTTTCGCTTTCGCGTTGTTGGCCAGCTGCTGGTTGCGCGCCTGGGTCGAGGCGAACATGTATTCGTCGTAGTTACCCGGGTAAATCTTCAGCGTGCCGTAGTCCATGTCGGCCACGTGGGTGCAGACCTGGTTCAGGAAGTGGCGATCATGGGAAATGATGATCATGGTGGAGTTGCGCTCGTTGAGCACATCTTCCAGCCAGCGTATCGTGTTGATATCCAGGTTGTTCGTCGGCTCGTCGAGCAGCAGGATGTCCGGGTTCGAGAACAGCGCCTGTGCCAGCAGCACGCGCAGCTTCCAGCCTGGCGAGACATTGCTCATGGGGCCTTGATGCAGATCAATGGCAACACCCGCGCCCAGCAGCAGTTCGCCGGCGCGCGATTCGGCCGTGTAGCCGTCGTATTCGGACACTTTGCCTTCCAGATCGGCCGCCTGCATGTAGTCGTCATCGGTCGCATCCGGGTTCGCGTAGATCGCGTCGCGCTGCTGGATGGCGGCCCACATTTCCGTATGGCCCATCATGACCACGTCGAGCACGCGCATGTCTTCAAAGGCAAATTGATCCTGGCGCAGCTTGCCCAGGCGTTCGTTGGTATCGAGCATGACATTGCCGCCCGACGGGTCCAGGTCGCCACCCAGGATCTTCATGAACGTCGACTTGCCGCAGCCGTTGGCGCCGATCAAACCATAGCGGTTGCCGTCGCCGAACTTGACGGAGATATTCTCAAACAATGGCTTGGCGCCAAACTGCATCGTAATATTAGCTGTAGATAGCATTCGTATTGGGTCTTTATCCAGTGAAAACAGGTAGTTAGGTACTTTTCTCCCATTATACAGCACCGCCCCTCTTCCCTCTATAGAGACAAGTTTAAACAGCCGCTGGGCGCAAGCAGGAAGGGCATGGCGCTTCGCACCGCGCCGATGGCCGATATTTCCATCAAGCAGCACGATCATTCCCTTACGCAATATTGCCCGATAAAAATATCATAGCAAATGATCTATGTTTTGTTACAATCAACTCTCCTCTTCAACGAATGTGTATCGTCACGAAAGGCAATAAGCATGAAATTGTTTTCTGGTTACCATTATTTATTGATCAGTATTTCTGCATTATCGCTCGCTGGCTGCGCGACCCCCGAACCCGCTGCGGCCGACGGCGCGCCCAAGCTCGCCGCCATCAAATGCAAACCCAGCTCTAATGTCTCGCTCGGCACATGGATCGCCAAGAATTGCGGCAGCAGCACGGAAGCAAAAACCGTGGATACCAAGGAATTCCTCGACTCCTTTCAGACGCCAGGGTCGATTCCAGGCAAGCCGTAATCCCGGCCTGCATCAGACTGGCGCACTGGCACGCAGCCTTCGCCAGGCAGGACGTGACAAGCACATCGCTTGCGACCCGATACGCCATGCGGCACGACCGGGTCTGCAGCGCAGACCATCATGGCACCGCGCCGCCAGGCGCACGGTAAAATGGTGCGATACACGCCCATCACTTTTCACCTCACAGGCATCACTTGAAAAAAATCACCATCGCGGCGGCCGTGGCCGCCATTGCCATCGCCGCCACCGCCTATGCGTCGCCGTATTACGCCTTGCGCCAGATCAAGACCGCCCTGGCCGAGCGCGACGCCGAAGCCCTGGCCGGGCATGTGGACTTCCCCGCCCTGCGCGCCAGCGTCAAGGCGCAGCTGGAAGCGAGCATGGCCCGCAGCATCGAGGCGACCGCCGGTAGCGGCAACCCGCTGGCCGCCCTGGGCCAGTCGATCGCCAGCGCCATGCTGGGCAAAATGGTCGACACCATGGTTTCCCCGGCCGGCGTAGTGGCGCTGGTCAACAAGAGCGCCGTCAGCCCGCAGGCGGGAGCAGAAGGCAATGCGGATGCGCCCGCCGATGGCGCGCAGAAAAAAGCCCGATATTCCGCAGGCTATGCCGGCGCGAACACCTTCATCGTGCGGGCGCAGGACGGCAGCCGCCAGGACGGCGCGCTGGTCCTGCAACGCCACGGCGTGTGGGGCTGGAAGCTGAGTTCGATCGAGATTGCCTCGGCGATGGCTGGCCGCTAGCAGCGCGGCAGCGGCAGCCTGCCGGGGCTGCCTTGCCCGCCGCCCGCAATCAAAAGGTCATCGGCAACCTGACCGATATGGAAACATCGGGCGTATCGCGCGTCAGACCGGCGCCCACCGACACGTTCAAGCTCCTGTCCTTGCTGAGGCGATACGAAAACCCCATCAGCAAGGTACCGAGCTGCGTGCGCACGGAACCTGGCACGGTCACGCCATTCTGACGCGTGCGTCCGACGCTGCTGTGATCGTAGCCCAGGCTGAGCGATGCCTTTTCATTCAGCGCCAGGCCAATGCCGAAATTCACGCCGAAAATTTTCCCCGGCTCGATGGTGCCCAGCGGTTCGCGCACGCCATCGAGCACCAGGCGGCTGACGTCGGTGCGCTTAAAGCTGTGCAGATAGCTGATGCTGCCAAATAACACGGCTGGATCGGAGGGAAACAGCCAGGTCAGGCTGGGCTGCAGGGAATAGAAACCGGAACCGGTGGGCAAGTCCAGCGGCAAGCCCGTGCCAGTCGCATTCTCGCCCACACAACGCTGCGTACAGTCGGTAACGACCTGGAACGGATCGCGTCCGGTGCGCGACTTGAAGCGCAGCCCGGCCACGTAGTACGCTTTATCGGCGCCGCCATCGTTCAGTTGGTAACGGGCGGCCACCTCGATATCGCCCAAGGCGCGGCCGCTGGTGTCGAACACCCGCTCCGAGGCCGTGCCGGTAAACAGTTCGCGGCTGACGGTGGCATCCGAGCGATACACATAAGGCACCCGGGCTTCGACTTCCAGACGGTTGGTCAAGCCGGTGCGCACGGCCAGCGCGGCGGTCAGGGTATTACGCTTGACCTCGCGCACATCGATCAGACCGATCAACAAGGCGGGAATAATGGTGTAGCCGACCAGGGCGACCCTGTTGCTCGACGAGTAACCGAATTGCATCGACGGTTCCAGCACGTATGTCCCCTTGGGCGTCAGCACCCCGGGCTGCTCGAACAGGGGCGCCACTTCCGGCGGCCGGATGGGCCGGCTGGGCGCTTGCCCCACGGGCTGGGGCGTCGATGGTGGAAGCGTCTCCGGAGCGGACCCGGCGTCCTGGAGGTCCGCCAGCGACAAGTACGCCGCCCGCAAACCCGTGCCCCGCTGCCTGGCCAGGCGGCTATTGTCGACAGGTTCGCTGCCTTGCAACACATCGATGCGGCGCTGCTGCTCATGCATCGATGTACGCAGCGCCTCCAGCAGGTGCCGCTGTTCTGCCAGTTGCGCCTTCAGGCTTTCCAGCTGCGCCGCCAGATCGTCCTGGCCGGCGCCGGGTGCTTGCTGGGCCTGAACGGCTGTACATAGCAGCAAAGCCGATACACCCGCCGTGCCAAATCGCAGTAAGTAAAGATGCCGCATAGTCTCTCCCGATGACAAGCCCTGCCTGTCAGTAGCCGGCCCTGGCAGCACAACAGCAATGGCCCGGCGTACTGCACGATGCCGCCCGGGGAATCCGGGCGGCTTGCTGAAAACCCTATCTGGGACCTGCCACCGTGCCTAGTGCATTTTGCAAGGTGTCCTGAAAATTCGCCAGCTTCAGCAATTGAAGACTGTTCACACTGGTATTGACGATCGTCTGGGTACGCAAGACCTGGTCATTCAAGCTGTTCTGGATCACGGTACCGGCCATCGTTTGTGCCATCGGACCTGGCAAAAACACATTGCCTGCGCCGTTCTGCAAGACATTCATCGACGCCACTGCCGTACGCGCCAGATTCGCTTCCTCGACGCTTAAGTGCGCCACGTCGGCAATCGTGAACGCCACGCTGGAAACCACATTGCCATTGATGCTGACCAGGCGCTCTATCCCAAGAGACAGGCTCAGGCCACCTGGCATGTCGAAACCGCCCCGTGCCTGCTCCAGCGTTTCTTCGCTGACCGCCGTCCATCCCGCTGACGGCAGAACGGCGCCAGCATTTTGCGTGGCAACGAGCAGGCACGCCAGGCTGGCAGCCATCCACCGCTCTTTCTTGTGCATACATCCTCCAGCGTGGCGTTTGCCCGCCATTAGAAATTCCCACCGTCATTCTTCGGCATGGTGATCTGATCGAGGCCAACGCGGCTGATCGCCAGTCCCAGTGGCGCTTGCGGCGCCGCGCGCCAGTCATCGGCATCATTGAAGCGGGCAGCCTGCATCGCCACGTCAGCCACAGGGCCCGGTGCGGACGGCGTCGCACGGCCATGTATCACAAACAGCAAACGGCCCTGCCAGATTGCCTCGAAGCTGGCACGCGGCATCGCACGGGTGCCGCCGGCAGGATCGCCGATCAACACGCGACTCTGGTTCAGCCCCTTGACCACGACAAAATGCCGATAGCCTTTTTCAGCCACCAGCACGATGGCGGGAAAACCCGCCTCAGCCAATTTATCCAGCGGCAACTGAAACCCGTCGGCCAGAAAGCCACGGGCGGCAAGAAAATGCTTGATATCGAGCAAGGAGAATCCCTCTTTGCGAATCTTTTGCTGATCACCTTGCTGGTACATTTGCTCAAAAACAAACTCTTCCGTCACAGGATAGTCGTAATGATGGGTCAGCAGGGTGGCTACCGCGGCGGAACCACAACTGAAGTCGTATTGCTGGTGCAAGGTGCGCTGAAAACGCGCCTCGCGCATGCTGACCAGCGGCACATCAAAGCGGGCGCCGAATGCGCCGATATCGGCCGCGCGGGCGCCTGAAGATGCCAGGCCGCCAAACAAAGGCAAGCACAGCATGAACAGCGAGAATGGGCGGGTCGTGGCCATGCCTAGCGCAACTGCAAATTGATGATGGTGGCGTTCTGGATCAGCACATTGGCGCCCGAGTTCTGAATGACGATCGGGATGCCGGCGGCGTTGGCAAATGCGGCGCCATCGATCGTGTTGGCTCCCGTGCTGACGTAGCTGGCCGAGTTGCCGGTGACAAAGCCACTCAGCCGCGCTTCATTGGTGATCGTATCGGTACCGCCACGCGCCTGATCCAGCGCGTATTCGCCAGCGGCCCGGCCAAGCCCCCCGGCAAACGTTCCACCCACCGTCAGCGGCATCAGCGCGGTCAGCGACGTGGTCGGAGCAGCAATAATCGGCAGACTCAGCTCTGGCCCGGCAAGCAAGGGCAACGCCCTTGCTTCCTGTGCAGCCATGGCGCCTGTGGAAAGGCAGGCCAGGCTGGCACAGCATATCGAATGAAAGAAAAGGCGCATGCTCATCCCCTTGTTCAGACTTGCGATGCTCCGCCGCAGCATTGCCACGGCGGAGCCTGACACCAAGCAGCCGCTAGCCTAGTGTCCCACTGCCAGATTGGCCTGCACCGTCACACTTTGCTGTATCAGCGAAGAAATACCGCTGTTCTGGCTGATGACCAACAAGCCTGCCGCCGACTGCGCGGTACCGCTCATGGTGTTGGACATGTCGAACATACCGGCATTCACGGCCACCGCACCGCCGGCACCGCCAGCGCCGCCAGCGCCCGCACCACCAGTTGCCGCACCGCCAGTGTTGCTGCCACCGCTACCGGCGGCGCCACCGGTATTGCTGCCACCGCCCGCACCGCCCGCACCACCCGCACCGGCAATAGCGCTGCCGTTCGAAGGCGAGCCGTTTGTTGCGCTGCCATTGCTCGAACTGCCGCCCGCCGCACCGGCGCCACCCGTGTTTTGCGCCAGCCCGCTGCCGCCGCCATTGCCGCCCGCTGCACCCGCGGCGCCGTTGCCGCCAGAGCTGGTACCGGCCGCACCGGCACCACCAGCACCACCGGTACCGCCTGTTGCCGCAGCCCCGGCGCCGCCCGTGCTCGTCAACGCAGCGCCAGCACCGCCAGCACCGGAGCCACCAGCACCGCCTGCGGCACCAGCACCACCCGTATTGGTGCCGCCGGCACCACCGGCGCCGCCCGTCGCGGTACCACCCGTCGATGTGGAGAAGCCACCACCCGAATTTTTGGCCAGACTGCCGGCACTGCCACTGCCGCCAGAGCCGCCAGCGGCGCTGCGGCTGCTACCACCGTCGCCACCAGCACCGCCGATGCCTTTGCCGCTATCACCGCCGTTGCCGCCTGTCGTGCGACCAGTACTGCCGCCTGCGCCGCCAATGGCATCGCCTGCCAAGCCGCCCTTGCCGCCGTTACCGCCATACACATCGCCGCCGGCCGCACCGCTGCCACCTGCGCCGCCTTTGCCGCCGGCACCGGCATCCCCGCTGGTGGCGTTCTTGGCCAGTCCGCCCGCGCCACCTGCCCCGGCCGTGCTGTCACCCACAATCGCGGCGCCATTGATGGCGCTGCCATTCCTGGCGCTTCCGCCTTTCGCACCCGCTGCGCCATCGCCCCCCATGGCAGCACCACCCGAGCCGCCCTTGCCGTAGGCATCGCCCCCCTGTGCGCTGCCGCCGATGCCGCCCTTGCCTGTGCCGCCGCTGGTATTGCCATTATTGGTGGCGACATTGCCAATGTTAGTCACCCTGTTGCCCGACACCGCACCACTCAGGGTGCTCGCTGCCGTTGCCGTCGATGTATTGAAGGCATTTGCCACGCTATTGCTGCTGGTGCCGCCATTGTTTGCCGCCGATGAACCCAGCGCACTGGCACTCGCATTGCCGCTGCTATTGTTTTGCCCCGTGCTCTTGTCGTTATTCTGGTCAGAGTTATTGTCTTGCGTAGCGGTGGAGTGCGCGTTGGCCCCTGGCCCGGCACCGGACTGCGCAGAGGAATTGCTCGCTGTCTGGGTATTGACACCCGTGACATCGTCAACGTTGGTCGTACCATTGTTTTGGGCATGAGCGCTGAAACCGAAGGCCAGCGCTATCGCTGCCGCGATGAGAGTTCTTTTCATTGCAGTTTCCTCTTTAGAAGTTAATTAGGATGCTGGCACCAGACTGAAGCGTCGGGTCCACAGCTACACTGCATATTTGGTGCCAGCAATAATCAACTTAAGCAAGCCATTGAATTAAAACGCATTATTCGATGACTGCAGGCATGCATGGTATTCCCCATCGGAAACTTGGCTGACTGAGGCCTGGAAACTGTCACAGCCATGCGCCACCTGCTTTTCTGTCCCCGCTTGTAAAAATAGAGATATCTGCGCTGAATCAAGCACTTGCAAGATGGCATACCCGTCGCGCCGCTGTCTCAATCCTGTTACACCCCTTCAGATGTAACGATGCGCACGCATGGCGGAGACTTGCCCCTCAGGCGTCAGGTTCAACATTCAATATTGAGCTTTTTGATCATCCGGTACAGCGTCATGCGCGACACGCCCAGGTCACGCGCGGCCTTGCTGATGTTGCTGCCGGCACTGAACAGGCTGGCCTGCACGGCTTCACGGTCCGCGCGCCAGCGAATACTGTCGAGTGCAACATCGGCGCCTGGCTCGTCCGCAACGGACAAGCCCAGGTCCTGCGGTCCGATCGCCCTGCCTTCCGCCATCACCATGGCGCGCCGCACGCGGTTGATCAATTCGCGCACATTGCCCGGCCAGGAATGGTTGCAAATAGCTTCGACGGCAGCGTTGCTGAAGCCTTTGACCATCGGCGCCCGTTCCGCCACATAGGCGGAAAAAAAATGGTTCGCCAGCAACATCAAGTCTTCCTTTCTTTCGCGCAAAGGGGGGACATCGAGCGCCAGCACGTTGAGCCGGTAGTACAAATCTTCCCGAAACATCCCCTGCTTCACCGCCTCCAGCAAATTGACATGCGAGGCCGCAATGACGCGTGCGTCGACGGCCGTACTGTGCGTGGCGCCGACACGGTAAATTGTCTTTTCCTGCAGAAAGCGCAGCAAATTGGTTTGCAAGGAAAGCGGCAAGTCGCCTATCTCGTCGAGAAGTACCGTGCCTCCGGCCGCCGACTCGATCAAGCCCCGCTTGTCGCTCGTGGCCCCCGTGAATGCGCCCCGTTGATGGCCGAACAGCTCGGATTGCGCCAGGCCAGCTGGAATCGCGCCACAATTGATGGGCACGAAGGGACCCGCCGCGCGCGCGGAATGGACGTGTATGGCTCGCGCTGTCAGTTCCTTGCCGCTGCCCGACTCGCCCCAGATCAGCACCGGCGCGTTGGCGCCGGCGACCTTGAGGATCTGGCGCCGCAAGCGGCAAATGGCGACGCCACTGCCCATGAGCGACATATCAGGCTGCTCCAGCGCACACAGTGGCGCGTCCGGCATCTCGCGCAAAGTGGCGTAGCCATAAGCATGGCCCAGGGTATGCCGCAGCCGCAGCATGTCGACAGGTAAAGTGTGATAATCATAGCAATGGTCACGTACCAGGCGCCGGCATGCAGCCGTCTGCAAGGCGCGTGATGGAAAAATGCCCACCCATTGCATATCCCAATGCTGATGCAGGAAACTGTCGATTTCTCCCAGCCCGTCGAGCGGGGAAATCAGTACACCAACCGGAAACGCCTGCGTGCGCAGCGCCCGCGCGGCAGCCGTCAAGCTCGTCATGGTGCAGACTTTCCAGCCTTCCCACGCCACACCAAACTGCTGCATGCCTGCCTCATGCAGCGAGCCATTGCCACTCAAATCGATACACAATAACTGTCGTTTCAACATCCAGCCTCCGAATGGACTGTAATCAAAAGAAAATATCGCGCCGCTGCGTCCCGCAAGAAGAAGCGCCGTGCCGGGCAGCCAAATAAACGGTGGCACTCATGCAAGCCTGTCTTGCTTTCCGGAATGATAAAAACCAATGAAAAGGATGCTGCAAATTACACACCATTACAGCCAAAAGCTCCATTACAGCTTGCACAAGCAACTATCTGCAGTGCATAGCACAACCCTGGCAGCCTATGACTTAATATAATGACTGGCAAACAGGCGCACGCGATGGAACAGCTCCCTGGCAAGGTAGCGAGATCTGTGTATATGTGTGACAATCTTATTAATGTATATCAATGTGGCACTAAAAAATACTTTTCTTTTATAAGTGTTGGTATTCTCTGCCACATTACATTTCCCATTGACATCAAATCAGCACAAATCATTTCAAATTAGAAATTAATATTTCCAACATTTAATACACCCTGTCGTTTTCCAGAAAATAGAGCGCCAAATAGATAGCCCGCTGATTTGACGTTGAAACATATTCCCCGGACATGCTGATTGTGTTTGCGCGCCGCCGATCTACGTCTGACCGGCAAGGCGCAGGAAAGTCATTCGACACCTTTTTTCATCAAGAAAGACGCATCCCACCAGACCCTATGCTGACAAAACATGTTTTTACGCTGGCCATCGCCGCCTGCCTCGCCAACACGGGCCTTGCTGCCGGCCCGCTGAATCAAGCCGAACGCAGCCACTCTGTGGCCGCGCGCATGCAGGCGGAAACGTCCAGCGCCGCCGATCCGGACGCCCCCGCGCCTCTGCCCGTGGCGAGCGATATTTCGCTGGCCGAGCTGGAACGCCGCTGGGCGCTGGGCCTGGCGCAGGCCGAAGAAAAAAACTTCAGCAGCGCGCTCGACCCGGCCGCGCTGACTGCCCTGGCGCAACAGATGGGGTGCATGGATATCGTCGGCGTGCAGCCGTTCGGTTTTCCGCTGGAACAAGCGCAAGCCACCGTCCTGAGCGGCGCCCACCTGCTGGCCCGGTGCCCGGACAGGGCCTACGTGACGATCACGGCGATGTCGATGGCAGGCAAGACGGGCAAGCGCGTCACCATTTCGCCACAGGCGTTCAAGCAGACGGTGGATGGCAGGCCCGCGCGGCGCCTGTATTACAAGGCGCCCAACGGACGCCAGAAGGAATCGCTGACCATCGTCGACGGCAGCTATGTGTATGCGCTCGAATACTGGTCGCTCGATGATGGCCAGCAGAGCGGCATCGCGGGAGTACGGCGGCTGGAACAAGTATCGTCGTTGCCCCCCGCCCAGTCTCGCGGCGGCGCGCACGATGTGCTGGCATGGCCGGCAATGAGATAAGCAATGAATTTCAACTAGATCATCAGGACAGCAAGGAATGCCGACGCCCTCACTTGCAGCGTGCTGGCGACAGCGGGCGTGTATGCTTTTTTAATCGCGCCCCTGTGCCGCATGTTCTTTGACATGGCGTCAGATACGGCCCTGGCATGCATCGGCGGCCCGCTATGTGTTGTGTTTGGTATTCGGGGCGGTATATTTTTGCCAGACAGCTTGCGCAAGGCAAACATCATCGACGAGCGGCGGCAAGCATGCCGCCGCTCGTGGCAAGGCCCGCTTACATGCCCAGCGACTTGAGCAAGTCGGCGTTGTCGTCGTCTTCCGGTTCCACTGCCGGCGCCGGGGCGGCACCGCGTTCGCGGTTTGCGTATTCCGTATCCATCAGCGAGTCGGTATCGACTTCGCGCGAATCGAAATCGTGCAACTTGATGAACTCGGTACGGTCGATCGCCAGTTCCAGATAGAAAATGTTGTTCTTTTCCGTGTAGAAGGTGACGCGGCGCATTTCCGGGCGGTCCAGCGGCGTGTCAACGCTGAGCATCACCTGCTTGTTCAGCACCAGCATCTTCGGCTGGCTCTGGGTGATATTCGTTTGCAGTTCGCGCCGCACCTTGCCCGTGAAGTCGCCCACGATCTGGTTCATCAGCTCGCCCATGATGTTCGACACTTCGTCCGACGTGTAGAAATTGGCCAGTTCCGACTTCGGCATACCCATGTGCAACATGTAGCGCTCGTAGATTTCCATCGCCGTATCGGCGGCAAAATTGAGCACCACCAGGCCCGTGAAACCGCCATCGAACATCACGAAGCAACCGATGTCCGGCTTCAGGCCGGTCTTGGTGATGCGCTGCACCATGCCTGAATAATTGACTCTGCTTTGCGTTGCAACGTTGAGCACCCGAACCACCGAGTTGCACAAACTCATCAACAAATCTTCTGTACCGTACACAACATCCTTTTCTGCATCCATGAGCAACCTCTCCTACTATTTTTAAAGATGACAGCACTGTTTCCCTGCCCGTCGCGCGCCGAAACACGATAGTTTCGCTCAGCAAGCGGACGACTTCACCTTTGCATGCCTGACCTTGCCTGGCCGTGCGAGCCGCGTTGCCGCTGGCACGAACCGCCCTCTTACCTTTTTCTGTATAGAAATAAGTATCAGATGCGCAGAATACCCAGATGTAACATTTCCGTCCAGCCATACCTGCATTTACTTGACGATCTGTGCCGAAATACCATATCTGGCCAGGGCATGGGCGTCAGCACAGGAAATAGTAACTAAAAATCAAGTGCCCGCAAGACCACGCTGCTGACCAGCAGATCGCGGCTCAGATACGCGAAGGCGCGCTGGCCAATGCGCAGGCGGTGGGTGTCGAAGATGGTCAGCAAGTCGCCGCCCTGACTCTGGTCCAGGCTGCGCAATGCCGTCACGGTGATGCGGCAAGACTTTTCCACCCCGAAAACGGCCAGGTGAAAGCGGATGGCCTCGCCTGCCGGCTCGAGCGCGATGCTGTCACGCAGAATGTCATAGGGCATGGCCGCCGCGCCCGTTCATGTGGCGAACGTGGCGACAGCAGCGGCATGCCGGGGCAGGTCGATGATGAAGACGCAGCCATGGCCAGGCACGCTTTCCATGCTCAAGGTGCCGCCATTCGCTTCCACGCTGCGCCGGGCTATCGACAGGCCCAGGCCCGTCTTGTTGGCGCCGCCTTGCGTAAAGGGCAAAAACAAGTCATTTGCGGCCTGCGGCGACAGGCCGGCGCCGTTGTCTTCCACTTCGATCCTGATCCGTTCGCCGTGTGCATACGCGCGCAGCACCACCGTGCCATTCGGCGCGCCAAACTTGAAGGCATTTTGCAGCAGGTTCCCCACGGCACAGAGCAGCAAATCCTGGTCCGCATCGAGCTGCAGCAAGGGAGCAACCTCTTCCACAACCAAGATACAGCGCAGCAAGTCCGCTTCCAGGTTGGCCGAATAACTCAGTTCACTGATGAAGTTGCTCAGGAAGAACACCGAACGCTGCAAGGTCAGGCCCGCCTCCACACGCACTTCCGCCAGCGAGCGGTCAATCAGGGTACGCAAACCCACGAGGCTGCGGTCGAGCACGGCGCCAGTCGCGCCCGTCACGCCCATGCTGCCCTGCTTGATGGCCGCGACGGCCAGGCTGGCCGTGCCCAGGTGATTGCGCAGTTCATGGGCAAAGTAGCCGATGCGCTGGCTCAATGCCAGCGCCTGTTCATTCGCAATCAGCACGTCGCGCCGCTGGGTAAATTCGGATACGGCTTCGGCAATGCCGTTGTCGAGGCAGCGGTTCAGCGTCCTGAATTCCTCGACGGCGAATTCCTCGCCCAGCGCTACGGCAAGATCGCTGACGGCCTGGCACAGGTCGCCATAATCGTGCACCACCTGGCTGACGGAGTAGCCCAGCGCCAGCAACTGCCCGCCGTGCGTGGTGGCGCTGTCGGCCAATTCCGATGTCGCCAGCGCATTGCCATCGGCGGGGCCTGAAATGGCCAGGCTCTTCGCCATCTGGCCCGATTCCTCCGCCTTCAGGGTGCGGATCAGCTGATCAAGGAAGATGGGTATGCCATGTTGCAACTGTTGATCGGTCGGCAATCGCAGCGGCCTCTTGGCAACTTTATCTCGGCAACGGCGCTCCAGCTCGGCGCGATTTTCAGCTAGGAATAGATGCATCATGGCGTTTCCAGCAATCTCAATGATTAAGAATAAGCAAGCCTAGCGTGGTGAGCTGACAAGTACCGTCTGCTACCGAACATAGTTGCGCGCACGCCCACTTGGCGCCGTGCAGCGCACGCGCCGGCCATCTCCATGTGCTATTGTCATCAGATACATAACCAAGCAGGTGCTACGCATGCAAAACATCGTTACCAGCGTCTCGTTCCGCTACATCGATCCACGCCATAAGGAACCGGGCCCGAGCAGGGAATTCATCAACCAGAACATTCTGCTACCGCCGGGCGCCCATTTGCCGCGCATAGGCGAAGCCATCGAACTGATGCACTGGGACTTGAACCGCGACATGAAATCGGGCGTGTATTCGGTCCTGTTTGTCCACACGCGCATCGCCTTGTTTGACGGCAAAGACAAGCCTTCCGGCTGGCATACCACGATCACCGTGGGACCGCAGTCCGATGATATCGATGTACGCTTCCTTACCGCCCCTTCCTGACAACCGTGCGGCCCTTGTTGCGGCCAGGCACGAACACCTAAAATGGTGCTTTATATTAAACATGACCGTGACGGCAGCCGGTGGCACTGTCACGCGCAATGCAAGGAAGTCAATGAATACACTTTTAGAGCAGGCAACGGCGGAAATGATGGCGGCCGTGGAGGCGTGGTTTGTCGAGCGCTTGAAGCGTACCGACCTGGAAGCCGCCGTGAACCGGACCACCTTGCAGATGGGTATCTTTAATGATTTTTTGCTCGACTACATACCCGGACGCACGACGGCCGACGATTTCCAGCTGACTGATACCGATGACTTCGCGCCAAGGACGTCATCGCGCCTGGACGAAGCCGTCGTGCGTGACACCATCGCGCCCCAGTTGGCTGCCATGGTACTAGCGAAGCTGGAGAAACTGGCCGACACGCCACTGATCGACTACCGCTTCAGCTTTCGCGGCAAATTCCAGACGGCACAGGGCAAGCTGCACCTGAAGCTGATCGACTACGTCAACGAAGGCAAGCGCCAAACCTTGCTCGAGCACATACACACTTACATCACGCAAAAACTCGAGCGCGGCAGCAGGCCGACAAAAAAGCTGGAAACGTTTTTCCTGACGCGCCACCTGCTCGATCCTTACCTGTTTCCGCAGCCAGATATCGCCTGGACGATTGCGCAATTCGAACGCATCGAGCAGCTGAACAAGTCACGGCCGCAGGCGCTGGCAGAACATCGCAGCGATATCATCCAGGCCGTGTCGGCCTGGGCGGAGCAGCAATTTCTGCCGCAGTTTTATGATGTGCAGCAATCGGCCTATTGCACCACGGAATACACCTTGAAAACGGGCGCGACGCCCAATACACAGGCGCTGCAACCGATCGACCTGCTGCTGTATGGCGCGGTGATGATATTGCGCCATGAACCGAGCTACGCCAAATCAAAAGGCCTGAAATTCCTGGAAATCGCGCGCGAACTGGGCAGCGAACGGGCCGTGCGCATGCTGGCAGAAGGCAGCGGCAGCTTCCCCGATGGCGACATCCATGTAAAAAATGCACTACTGGAATGCCGCGCCAATGATGTGTTTGCCACCATCAGCATCAGCATCGCCCGGGAAGAGGAAGACGCGTATGCGCAGGCGCTGGCGTTCATCACGCATTTGCTGCAGAACGGTTTCCCGAAAAGCTACCGGATCAAACTCAAATCGAAGGTGAAGCAATATCTTCCCTTGAAAGGCCTGGCCAAGTCCGACACGCACCGCTTTTTTGCCAACGCCCTCGCCTATGCAGCCCTGCAGCCGCAGCTGGAAGCGTATGCGCGCGCGGCCATCGAAGAGTTCGAATTCTATGCCGACACGGAAGGGGAAAAGAATTGCATGCCCGGCACTTACGCCACGTTCGGCTTGGGCTTGCTCGATGCGCGCTATTTCCCCCTGGTGCAGCACTATATGACCAACATCGACGAAGAACACCAGTCCGTGCAAGACCAGTTCACGGCCGCCTTTGCCGAAAAACATGGCGTCACGCGCGACTCTGCCCCCGTGCTGGCCACATGTCTGCGCGCATGCACGGATAACGCAAAAGTCAGGATACAGGCGGAACTGGAGGAGGTAGAAAAACTGGAACTGTTCTGCCAGCAACTGCAGGGGCTGGAAGGCTATCTGGTGGAGCACATGCTGTATCCGGTCTGGGGCAAGCTGGAAAAACTGGCGGCCCTGGCCCGCAAGGCGCAGGGCCCGCGCAAGGAACTGCTGCTGGCCTTGCTGGCAGCGGCGAGCAAGGCGGACGCCTAATGTGCGCAACGTTATGACTTTCACCATATATAATGCGCGCGCCAGAATTGCCGTAAGGCATTTTTTGGCGCCTGACGTCGAATCGTGGAGAAAATACATGCATCAAACACAAGAAACATCGCGCGCTGCCCTGCTGGCAGCCACCTTTGCGGCTACCGTGGCGCTGGCCCAACCCGCCATCGCCGCCGAAACCGCCGTGGAACTCGCGCCGCTAGCCGTCGCCAACCTGTACATCAAGACCATTATCAACCAGGATGAAGCCAGCGTCGCCAAGCTCAACGCCTACCTGCGTCCCACCCGCCTGGCGGGCAAGCAAAGCGCCGAATACGCGTCGTACAGCGCCTTGAAAGAAGCGGATGCCAAGTTTCCAACGGAAACTGGCAAGCTGATTGCCGACCTGTTCCCGGCCGCCATGCAGGCAGCCGTGACACCGGCGGCCGAACTGCTGGCCGCGAATGTCATCGCCGCCAAGAATGGCGCCGCGTGCCAGGCCACCAAGGCGGACCCGGTGACGGTGGAAAACGGCATGCAGACGGCCGCCGTCAGCTTCGAATGCCAGGTCGTCAAGGTGCCCGTGGCATGGGCGGCTGCCGCCCAGCAACTGGCGAAGAGCGGCTGCAAGGTCGAGCAATGCACGGCCGGCCTGAAAAAGATCGCCGCAAGCTACACCAGTGCACCGAAGCAGACGTGGCGCGCCGTGTTTGCCGTCAGCCGCGAAAAGAATACGGAAGCCTGGCGCAACGATTTCGCGCGCGAAACTTTCGATGAAATCTGGGATTACCTGTAATCCTGGCGTCGTTTAGAATGGCCGGATGAACACATTCACTCCGGTACCACAGCCCGCCGGCCTGGCCTTGCTGCGCCTGCTCGACCCCGACCATGTGGAAGGCGCGGTGGCCAGGCAAGTGCTGGCGCAGGACTTGCCTGGCCTGCACGGCAAGCAATTGCTGGCGCTGCTGCGCCGGCTGCGCGCCGCCCAATCCAACCAGCAGCACTATGCGGGCGCCAGCGTCGAGCAGGCTGAACAGCTGTTCGGCGCCGCCATCGCCGCTGTCAAGGCGGAGCTGGCCACGCGTCCGCACATACTCAACAAGCAGGAAGCCAGGGCCTTGCGCCAGGCGGCGGCAAAAAAGCGTTAATCGAGGCGCAAGCGGCCCGCCAGCCGTGCGCGCAAGCACGCCGCCCCCTCCTATAATCGGAAACTCTATCGTTTCCGCTATTGAAAGGCCCCACCATGCCCACACGATTTTCCCGTCACGCATTCGGCTGCGCCGTCCTTGCTTGCTCCGCCCTGAGCACCATGCAGGCGGCCCATGCCCGGGAGACGGGCCCCATCGACGCGCGCGCCGTGTGGACGGAACGCTCGCTGTCGGCCTGCCGCAGCGGGCAATCGCACTCCGCGCCCGACGTCTGCCTGCTGCGCACCATGCAGCGCGCCGGCGCGCGCCCGCAAGCGATCGCCGCCGCCAGGATGCTGGTCAAGGCAAACAAGGCGGGCTTCATCTCCGCCTGGCGCCCGCTGGGCAAGGTGGCCCTGGCCACTGTCACCTATCCTTTCCGCGCCAACACGAATGAAGGCAGCCTGCTGATCGGCAGCGATGGCGCGGCCATCGACGTCGACGAGGACTCCGTGCGCGAGGAAGACCGCGCCACACCCGCCTGGCGCGCGTTTACCGCCGCCCACCCGGACGCCGTGCCGTTTGCCCCCGCCGATTTCGTCGGCAGCACGGCCACCGACGATGGCGGCCAGCGCCTGCTGTTTTCCACGCCCCTGAAGAGCTGCCATGCCTGCGTCGACGATGGCGCGCTGCTGGTCGCCTATACGGTGGACAAGGCGGGCATCGTGCTCGAACGGGAACTCTTGACGATCAAGTAATACTGCGTCAAAGATAAGATAAAATTGCCCGATGGCATGACCATACGAGTCATACGCCATCGATTCAACAACTTATCACAGGAAAACATGCGCCTTTCACGTTTTGCACGACACCTTGCCATCACCCTGCTGTTTGCCTCCGGCAGCGCCTTCCACCTTGCCCATGCCGTACCGGCCGCGGCCGCCAGCACCGCCACCCCGCTGGTCATCGGCGAAAGCTTTGTCATCGATTCGCAGGCGCTGAAGGAAAAGCGCCACATCAATGTGTACATGGCGCGCGCCTGGGATACGCCGCCCGACGCACCGTTACCCGTGCTGTACATGCCGGACGGCGGCGTGGCGGAGGATTTCCTGCACGTGGCCGGCTTGCTGCAAGTGTCGGTGGCGAATGGCACGATGCGCCCCTTCATGCTGGTCGGCATGCAAAACACACAGCGCCGGCGCGATCTGACGGGGCCGACGGACAGTAGCGAAGACCGCAAGATCGCCCCCGTGGTGGGCGGCGCGTCCGCTTACCGGGCGTTCATCCGCGATGAACTGATGCCGGAAGTCAAACGGCGCTACCGCACAACAGGTGAAACGGCCATCGTCGGCGAATCGCTGGCGGGCCTGTTCGTGGTGGAAACGTACTTGCTGGAACCGCAACTGTTCGACCATTACCTGGCGTTCGACCCCAGCCTGTGGTGGAACCATGGCGCCCTGCCGCGCCAAGCGGCAGCCCTGCTGGCCAAGGGCAAGCCAGGCAAGCACACCCTCTACCTGGCCTCCAGCAGCGAAGCGGGCATCGCCGTTGAAGTGCAGCGCCTGGCCGAAGTGCTGGAAAAACAGGCGCCGCACGGCTTGCAATGGCACCAGGAAAAGATGCCGGAAGAAAGCCATGGCACGATCTATCACCCGGCCGCCTTGAAGGCATTCCGCGCCGTGTTCAAGCCGCAGTTGCCGGTCAGCCAATAAAACATGGACAAACTGTAATCTGGCGCAGGACGCGCCCGCCGTCACTGGCGGGTAAAATCGGCGGCCCATCTTCCCCCGCCTGAGTCCAGATTCCCATGAGCTTTTTGCAATTATTTATTCTTTCCATCGTCCAGGGCTTCGCCGAACTGCTGCCCGTTTCCAGCTCCGCCCACGTCATCATGGCGGAAAAATGGATGGGCTTGGACCCCACGTCACCGGAACTGACCATGTTGCTGGTGATGCTGCACACGGGCACCATGTTTGCCGTCATCGTGTATTTCTGGAAATCCTGGCGCGCCACCTATTTCAGCTCGGCCACCGCCTTCCGCAGCAATGTGTTGCTGCTCGTGGCCGCCACTGCGCTGACGGGCATCGTCGGCTTCGGCTTGCTGAAGGGCATTACGCACATCATGAGCAAGGATGCGCCCGGCTTTGAAATCGAGCACCTGTTCGGCAACGCCAAACTGATGGCCGCCGCGCTGGCCGCCGCCGGCGTGCTGATCATCGTTTCCTCGCGGCTAAAGGCGCGCGAAGGCGGCAGCCTGTCCATCGGCAAGGCCATGGTGATCGGCGCAGTGCAAGGCCTGTGCCTGCCCTTCCGGGGCTTTTCCCGCTCCGGCGCCACCATTTCCGCCGGCATCGCCATGGGCGTGCCGCAGCGCCGGGCCGAGGAATTCAGCTTTGCCCTGGCCGTGGTGCTGACGCCCGCCGTGCTGGTCAAGGAAGGCTGGCGTTTCTACCAGGCCGTGGCAAATGGTAGCCTGGACCATCTGGAACACGGCAACAGCCTGCTGCACCTGCTGGGCCCCAGCCTGCTGGGCATGCTGCTATCCTTCCTGGCCGGCTTGCTGGCTCTGCGCTGGCTGTCGCGCTGGCTGGAGCAGGGGCGCTGGCATTTCTTTGGCGCCTATTGCCTGCTGGCCTCCTTGGTGGTGCTGTACGTAGGGTAAAATCGCCGGGTTTCCAGTTTGTACACACATCCCAGCCAGCTCCACTGAAAGCCAACGATGAATTTCGCCGCCACCGCCGCCCTCTCCCTTGCCATGTCCACCGATGCCTTCGCGGCCGCCGTGGGCAAGGGCGCCGCCCTGCACAAGCCGCAATGGCGCGAGGCGCTGCGCACGGGCCTGATTTTTGGCGTCATCGAAGCCATCACGCCCATCATCGGCTGGGCCCTGGGCAGCGTGGCAGCGCCCTACGTGGAAGCATGGGATCACTGGATCGCCTTCAGCCTGCTGGGCATCATCGGCCTGTTGATGATACGCAATGCCCTTTCCGACGCCGACGAGGAAGAAGCGCCCGCGCAGTCGCATTCGTTCTGGGTGCTGGCCATCACCGGCCTGGCCACCAGCATCGACGCCATGGTAGTGGGCGCTGGCCTGGCCTTGCTGGGCGCCAACATCGTCGTGACGGCTGCCGCCATCGGCTTTTCCACCTTCGTCATGGTGACCCTGGGCGTGATGCTGGGCCGCGTGCTGGGCACGGTGGCGGGCCGGCGCGCCGAATTGGTGGGCGGCCTGGTGCTGATCATCATCGGCTGCGTGATTTTATACGAACATATCGGCCATCCGGCCTGAGGATGGGCCGACCAACGGGCGCGCACGCCACAGGTGCCGGCATGGCGGGCGGCGCGCTTTGTGCTACATTCATGACTCTGCATTCCTGTCTCGCAAGGTGACCACCATGGAAACTCTGGAGCTGCTTTTTGCCTCGCTGGTGCGCGAAACGGCCGTATCGATACGCGACCATCACATCCCTTTTGCCATCAAGCACGATGAGCGCGCCTATTTCGAGTGGATGGACGGGCACCCGATCAATGGTTATGTGCAGGAAGCATATCGGGAGATCGAGGAAACGGCCCAGCAGATCCGCGCCATTCGCGCTGGATGATAACGCTTGCCGCAAGCTACTGCGCGGGGCGCCTTGCGGCTGGCGATGCTCACCGCACTTTAGTGCGGTTGCGCTTTTCAGCCACAAATCACCGCCGCTCGCTACGCTTGCAGAAAGCGTCGATACGCTAGTTGAACGCTTTCAAGGAACGTATTGATACGGATCAAACACTCAGCTGTTCGATACACATAAAAAGGTCTGGGCCACGACAATCAGGTCTGGAGGCGGGAGACATGGATCAGCACCAAAAACACCAGATCAGGGGCTATGAATTTCATGTGGCGGCGGCGCTGGAGAAGGATGGGCGCTACAGGGGGATGATTTTGATCGGCAAGCGCGGCGATACGCAGCAGGTGTACGCCAAGCCCATGCTGATTGAAACGCTCAGCAGCTTCAAGTCCGTGCATGCGGCCTTGATCGAGGCATCGGCCTACGCCCAGGAACTCATCTATAGCAAGGCCATCACGGCGCTGCTGCCCGCCGATGCACCGGCCGGCGGCAAGCAGGCGCCACAACCGCCTGACCTGGTCGGCAATTAAGACTGGCAAGGCCACGAGCGGCGCCACCCGGGTGGGCGGACGGCAAGTATAATCATGTTCCCATTGTCAAGAGTGCGTCACCATGGAATATGTGAATTTACCGCTGGTCTTCCTGATCGGCTGCGCCCTGATTGCCTTGCTGGCTAAAAAGAATGGCTACTCGTGGTACCTGTTTTTCTTTGCCATCGCCGTGCCCGCTCCACTCTTACTGCTGGCCCTGCCGCACGTGTTGGGTGTGGAGACGGCTACACTGAGCGCCGTACGCCTGGCCGCCGCCCTGCTCTTCCCTGTGGCAGGCTTGCTGGTGGCCTTGCAGCGTAACAGCTGATGCAGCGCCCAGCTTAACGTGCCTGTATGCCATCGGCCAGGCGCCAGCCGACGGACAGCGCCAGTTGCTGCGCCTCTTTTTCATTGCTGCAATCATCGTAATCGCAGGTATCGGCATATGCGCCGCGCGCCTGGTTCTGGCTGACATACGAACCGACCCAACGGCCATCGCGGCGCTGGCTGGCCGTGGCGCTGATGGTAAAACCTTTGTGGATGGTGGGATTCTCAAAAGACATATTTCCTCCGATGCAAGAAACGTCAGCCAACTGACTGGCTTCCACTGTGCGCCATATGCCGATCACAGTCTGTACGTTTGACCACACACAGAAAGTACACACGCGCCTGTCCTAGCAGCGCCGGGCGATAGGGTATGATTTCGCCATGTGTGGACGATTCGATCAAAATGACACGGCGCGCGCTCTGGCGTCATCCTTCGGCTGGACCGACGCGGTGTTCGACAGCGAGGCCGAGCCGCACCTGAACGTCTCGCCCGGCACGTACCGGCCCGTGCTGCATATCGAGGACGGCGTGCACCGTGTCGACGACGTCTTCTGGGGCTACCGCCCCGCCTGGGCCGCGCAAGCCGTGCCCGCGCCCGGCAAGAAAAAAATCCCCATCGCCATCAATGCGCGGCTGGAAAAACTCGCCGGCGCCTATTGGAAACCCTTGCTGCGCGCGGGGCGCGGCATCGTCTGCGTCGATGGCTGGTATGAATGGACGGGTGAGAAAGGCAGCAAGCAGCCGTGGCACATCCACCGCCGCGACCGCGCGCGCCTGTTCCTGCTGGTGCTGGCCCAGTTTGGCCCCTACAAGCACAACCGCGAGGAAGCGGGCTTCGTGCTGGTGACGGCCGACAGCCTGGGCGGCATGGTAGACATCCACGACCGCCGCCCCGTGGCCGTCCGCCTGGAAGACGCGCACCGCTGGCTGGACCCCGCGCTATCGCCCGAAGCGGCGCTGCACCTGGCGCGCACCTGCATGCTGGACGTGGAACTGTTCGAGTGGCATGCCGTGGATAATCCGCTGGTGCCCACGGCCAGGCCCAAGGCGCCGCCGCCGGCATCGCCGCAAGGCGCGTTTGACTGGGGAACGGATTAAGGCAGCCGCGCCAGGCGGCGCCACAGCGCTTCCAGCGGCCCCTGGCGGAAATGGCGCAGCCAGTAGCGGCTGAGCATCACCTGCCCCGCCATGATCGCTACGGCCAGACCCAGCATCTCTGTGGGACGCAACCTGGCGCCCCAGCCCAGACCCGGCCCCTGCAGCAGCCAGGTGCCAATCAGCGATTGCAGCAGATAATTGCTCAGCGCCATGCGTCCCACGGGCGCCAGCCATGCGCCCAGCCAGCGCAGCATGAAGGGACTGGCCAGCATCAGGGCGGCCACATAGCCGGCCGCCAGCACGGGGCCGCCGGCGAACAGGCCCACTTCGAACAGGGCCGTATCGAACACGGTTTGATAGGGATCAGCCACCTGCCAGGCGATGGCGCCCGCCGCCAGCAGGCTGAATGGCAAGCCCACGCCCAGTCCCACGGCACGCACGCGGCGCCACAGGCGCTGGTGGCGCTGCGGCTGCGTCAGCCAGCCGCAGCGCACGGACAAGATGCCCATCAGGAACAGCACTATGATATGCGGCAACATGACGATGGCATACAGCAAGGAGACGAGGAAATCGTTGGCGCGCAGCCTGGCCACGGCCCACGCGCTGCCTTGCGTGTAAATCGCGTAACGCTCCGCAAAACTGTGCAGATCGCGCGCGATGTCCGGCGCGCCGCCCTGCTGGCCCACGGGAATGAGCAAACACATGAACAGCAAAAAGCCGCCCGCCACCAGCCAGGCGCGGTTGCGCACGCGGCTGAGCCTGGCGGCTGCCAGCGGCAGGATCAGCATGCCGGCGACGGCATACGACGTCAGCACGTCGCCGCTCCAGATGAGGAAACCGTGCAGCAATCCACCTACCAGCAGCCAGCGCAGGCGGCGCCGGTAGGCGGCTTGCGCGGCCTCCCAGCTGCCCAGCTGGCGTTGCAGGGAACGTGTCTGCAAGGCAAAGCCGGCGCCAAACAGGAAGGCGAAGATCGGATAGAACTTGAATTGCGCCAGCGCCGCCACGCCGAAAATGACGAGCTGGTCCAGCACTGGCGGCTGCGCGGGCAAGGTGCCGTAACGCAAGGAAATCGTGCCCCAGGCAAAACCCCAGATATTCACCAGCAAGATGCCAAACACGGCGATGCCGCGCAGCACATCGAGCTGCAGCAAACGGCGGGGTTTGGCGGACATGGCGTTCAGGGCGGGCGTTCAGGGGTGCGACAAGGTGGGGTAGTCGCTCACCTGCAAGCTGAAGCCGGACGCATCCGAACGCAGCTGCGCGTGGCCGCCAAACGGCAAGGTGACCCTACGGCGGATATGGCCGAACTCCAGCCCCGTCAGCACGGGCACGGGCAAGCGCTGGCGCACATAGGCCAGCATGGCGTCAACATCGTAGCCCTTGTCCATCGGGCTCAATTTATAGCCGGAAAAGTCACCGAGCACCACCGCTTGCTGGCGGCCAATGACGCCCGCGTGCAGCAATTGCAGCAACATGCGCTCGACCCGGTACGGGTGTTCGTTGACGTCTTCCAGGAACAGGATGCCATTCTGAATCTCGGGGAAGTACGGCGTACCCAGCAGATGCACCAGCATGGCCAGGTTGCCGCCCCATAATTTCCCCGTCACGTCAACCTGCGGATTGCCAACGGACGTGCCCGTCACCGTGTGCGTGGGGCCGGCCAGGCACGACCACAGCTGGTCGAGCGTAAACTGCTCGGGCTCGTCGCGGGTGAAATCGTCGCAGAGCATGGGGCCGGCAAAGCTGGCGCGGCCCGTTTTCGCCAGCAAGCCCATGTGGAAGGCCGTGAAGTCGCTGTAGCCGACAAACAGCTTGCGGCTGGCAGCCATGGCGGTGAAGTCGATGTCGGGCAGGATGCGGCTGATGCCGTAGCTGCCGCGCAAGGCGATCACCACCTGCACGGCCGGGTCGCTTGCCGCCGCGTCAAGCTGCGCCAGGCGTCCCGCATCCGTGCCGCCGAAGCGCTGGAAGGTGTGCTCGGGGTCGTAATAATTGTGGACAGTGGCGCCTTGCGCCTGCAAGCGGGCGATGCCGCGCGCCACGGCCGCTTCATCGGGCGCGCAACCGCCCGGCGCCACAATGGCGATGCCAATCTCAGGTGTCTTCAAAATATGCCCGGCTAGTCAAATGGTGGGCGCGCCTAGTTACTTTTAAGCTGGCTGGGAGCGCATCTGGGGCGCCATCTTACCTTGCAGATGCACATCGATCAAGGCGAGCAGGCGCTCGATCAGCTGGGGCGGCATATCGTGCCCCATGCCTTCGATCACCTCCAGTTGGGCGCCCGGGATCAGTGCCGCCGTATCGATGCCGCAGGCGACGGGGATCAGGGGGTCGGCCGCGCCATGGATCACTAGCGCCGGACAGCTGATGCTCGGCAGCAAGGCCGTGCGCTCGCCCGAGGCGGCAATCGCCACCATTTGCCGCGCCACGCCTTCGGGGCAGCTGCCCCGCTGCAACGCCGCCTCGATGCGCTGGTACAGCAATTTTTCCGAGACGGGATAGGCGGGGCTGCCGATGACGCGCACGGTGGCAGCCATGTGCGCCATCAGTTCGGCGCGGCTGGCATTGCGTTTCGGACGTTGCAACATGGCGTTGCGCGCCGCCCGCGTGGGGCCGGGCAAGCCGCGCCGGCCGCTGCTCGACATGATGGAGGTCAGGCTGAGCACCTGCTGCTGCGCGCGCGCCGCCATCACTTGCGCGATCATGCCGCCCATCGACACGCCGATCACGTGCGCCTGGGTAATGCGCAGGGCCGCCAGCAAGCCCAGCGCATCGTCCGCCATGTCATTCAGGGTGTAGGAAGTTTTCAGGGGCCAGCCGACAAGGTTTTTCACGTAGGCCAGCGGCAAATACGGCTTGCCCGCCAGCGCCATCTTGCTCGACAGGCCACTGTCGCGGTTATCGAAACGCACAACCCGAAAACCTTGCTCGACGATGCCTTCGACGAAGTCCGCCGGCCAGGCGATCAGTTGCATGCCCAGGCCCATGACCAGCAGCACGCACGGATCGTCAGGGTCGCCGTGACTTTCATAAGCTATGTTGAGGCCGTTCGCCATGATGGTTGCCATGATTGCCTCTCTTCAGGAACCAGCACGCAGACACGATCGCTGCGGCCTTGGAATCAGCATACCACTATTGTGATCTTGCCATCACGACTCATGCGGAAGACGAACTGGAGTGTTGCTCTATTTGCACATGACAGTACCTACTGCGCGTCGCGACTTGCGGTCTGCGATGCTCACCGTACTTCAGTACGGTTGCGCTTCTCGACCACAATTCGCTTCCGCTCGCTACGGTCCTGTCATGCGCTGTGACTCACCAATTGGTAAAAGACTTTATTTTGCTTTCGGCAAACTGTCTGCCAGGTCCACCCACGCCTGCGGCTGCGGCTTGCCGCGCTCGCGCACGCCGAAGAAGGAGACCACTTGCGTGCCATCGTTATCGAAGAATTCGACTGAAGTGACGCCGCCGCGCTTGACGACCCAGCCGCTGCGCAGGGCCGTGTCGCGGATGTGCAGGTTGAAGTCCGGGTCCAGCACGTTGAAGAAGCCGCCGGCAGCCATGGTTTTCTCGATCTTGCCGCTGTAGATCTGCGTCAAGCCGTCATTGCCCAGGAAGACCATGATGGCGACCTTGTCCTTCGCCGCGTTTTCCAGCAAGGTGCGCAGCGCTGCGGGCGTCACGCGCTCGACCACGCCAGCCGGCGCCAGGCGCAGCGCCTGTTCGCGCGTCAAATGGAATTCGCGCATGATTTGCGCAAACTGGTGCACGTCCGTCATGTCTTTCCAGGCCAGCTGGAACTCCTTGACGTCGATCTCGCTGTCCGGCTTCTCGGCCGCTTTCGGCGCCACGGCCAGCACGTTCAATTCCCCGCTTTGCTGAGGCGCGCGGAAGTTTGCCACCAGCTTGTCGTAGACGGCCACGCCCGGCTCGTTGCGCAGGTAGATCTTGTGCACGGCCGTGCCGTTGGCGTCAAAGAATTGCAGGCTGCGCGTCGGCTTGCCGTCGCGGCCTGCTTGCTCCACGGCAAATGCGTATTTCCAGTTTTCAAAGTGGAAACGCAGGTCGATCTGGCCGCCCAGGTAGCCGCCGGCGATATTGCGCTGGCGCGCTTCCGTTTCCGGGTCCTGTTTGGCGTCGGCCTGTTCCGACTTGTCGCCCGCCTGCTTGAATTTGCTGGCAACGCCCGTCGTTTCGATGACGCCATTTTCATTGCGCGTGATCGCTTGCACGAGGCCCAGGTCCAGCGCGGCGCGCATGATTTCGCGCGGCTGGTTGCCGTCCGCCTGCAATCGCGTGACGCCCTTGCCGATGTTGGTGGCCAGCAATTGCGCTTCGGATACGCCGAGCGCGCGCGCCGCGTCGCGGATCTGCAGTTTCGGCTGTTCCGTGCGCAAGGTGGACCAGCGTTCCGCCAAGGTGGCTGGGGCCGCGGTTGCGTTTGCAATCAGCAGGCTGCATAGCAGGGATAGAACGAGTTTGGATAACTTCATAGAGGGACCATTCAATCAAACATGGAAAAAAAGAGGGGCAAGCACCCCTCCCCGGTAAAAATCAATAGTTGATGCTGAGGCTGGCTGCGACGTTGCGACCCGGCTTGGCGTAGCGTTCGATCTCGGCGCGGCTGGCCACCGTGGTGCCGGCAGACAGGCTGCGCGCGGCGGCGTAATCCCAATACTTGCGATCCGTCAAGTTGTACACGCCGACGATAATCTTGGCGTTCTTGTGCACGTTCCAGTAAGTCGACAAGTCGAAGATGGTGTAGGACGGCACGGTGAAGCGCGGCGCGGTCGTGCCCATCAGCAAGTCGTTCGGCGCCTGTTTTTCACCGGCGTGCACGGCCGTCAGCGCCAGGCCGAACAGTTGATTCGCGTGATCGTAGCCGAAGGTCAGCGCAGTCTTGGCCGGCGCCACCGAGGCCAGGCCGCCGCTCTCGCCCGTCAGGGTATTGAAGGAGCGGCCCTTGGCCACGCCCGTGGCCAGGTCGACGCGGTAGCCCTGCATGGCCGGCAACCAGGTACCCAGTTCCGCGCGCAGGCTCAGCTCGGCGCCCCAGGTGCGCGCATTGCCGATGTTTTCCGGACGGAACAAGCCCTGGGTGAGGGTCGGGTAATTCACCGGGTCCAGGTCTTGCGCCACATACTCGATCATGTTTTTGTATTCCGTCTGGTAGACGGAAGCGTGCATGCTCAAGCCCCTGGTCACGTCGCCTTTCAGGCCCAGTTCATACGCCTTGCTGGTTTCCTTGCCCAGATTTGCATTGCCCAGAACGGCGTAGCCCTGTCCCGAGCCCGTGTAACTGATGGAATCATAGGTGCCCGTGCGCTCGACCGCCGTCGGCAGGCGCGTGCCGCGCGTGAACGTGGCGTAGGCCTGCATTTGCGGCAGCACTTCCACGGACAGGCTCAGGCTCGGCGTGAAGTAGGTGTCGCTGTCCTTGCGCACTTCCTTGGCGGCACCCGGTACGCCGATGAGGTAGTTTTGCAGGTTTTTCGGCTCCAGCTTGCGGTAGTCGGCACGCAGTCCCGGCGTCAGCACGGCCTTCTTGCCGCCCAGGTCAAAGCTGTAGTCGTCGCGGACGTACAGGGCCAGTTTGCTGCTGTCCATGTCGGCCATGCGGTTCTTGCGTGTGATCTGGTGCTCGCCCGTGGCGACCACCGTGCGGTCCTCCAACCAGGGACGGCGCGATTTTCCCTGCTCCAGCTGCACGCCATACAGCAGCGCGTTATCGGCATTGAGCTGCTTGAAGGCTTCCGAGCTCAAGCCGATGATGTCATTCTTGAAGCTGGTGTCGATGGCGCGCTGGAAGTTGCCGCGGTAGGTATAGCGTCCCTTGCTCTTGTCGTCGATCTTCGCGTTCTGCAGATAGACTTTCGAGGTCAGGCGGTCGAACAGGGCGAAGTCCTTCAGCACCACCTCGTGGCCCAGACTGACGCGGGTACGCTTGGTGGTGGAATCCTGCTGCACACCGTCCGGGTACATGGCGCTGACTTTATTGTTGAGATCGCGCTTGTTCTTGCGTTCGAACATGTCGACCGTCAAGTCCAGCTTTTGTTCGCCCGGCAAGGCCCACACCAGCTTCGACAGCAAGGCGTTCGAATGCCAGTCATCCGGGTTGACGGGCGCGCTGCCACGGCTATCGAGCTGCTCGCCATCGCGATGCACATACACGGCCAGGCCTTGCAGACTGGCACCGATCCTGGCGGCGCCCGTCAGGGTGTGCGCATTGCTGCGGTCGGCCGTGGCGCGGCCGTACTTATAGGCCACATAGTGGTCTTGCCCTTCGCCCAGGTAATCCTCGGGCGACTTGGTGATGAAAGCCACGCCGCCACCCAGGCCGGGATTGGCGCCGCTGGCGGCCGTCGTGCCCGAATCGATGCGCACTTCGCGGAAAGTTTCAGGATCGAAATAATCGCGGCCCATGCCGAAGGCGTTGAGGGTCGTGCTGTCCGGCTTCGGCGCCGCATCCGGCAGGGAAATGCCATCGAGTTCCAGGCTGACCCGGTTGCCTTCGAGGCCACGGATGTTGTAGCCCGTATTGCCGGCGCCGTCCCAGATGCCGCCGCCGCCCGAGGCCGCCATCGGCGCGCTGATCAAGCTCTGGTAGCGCACGATGCCGCCCATGTCCGTCACGTTGCGGCGCTCCAGGTCTTCACTGCGGATGACAGTCTTGGTGCCGGCGCGGCGTTCATAGTCCTGTTTGGCATTGACGACGATTTCCGGAAACACGGGCAGCTTGGCCGGCTCCTGGGCCGCCGTGCCCGCGTTGATGGCGGTGGTTTGCGCATGCAGCGGCAACAGCGGCGCGGCGAACAGGCCCAGCAAGGCGGCGCGCAACACCAGGTTGTGGCGGCGAACGGGAAGTGGCGCGAGGGATACGACGGGTGCAGCGGAGCGCTGCAGAAGCACTGTAGTCATGATGATCCGGTCTAAGAGTAAAGGCTGGCTCTTGAACCCGAATCAACGACAAGGCGTCAGGGAAGTTTGCTGGCGAAAACAATACTGTAACACGAATCATTCTCATTTGAGAATGGTAAAGTGGTCTATATAGATGTTATTTCGCAACAGTTGCAAAAATGCCAGCCGGGAGGGCTGGCAGGGATGGCATGCTGGGCAAGGCCATGGCGGCCCTGCCCTGTCATGGCTGGTGTCAGGCCTGCGGATTGGCCAGCTTGCGCGCTTCCGCCTGCGCACGGCGGCGCTCGGCAAAGAAGCGCTTGAGGAAGGCCCCGCACTCGTCGGCCAGTACGCCGCCTTCGATGGCCGTCTGGTGGTTCAGCGCCGGCTGCTCGAACAGGTTCAGCACGGAACCGCAGGCACCCGTCTTAGGGTCGCCCGCACCGTACACCACGCGCGCCAGGCGTGCATGCAGCATGGCGCCCGAGCACATCACGCATGGTTCCAGGGTCACGTACAGCTCGCAGCCGGGCAGCCGGTAGTTGCCCAGCTTTTCGGCGGCCGCGCGCAAGGCCATGACTTCCGCGTGCGCCGTGGGGTCGTGGCGGCCGATGGGCTGGTTGTAGCCCACGGCGATGACTTCGCCACCCTTGACGACGACGGCGCCGACGGGCACCTCGCCCAGATCCCACGCGTGCTGGGCCTGCTCCAGGGCGAGTTGCATGTAGCGCGCGTCCTGCGCGCTATCGTGCGTTTCAGTCATCGGTCACTTCTGCCCAGCAATTCGGCGTTTCATGCAACACCAGCTTATGCAGGTGCAAGCCTGTGCCGAAATGGTCGGTAAATGCCGCTTTCAGTATCTCGAAGGCGATGCGCGCCAAGTTTTCCACGGTGGGAATGCGGTCGATGACGACGGTTTTATGGTCGGGCAGGCTGGCCAGGAAGTCGCGCACGGCCACATCCTTTTCATACACGAGGAAGGCGTGGTCCCACACATCGACCAGATGCTGCTTGGCCAGGGTTTTCACGTCGGAAAAGTCCATGATCATGCCATTGTCGGAATTGCCTTCCGCTTCGATGACCTTGCCGACCAGGGTGATTTCCACCGTGTAACGGTGGCCGTGCAAGTTACGGCACTGGCTTTTATGGTCGGGAATGCGGTGGCCCGCGTCGAATTCGAGCTTGCGTGTGATAGTCAGCATATTGTTTTGTTAAGGTATTTGCAGGAGTTTATGGGTTTGCAGGCTCAGCTTCCACTTCGGGTTGCTTTTGCACGTCTCGATGGCCAGCTGCATGTTGTGCGCGGCCAGGGGGCCGTCCATCGCCTGCACGAAGAAGTTCTCGAAATCCAGTTGTTCGTAGGCGGCCAGGTCCTGCTGAAACTGGGGGATGACGACCTTGATTTCATTGCCTTTGTGCACCACCAACGTGGAACCCATCTTCGGGCTGACGCAGATCCAGTCCACGCCGTCCGGCACGGGCAAGGTGCCATTGGTTTCAATGGCGATGGTAAAGCCCACCGCATGCATGGCGGCGATCAGGGCCGTGTCCAGTTGCAGCAGCGGCTCGCCACCCGTAAACACCACGTATTTACTGGGCGCGTAGCTGGCCGGCCACAGGCTGTCGATCAGCGCGGCCAGTTCCTGCGGCGTCTTGAACTTGCCGCCCAGTTCGCCATCCGTGCCGACGAAGTCCGTGTCGCAGAACTGGCACACGGCGGTGGCGCGGTCGCTTTCGCGGCCCGTCCACAGGTTGCAGCCGGAAAAGCGGCAAAACACGGCCGGACGGCCCGCGTGCGCACCTTCGCCCTGCAGGGTGTAAAAAATCTCTTTGATGCTATAAGTCACTGTATTTCCTAAGAGCTGGCTGGCGTCCTCGCGCAGGGCGACCGCAGTGGTGCCGGCGCACAGCGCCGTCACTGCAAAAAGCCGATTGACAACCCTCTATTATATGCCGGCGCGACACTTCCCGTGCAAATGCCGTGGCCGCCACCTGGCGCCGCGGCGTCAACGGCCAAGAAAGCCACAGCGGCAGGCATAACTGCGTAGCTTTTGCGTTTAGACAATATTAATAAGTCAAAGTTAATATATTTTCTGTAAGAACATTGCCTACTGGAAAATATTTAGGGAGCAAGGACATGCTGCAACGCTGGCTACGCCCGCCGTACCGCCTGAGCACCCTGGCCTGCCTGGCGGCCGGCGCAATCACTGCCCTGCACACCGTACCGATGCTGCCGGCAGACACACCCGCCACCTGGATGGCGGCATGTGACATCCTGCTGGGCGCGCTGACCCTGTTGCTGTGGCGCCAGCACCGGCTGGCGCTGCGCCGGCAGGCGCTGGAACAACTGCGCGCGGACGCCGAGCAGGCGCGCCTGGCCAGCGGGCAGTGCAAGGCGCGCGAGCAGGAACGCCTGCGCATCGGGCGCGACATCCACGACGACCTGGGCCAGCATTTGCTGACCCTTAAAATCGACCTGTCCCTGCTGCAGGCCGGCAAGCCTGGCGCGACGCCCCAGTTGGCGCAGCAACTGGCCATGATGGCGCGCAATGTCGACCTCAGCATCGCGGCGCTGCGCCGCGTCATCCACGACCTGCGCCCGCCCGCCCTCGATGCCGGCCTGCAAGCGGCGTGCGACGGCTTGCTGGCGGACTTCCAGCGCAGCACAGGCATAGACTGCAGCTGCGATTACCGGCTCGACGCCGCCGCCGGCAGCGCGCACGGTCCACTGCTATACCACGCGCTGCAGGAAGCGCTGGCCAATATCGCCCGCCATGCGCGCGCCACACATGTCCAGCTGTGCCTGCAGCAAGCGGGCGACACCCTGGCATGCCGCATCAGCGACGATGGCGTCGGGCTGTCGGGCTCGCCGCCGCGCCTAGGTTGCGGCCTGTCCGGCATGCATGAGCGCGTGGCGGCCGCCGGCGGCAAGCTGCACATCGACAGCCGCAGCGGAGCCGGCACCACCTTGCACCTGTCGCTGCCCCTGCCCCTGCCAAGCAGCCACGAAGAAGCGATGGTCCATCGCTGAAAATATTGCTCAATATCAACACCATCGCCTCCCCACGCTGCATCATGGCCAACGAGCCAGCCCCCATTCACGCCCAAGAAGGATGCATACATGCCGGATAGCCATGCACATGCCAGCGCATCGCCCTGCGATGAAGCCCAGGGTTTCGCCGTCAAGATGATGGAGTTGCTGGTGGTGCCCACCTTTGTCCTCGATGTGCATGGTCGGGTCATGATCTGGAACCGCGCCTGCGAGCAACTGACGGGCGTGCCGGCCAGTGAAGTGCTGGGCACGCACGAGCCGGGCCGCTGCTTTTACAACGACGAGCGCCCCACCCTGGCCGACCTGCTGTTGGCCGGACGCGGCGGCGACCTGCGCGCGCTGCATGCGCAGCAGCAATACCGCAGCAGCACGGGCAGCAATCTGTGCGCGGAAAACTGGTGCGACATGCCGCGCACGGGGCGGCGGCGCTACCTGGCCGTCGATGCCAGTCCCATCTACGGCAATGGCGACGAACTGATCGCCGTAGTCGAAACCCTGCGCGACATGACCGATGAAAAGCGCGCGCAGGTGGAACTGCAACGCCTGGCCACGCGCGATGGCCTGACGGGGCTGGCGAACCGGCGCTGTTTCGACGATACCATCCTGGCCGAGTGGCAGCGCGCCCAGCGGCAGGGCCAACCCCTGTCGCTGCTGATGGTCGATGTCGACAATTTCAAGGAGTACAACGATAGCCACGGCCACCAGGGCGGCGACCTGTGCCTGCGCAAGGTGGCCGGCGCCGTGGCCAGCGAAATGCGCGCGAACGACATGGTGGCCCGCTATGGCGGCGAAGAGTTTGCCGTCATCCTGCCGAACCAGTCGCTGAAGGGCGCTGCCATCGTGGCCGAACGCATCCGCCAGCGCGTGGAACGGCTGCAACTGCCGCGCAAGCGCCCCGACGGTGCCTGCGTCACCGTCAGCATCGGCGCGGCCACAGCCCTGCCCGGCCCCGGCACGGAACCGGGGCAGCTGATCCACACGGCCGACTGCGCCCTGTACCGCGCCAAGCACCTGGGCCGCAACCGCATCAGCCTGCCGGAAACGACGCTCTCGTAAGCAACAAGTGTCGGCCCCGGAAAACACGACCAAATTTGGTGTATATTTAGTCCTGCCACAGTTTTCTTTCTTATTCGGAGCCGCCATGGACCTCAAGGAACGCATCAAGCCGATTTCCTACCTCAAGGCCAATACCACGGAAATCGTCAACAGCTTTGACGCGGGCCAGGACGAGCCCATCATCATCACGCAAAATGGCGAAGCGAAGATGGTTGTGCTGTCCATGCACGCGTATCAGGAAGGCAAGCGGCAAGCGCGGCAGATGCAGGAACAGCATGCGTTCATGAAGCTGATCGCCATGGGCAACCAGGAAATCGCGCGCGGCGACGTGGTGTCCGAAGAAGGCTTCCTGGCCAGCCTCGACCAGGACTGACATGGCGCGCATCGTCGTGCTGAAAAGCGCCGAGGCCGATTTCTGGGAATTGCGCAGCGACTTCAAGACACGCCACACAGCGGCGGCGTACGCACACTTCAGCTGCGCTTTCCGGCAATTATTCGCTGATATCAAGACCTTGCCCGACAGCGGCGCCCCCATCGAGGCCGCCCGCGAAGTCGGCATGGATGTGCGGCAACGCCTGTGCAAAGAGATCCGCATCGTCTACCACCATGAGCGTGCGCATGACATCGTGTATATCCGCATGTTCCTGCCCACCCGGCGCGACTTCCTCAGCCACCTCACCACGCGCATCCTGCGGCCGGACTTTTAGCCCCTATGCAGGGCGACACGAATATTCTATGCTGCGGTGTTGCACTTTCATAACATCCAAAAAAGAAGGAGCCTTCGTGTCAAGAATCATGCCCGCTTTATTACCTGCTTTCGCCCTGGCCCTGTCGGCCATGGCCTCGTCCAACTTGGGCGCCGCGCCCGTCAAGCCGGCTGCCACCCACAGCGCCACTGCCAGCAAAGCCGACTTGCTGCCGTTCAAGGCCACGGAAAAGACCTTGCCCAACGGCTTGAAAATCATCATCGTGCCGACCGGCTTCCCGAACCTGGTCTCGCTGCAGATTCCCGTGCAGACGGGTTCGCGCAATGAAGTCGAGCAGGGCAAGTCCGGTTTCGCGCACTTTTTCGAGCACATGATGTTCCGTGGCACCAAGGCCTATCCGCCCGAGAAATACCAGGAAGTCATCACCCGTGCCGGCGCGCGCCAGAATGCCTATACCAGCGACGATTTGACCAATTACCACACCACGTTTGCCAAGCAAGACCTGGAAACCGTGCTGAAGGTGGAGGCGGACCGCTTCCAGCACCTCGATTACGCGGAAGATGCGTTCAAGACGGAATCGCGGGCCGTGCTGGGCGAATACAACAAGAACAGCGCCAATCCCGTCTCGAAACTGTTCGAAGTGATGCGCGACAGTGCCTACACCACGCATACCTACAAGCACACGACGATGGGCTTCATCCAGGACATCGAAGACATGCCGAACCAGTACGCGTACTCGAAGCTCTTCTTCGACCGCTGGTACCGTCCCGAGCGCACCACCATCATCATCGCCGGCGATGTGGAGCCGCAGCAAGCCATCGCGCTGGTGGAAAAATACTGGAGCGGCTGGCAACGCGGCAAGCAGCAGGCGGCCGTGCCCGTGGAGCCTGCGCCGCGCGGCCCCGTCTACAAGCACGTGGCCTGGCCGACGCCGACCCTGCCGTGGGTGGCCGTGGGCTTCCACGCGCCCGCGTTTTCCGTGAAGGACAAGGACCAGGCGGCGCTGGCAACGCTGCTGTCGCTGTCGTTCGGCCGCACTTCACCGCTGTATAAACGACTGGTGCAGAACGAGCAAAAGGTCGACCAATTGTTCGAGATGACGCCGGACCGGGTCGACCCGACCCTGGCCGTGCTGGGCGCGCGCGTGAAAAACATCGATGACGCCGTCTACGTGCGCGACGCCATCCTGGCCACCGTGGCGCAGCTGCGCGACACGCTCGTTAGCGAAAAAGACCTGGCGGACGCCAAGTCGGCCGAAAAATACGGCTTGATCCGCTCGCTCGACAACACGGAGCAGATCGCCGGCACCCTGGCGTCCTTCGTGCATTTCGACCGCTCGTACGCCACCATCAACCAGTACTACCGCCTGATCGATACGCTCACGCCGGCCGACCTGCAAGCCGCCGCGCGCAAATACCTGACGGACGACGGCCTGGTGGTGACGACCCTGTCGAACCAGCCGATGGCGGCCGCCATCGCCACCACGCCGAAGCTGGCCAGCCTGCTGCCGGCAGCCTCGAACGCCAAGTTCGACGTGCTGGTGCAAAAATCCGCGCTGCCGCAAATCCGCTACAAGCTGCTGTTTACGGCCGGTTCCGCGAAAGATCCGCAAGGCAAGGAAGGCCTGGCCGCACTGACGGCCGCCATGGTAGCGTCCGGTGGCTCGTCCGAGCGCAAGATCGACGAGGTCAATCAGGCCCTGTTCCCGCTGGCCGGCAGCTTTTCCCAGCAGGTGGACAAGGAAATGACGACGTTTACGGGCTCCATCCACAAGGATAACTGGACGCAGTTCAACGCCATCGCCCTGCCGCTGCTGCTCTCGCCCGGTTTCCGCGAGGAAGACTTCCGCCGCCTGAAGGATGCGCAACGCAACGCGCTGCTGCTGGACCTGAAGGACAATAACGAAGAGGAATTCGCCAAGGAACGCCTGCAAACGAATGTCTACGCGGGCACGCCGTATGGCCACCCGGTGCTGGGTACGGTGGCCGGCATCGACGCCATCACCCTGGACGATGTGAAACAGTTCTGGCAGAGCGCGTATGCGCAAGGCGCCGTCAAGGTGGGCATTTCCGGCGACGTCTCCGACGCCATGACGGCCTCGTTGACCCAGGCACTCGGCAAACTGCCGGCCGGTGCCGGCTTGCCGGCCACGCTGAAACCTGCAGGTCGCAAGGCGCAGGGACTGGAAGTGGAAATTATCGAGAAAAACACGCGCGCCACGGCCATTTCCTTCGGCCTGCCTTTGGAAGTGACGCGCACGCACCCGGACTTTCCCGCCCTGTGGCTGGCGAAGACCTGGCTGGGCGAGCACCGTGCCTCGAATTCCTACCTCTACCAGCGCATCCGTGAAATTCGCGGCATGAACTATGGCGATTACGCGTATATCGAAGCCTTCCCGCGCGGCATGTTTCAGTTCTTCCCGAACCCGAACCTGGGCCGCAAGGCGCAGCTGTTCGAAATCTGGATACGCCCCGTGGCGCCGGACAACGCCCACTTCGCCCTGCGCGTGGCCCTGACGGAATTGGGCAAGCTGGTCGACCATGGCTTGACGCAGGACGATTTCGCCACCACGCGCGACTACCTGATGAAAAACGTGTTTGTCATGACCTCGACGCAAGACCAGCAACTGGGTTACGCGCTCGATTCGCAATGGTATGGCACGCCCGAGTTTACCAAGCTGATGCGTGATGGTTTGTCCAAGCTGACGGTGGCCGATGTCAACCGTGCCATCAAGCAGCATTTGTCGGCGAAGAACCTGTCCGTGGTGATCGTCGCCAAGGATGCGGCCGGCCTGAAGGAAAAGCTCGTCAGCGACGCGTTTTCTCCCATCAAGTACGACAGCAACAAGCCGCAGGCGCTGCTCGATGAAGACAAGGTCATCGGCGCGATGCAGCTGCACATCAAGCCGGAAGCCGTCACCGTGACGCCAGCGGCGCAGGCGTTCGCCAAGTAAGTTTGTGCCAGGCCAACCTCGTCCGATGCAGCTTACCGGATGAGGTTGACCTGGTATTGGGCACGGCCAAACGCGCCTTCAAGCCGCAAATCCCCGCCTTGGTCGCAAAGTATCATCTTGGCAATCTAGTTATCCCCATAATGTTTTTCCACTCGTCCCGAGTGAGAACCATGACAAGGATCTCCATGCATCTGCTCCCTCCCCACCTTTACGCCAGTTGCGTCCTCGCCGTTGCCGCGCTGCCTGGCGCCCTGTACGCCCAGACGCCGGCCCTTGCGGGACACTGGCAATTCCAGACGGCGACGGGCACGACAACGACGAACGGCGTCGACGTCGACCTGATCGACACGGGCATACTCGACATCAGCGAAGACCAGGGCAGCTTGCGCGCGACGATATCCTGGCTCGACGAGCGGGGCCAGCTTACCTCGCCGCGCACGGTCAACGGCACGCCCGGCCCCGCCGGCACCGTCTTCCGGCATGGCGGCAAGCGCGTCAGCACGGGGCGCAACGGCAAGGAAGTGAGCACCGAGGTGACGATACGCTGGACCTTGCAAGCCAAAGGCAAGGTGCTGAGCGGCGTACGCCTGGTCGAAACCGATGAGAACGAACCCAAGCCCGTGACGGGAACGCGGCTCAGGGAACGCTATGTGCCGCCGGCGCTGCCAGCCGCACCACTGACGGCAAGCGGTGCCGCACGCGGCCCTTCGACGCCGGCCGAACGCGCGCGCGTGGTGCAGATGGCAAGTCAAGCGCAGCACGATCCGCTGGCGCTGCAACAGCGCGATGGCGCCTGGCTCAGCGCATGGATCGAGGCCATTCCCGACCTCACGTTTGGCGCCAGCATGCCCGATGACTGGCTGAACACCGCCCCCACGCCGGCCACGCGCGAGGCGCTGCGCTTCCAGTACCTGGCTAGCGTGATGGCCTTCCAGATCGAACACCCGGACCAGGCCCGGCAGCAGAGCGCCAGCGACCTGGCGGGCATGCAGGGCGTGTTGCGCGCCTACGACACACTGCTGCGTCAGGATAGCCGCTACCGTTCCGCAAAGCTGGACGCAGCGCTGGCGGCGCGCCAGCAGGACAGGCTGCCCGCCTTCCTGGCCACGCTGTCCGGCAGAGATGCCAGCATCGAGGCCGGCATCGAGGCCACATCGTCGCCGTCCAGCGACGCCACGGCTCGGCGCATTGTGGCGCTGGGCACCAGCGACCCGCGCGCCATGGACTGGCTCGACATCCTGAGCAACCGCTTCGGCGGCCGCATGACCGGCAGCGATGCCTACACGCATGCGGCGCAATGGGCGCGCATGCAACTGCATCAATGGGGCGTGCAGGCCGAACTGGAAGAAGCCGGTGCCATGCCCGTCGGCTTCAACCGCGGCCCCTGGTCGGGCAAGATGCTGGCGCCCCGGGAACAGCCCTTGCGCATGGCGACGCCCGCCTATTCGGCCGGCACGCGTGGCGTGCAGCAAGGGCTGGCCACCCTGGGACCGGCCACCCTGGAAGAAGCGCAGGAGCGCGCTGCGCAATTCAAGGACAAATGGGTACTGATCGGCGGTGAAAACAGCGGCGGCGGGCGCGATGGCAGGGCCATCCACAAGCCCGGGGCCATCACCCGGGTACTGATGGAAGCCGGGGCTCTGGGCACCATCCAGTCTGGCGAAGAACCACTGTATGCCGCCAGCGCGGCGCCCGCCACCTGGGCGACCCTGCCCACCCTGCCTGACATCAAGCTGGCCGCGCCACAATACGCCGACATCCGCCAGCGTTTGGCGCGCGCCGAAGCAGTCACCCTGGAGTTTGACATCCGCAACTGGTTCTATCCGGGCCCGGTGACGTATCACAACGTGGTCGCCCGCATCCCCGGCACGGAAAAGCCGGAAGAAGTCGTGCTGATCGGCGCCCACCTCGACAGTTTCGATGGCGGCACGGGCGCGGCCGACAATGGCGGCGGCGTGGCCACCATGCTGGAAGCGATGCGCCTGCTGGCCAAGTCCAATGCCAGGCCGCGCCGCACTATCATGCTGGCAGCCTTTGGCTCGGAAGAAATCGGCCGCAAGGGTTCGTTTGCCTTTGCCGAGCGGCATGCGGGTGAATTGAACAATATCGTCATGATGCTCAACCGCGACGGCCGGCCTGGCGCCATCGACGGCATCGCGGTCCCCACGGCATGGCAAGCCGTGTTTGGCCGGGTCGAACAGGCCCTGCAAGACGTCCATCCCGTGTTCGGTTTCGCCGCGAGCATCAATGACGTGCCGCGCGATGCCAGCAAGGCGATGAGCGCGCGGGCCGGCAGCGATGACGCCGTCTTCAGCCTGCATGGCGTGCCGACGCCGAAATTTACCGTGCTCGGCGATTTCGACTATGCGCGCGTGCATCACACGGTGCTCGACACGTACGAGAATGTGCTGCCATTTCGCTCAGCGCAGCAATATTCCGCCATCGCCATCGCCCTGACCGCGTATGAAGTCGCGAATGCCCCGGAAGAACTCAGCCGGAAAGGCTACTATCGCGCCGCCAGTCCGGCAAAATAGGCGTCAGCCCCAACGTCACTCGAAGGGATTGGCCACCGACGTCACCTCGGGCGGCGGCAGCTGGTCGGGCAGCGCCTGCTTTTCCAGCTGCGCCACCACGTCGCCCAGCAGTTTTTGCAGCTGTTTCGCCAAGGCCAGGCCCGGCTTGTCCAGGGTCAGGTCGATGTCGCCGCTGATGCTGATGCGGTCGATGCGGTTTTCGATGCTCAGGCCGCCGATCTCCAGCACATCGCTTTCATTGGCATACGGGACGAATTTCTTTGCGCACATGGGATTTCCTTTCAAGGGGATTATTTTTTGGACTTGCTATTGATCTTCGGCAAACTCAGCATGCGCAGCTTTTGCTGCCGCGTCAGCGACGGTAACAGATCGATGCCTATCCTGTCTTCCAGTTGCGCAATGCTCAGTATTTCATATGCCTTGGTATCGACGTTTTCTATGAAATAGGCGGCGCCGGAGCGCTGGCGCGGGCTGTACACGGCCTTGTACAGATGGCTGGGCACGATCACCCTGCCCACCTTGCGCAAGTTGCCGCCAATAAAAGCCGGTCCCGTGATCACGTACAGGTCGCCCTCTTTCTTGGCCATCTTGCGCACGGCGCCTTCGATGCCGGCCCACACATAGCGGTTGTTGCGAGAGTCTTGCGGCACCATGTTGGCCAGGGTAAAGCTGTCGCGCTGGCTCTGGCGGTCCGGCATGTCGCCGTTGGGCGCCATATGGCCACGGTCGAAGCCGCTGCGCGCATAATCGGCCAGCTCCGCGCGCTGGGCGGCGGGCAGCTTGCGTTCTGCATGGAAGGAATTTTCGCGCGACAAGTCCTGTGCCGCTTCCAGGTTGTTCGCGGTCAAGTGCTCGGCCGACCACAGCGGCGTGCGCGTAATACCCGAGTGCATGACTCCAAACACGTTGTAGCACAGCTCTTTCGTCGCCACGTCCAGCTTGGAGTTGGTGATTTCCGGCTTGCGGCCATCGACGTAATGGGCAGGACAGGCATCGGCATGCGCCAGGTTCACGGCAAAGGCGCAAGCCAGCAAGCCGCACGCCAGAGTCAGTCTGGCGATCGATCGTTGAATCATATTTCCCTCTGAAATCTTTGCAGGCCAGCATTCTAGCGGACGCGGGCCCTCGCCACAAACCCGCACAAACCTGGCGTGCGCGCCGGTATGCGATGGCGAACTGGCGTGCAGGCGGGCGGGCAGGCGGCCCTGCGCAGAGCTGGCGCAAATAAAGGCCAACAGGCTGCGCACAGCCATTCATATCTGCTAAGATTGCCTTGATTTGTTCGCATCGACCATTCAAGATTTGGAGAGCATATGATCAAAAAAACCCTGCTGCTGATCGTTGTCGTCGTCGCCGCCATCCTCGGCTATGCCACCACCAAGCCCGACACCTTCAGTGTCCAGCGCGAAATCACCATCAAGGCGCCACCCGAGAAAATCGCCGCCCTGATCACGGATTTCCACTACTGGGCTGCCTGGTCGCCTTGGGAAAAGCTCGATCCGGCCATGCGCCGCACCTTTGCGGGCCCGGCCAACGGCCTGGGCGCGCAATATGCGTGGCAAGGCAATGACAAGGTGGGCGCCGGCCGCATGGAAATCACGGAAGCGGCCCAGCCCGAGCGTACCGTCATAAAGCTGGACTTCCTGAAACCGTTCGAAAGCCATAACACCACCACCTTCAGCATGACACCCGAGGGCGACAGCACCAAGGTGAACTGGACCATGACGGGCCCCAGCCCTTACGTCAGCAAGGTCATGACGGTGTTTGTCAGCATGGACAGGATGATAGGCAAGGATTTTGAAAAAGGCTTGAACAACCTGAAGGCGGCGGCAGAGCACTAAGCCCCCTCACCGCCAACAGAAACAGGGCCCGCGCGGCCCTGTTTCTGTTGGCGCCGCCCTTGCGGGCCGGCGCCGTCAGAACTGTTCGATCCAGGCGGCCAAATGGTCCGGCGTGAGCGCCGGTTCAGCCTGCACTACCTTGCCTTGCAAGCCTTGTTCCGTCTTGCTCAGCTGCAAAGACCAGCCGCGCCGCGCCAGCCACAGCAAGCTGGCCAGCCAGAATGCGTGGATGGACGAGACGGGCGTGGTGGTGGGCGTTTCCAGGAATTCCGTCAGCAGCCGGCCATCGAGGAACAGCGCCGTGCCGCCCTGGTTTTGCAGTGCCGCGCCAAACACGGGCAGCAGCATGTCGATCGCTTGCTCCACGCCACGCCCCGGATGCTCGCGCTCGAGCGTGTCGAGCTGCTGGCGCACGGCGGCCGCAAAGGCGGTGCCGCGGAAGGCTTCCGAACTGACCAGGTCGGCATAATCCATCAGCAACCAGTCCGGCTCGGGCGGCGTGACGCCGGCCGTCAGGGCCGCCGACAGATACGCTTCCACGGGCAGTTGCTGTTCCGGCCCGGCCAGGCTGGCGCACAGGGAGTACAGGGTGCCGATGCGGTTGGCGACGGCTTGCCGCTGGCGCACCATCAGCTTTTCGCGCAGCAACTGGGCGTGTTCATTGCGCAGCCGCGCCAGCTCCAGCGCCTGCTTCAATTCCATGCGCAGGGCCGCGATATCCCACGGCTTCTGGATGTAGCGGTGGATCTGCCCCTGGTTGACGGCTTCCACCGTGTGCTCCAGTTCGGAATACGCGGTGGTCAGGATGCGCACGATGTGCGGATGGCGGTCCCAGGCGTATGACAGCAGCTCGTTGCCGTAGGCGCCTGGCATGCGCTGGTCCGACACCAGCACGGCGATGCGGTCGGCCTGCTCGTCGAGGATGCGCTTGCCCTCCTCGACCGAGGTGGCCGTCAGCACGTCGGCCAGCGGCGCGATGGCGCGCTGGAAATATTTGAGGGCGTTGGCCTCGTCATCGACATAGAGTATCGTCGGCAAGCCTTGCGCCGGCTCACGCTGAGCCGGTAAACGCAGATTGGCGTCAATCATGCTCGTTCCTTATATGTACTGGAAAATTCAGGGTTACCGTGGTGGAACTGCCAAACTCGGTGGCGATATCGAGGTTGCCGCCAAACGACTGCATCATGCGATGGCAAAACACCATGCCCCAGCCCTTGCCTTCGTCGCCGCTGGCACTGACGGGGTCGATCAACAACTGCGCGACAATCTCGGGGGCGATACCGGCGCCATTGTCGTGCACCGTGATGCGGCCGGCATCGATGCGGATGCCGATCGCAGGATGGGCTTGTTCACCGGCCGAGCGCAAGGCATTCGCCAGCACGGACGACAGAATCAGCGCGACGCAATTGGGCGACTCGGCAATGGCAAAATCTTCCCCCTGCTCGAGCGTGATGGCGGCGCGCTGGGCCGTGCTCAAGGGGTAGCTGTCGAGCAAGGCGGCCAGCAACTGGCGCGCGCTGCCGGCGCGGCGTCCGCCCTGCATGCCCGGCCCGGCACTGGCCAGGCGCACCGTGTCGACAAAGCTGGCCAGCACGGACAAACAATAGCGCGCATTGTCGTGCATCAAGGTGGCCGCTTCGCCGATCTCGGCCTGCGGTGCGGAATCCGCCTGCGCGCGCCGCGCGATGCCGCGCGCAAAATTGGCGATGGCCGCCAGCGGCGTGTTCAATTCATGCGCGAGGAAAGCCAGCGACTCTTCCATCGCCACCAGCCCCTGGCGGCGCGCGGCGCGCTCGCGTCCCGTCTGCACGGCCAGTTGCAGCGCCGTTTGCATGGCGGGCAAGTCGAGCGGCTTTTCCAGCAGGCGGAACAACGAACCGCCATTGATCAGTTCCAGCAGCACGTCCTTGTCCGCATACGCCGTCACCAGCATGCAGACGATGTGCGGATAGTGCTGCGCCACTTCCTGCAGCAGCTCGCTGCCCAGGCGGTCCGGCATGCGGTAGTCGGTAACGAGCACGTCGACCTGAGCGCCATTGTCTGCCAGCACAGCGAGCGCCGCATCGACGCTCTGCGCCGTCAGCACGCGGTAGCGCGGTCCGATGGCACGCTCGAAATACTTGCAGGCCAGCGCTTCGTCATCCACGTACAGCACGCTGGCGCGGCTATCGTTGTCCATGCTAACGGCCCTCCCAGTCGGAGCGCTGCAAATCGAAATTCATGCTGGCCCAAACGCCCAGCTCGCTTTCGGCGCTGAGGGTGCCGCCGTGGCGCTCGATCACGCCATAGCTAATGCTCAGGCCCAGGCCCAGCCCCTGCCCCACTTCGCGCGTGGTGAAGAACGGCTCGAACACGCGCGCCAGGTTTTCCGGGGCGATGCCGGGGCCGTTGTCGCGCACACTGATGCGCAGGCGCTTGTCATCCCAGCGGGCCGTGATGCGGATCTCGAACGGCGGCGCATTGCCCTTGCGCATGGACAGCACGGCATTGCCCAGCAAGTTAATCAGCACGCCAACGATGGCCGCCTCGTCGCCGCGCACCAGGGTGTCGACCGGCAAGTCGTGGCTGATGCTGACATTCTTCGTTTCATGCCCCACCAGGCGAATGGCGGCATCGAGCGCGCTGCGGAACTGGAAGTGCCCCGTTTCCAGCTGGTTGCCGCTCTTGCGGTAGGCAAAGGTCTTCAAGTCGGAAACGATGTGCTGCACGCGCAGCATGCCCTGCTTGGCGTCGGCCAGGCATTCGCTCACCAGCGCACTTTGCTGGGCGGCCGGGTCTTCGATGGCCACCTCGATGGCCATCATGCAGAAATTCACGGGATTGTTTACTTCATGCAGCATGCCGGCGGCCAGGGTGCCGATGGCGGCCATTTTCTCTTGCTGCAGCATCTGGCCCTTGATATCGGCCAGGCTTTTGTTGGTTTCTTCCAGCTGCGTGTTCTTTTGCGCTACTTCCGCCTTCAGCTGGAACAGCATGAAGCGGGCGCGCTCGTTGAAATAGGTAAACACGGCACTGATGCTGGCCGACATGATGAGGAACAGACAGTTGACGACAAACGTGCCCGGCAAGTCGAAACCGCCCGCATGCCAGGCGCAGGCGGCCACGTACAACAGGCAAGAGACGGCGCCAAAGACCATGTTTTGCCACAAGCCGAAGGCCAGCACGATGCCCGACGAGTAGATGGCCAGGGTCATGCCCACGTAATAGATCGAGGCGGCCCCTTCCGTGACGGCGATCATCCAGGCAATCATGATTTGCGGCAGGATCAGCCACACAAAAGTCAGGCCCTGGATGCGGTCTTGCGCCCAGCGCGTGCGCATGGCCAGCACGACGCAAAAGATCAGCGCCGACACGAGGATGCGCGCACCGGTGAAGGCCGACTGCTTGTCGGGATACAGGGCCGAATCGAGGCCCATGCCCAGCAGGATCAGCACGATGCCCGTGTAGGCCCCGCCGCGGCTGAATTCCAGGCGGAAGTCGCGCAAAACGGCCGTGTAGCCGGCGTGCAGGCCTGGAGTATCCATCAAGGAATGCTCACTTCCGCAAACACATTCACGCCCGTGGGGTCGACATAGATTTTCGGCGCCATTGCATGTTCGGGCAGCAAGGCCGACAAGCCCGCTTCATTGCGATAGATCAAATGCCACTCCAGCAAATGCTCCATGCCGAACTTGCCCGGATTGTCGGCGTGCACATTGGTGACGAGCAAACGTCCGCCCGGCCCCACGCGCGAGGCGAAGTGCAGCAACAGGCGCGCGCACACCTTGTCGGACAGGTAATCGAACAGGCCGGCGCAATACACGGCGTCAAAACTGCCGGGCAAGCCCGCGGCGCCCGAGCCGTGACGGCGCTTGAGCAGGTTGTGCACGGAATCGTGCACGTAATCGATCTCGACCACGCGTCCCGTGCGCTGCATGATGGTGGTCAGGCGCGCGCGCGTCCAGTCCAAGGTCTCGCTGCTGAAGTCGACCAGTTCAAAGGCCAGCCATTGCGCGTCGGGGCAAGTCTCGAGAAAACGCTGCACCTCGATGGCCGGGCCGCAACCCACGTTGAGTACCTTGAAGACGCGCCCGGCAACACGCGCCGCAGCCGCCTTTTGCGCCAGGAATTCCGTCAGGATATCGATGCGGTTGCGGTGCGCCGTGGCCACGGCCGCCTGCAAAAAGGCCGCATTGACGATCTGAAAATACGTGCTGGGGCCCTGGCGCGGGTCGTCCAGTAGCTGATTGACCATCTGGTAATCGCCCGCATAGCCGAGCGGCTTGGTAAACGTGCGGAAGACGAACGGCGCGCGCAGGATCAGCGGGTGCAGGGCCGCCTGGGCGAACGCGCGGTGGGCCGGCGCCCGTTCTTCCTCGACGAGGGAAGCTTCCACCTCCAGCTGGCGCAGGTACAGCTGGGTTTGCTCCATCAGCGGCAAGGCCAGCTCATCGAAGATGTCGGCGCGCAGGCGGCCGTTTTCCTTGGGCAGCGAATCGGACAAGTCGACCTGCTCGACCCAGCGCGCCACTTCCGACAGGAAGGCGCGCATTTCGTTGACGACGATCTGGTAGTCGCGGCGGATGCGGAAGCGCTCGCCCCAGCCGGCGACAAAGGCGCTGGACTCTTTCGCCACGGCGCCCTTGACCACCACCACGTCGCTCAGCTCGCGCCACTCGTCGATCAGGGTCACGGAAACGATGGCGGTCAGGCCCGTGTTGACGCTGCTGATGACGACGGCCTTGCCCACATAGGCGTTCTTCGCCCCCATGCGCACCGTCAGGTCATTGAGCACCTCGCTGACCTGCACAATCGAGTAGGGATTGTAGATTTCCATGACCAGCGAATTGCGCTGCAAGTTGAAAATCGTGCCGCGCACCGCCTCACCCTGGGTGTTACGGAAACTGACGACTGGATCGATCTGCGATTGTGAATACACGATTGAGCATTATCAAGTTGCCCGGTTTCCGGCGCACCATACTGGTGACGCCAGTTTCCAGGCTGGGTTAAGGCACGGCACACCGGTCGTCTGCCGCCGTGTCGGAGCGCCTCAAAGCGCGTCTGTTCGCTCTCTGATCGAGTGTACTATGGATGTAGCAGAACGGGCAATTGTTCCCTCTGGAACGACTGCCTGTGGCGCTGGCGCGCAACGCCGCCTGGCAGTTGCCCAAAAATCGTCTTCAGCCAGCAACAAACAAGGCCAGCGCGTGACGCAACAGCTGCGGCGTTTGCCCCGTCCAGCGCTTGAACGAGCGGCGAAAGTTGGTGGCATCATGAAAGCCGAGGTAGGCAGCCACGGCATCGTTGTCGTAGCCATGCGCCTGGAACAGGTAGATGGCCTTGTGCGCGCGCACCTGGTCCAGCTCGGCCTGGAAATGCGTGCCATGGCGCGCCAGGTGGCGCTTGAACGTGGCGGGACTGACGCCGAACTCCTGCGCCGTGCGTTCCAGGGTCGGGGCGCAGCGGATATTGGCCAGCAAATAGTCGTACAGCGCGCCCAGCAGGCTGGCAGCGGGCACGGGCGCCAGGGCCGCCGCCCGCAAGGCCAGCGCGGCCGCCGTGGCATTGCCGCGCGGCCAGGGCTTGTCGAGCCAGCTGGAATCGATGAGCATGGCGTCGACCTGGCAATCGAAACGCAGCGTCTGGCCCAGGTGCACTTCATGCTGCTCCACATGGCGGGGCCGCGCGCGGTTGAAGCAGAAGCGCCACGGCAGAGCCTCGCCGGCCAGCCAGCGGCACATGGCGGCCAACGCCGTCATGTGCATTTCCACCAGAAAAGGCAGCTGGCTCGGCGCGCCGAACGCGTCCGTCCAATACAGCACGTGCATGTCGCCCGCCTCGCGCAAACGGGGCTGCAACAGCGGACACAGCAAGGTATGAAAATCGCACAGGATGCCCAAGGCCTGGCGCAAATTCTGCGCCTGCAACAAGGCGTGGCTGGCCGCGCCGTAATGGCCGGGCAGCATTTGCTGGCCCAGCATGAAGCTGGTGTCGGCACTGTCCAGGCCGCGTGCCACATTGGCCAGCAATTGCAGGTATTGCGCGGCGCTGACCTGGCTTTCCGCGGATGGCAGCGCGCCACCGTCCAGGCCCGTGCCCTTGAGCAGCGGCGCCGTGGCCAGCTCGCGGCTGCGCGCATAGTCGAGCACCAGCGCCGGCTGGTGATGGGCCGCGATGCTGGGGTCGCCTTGCTGGTTCAGCGGCATCAGGCAGGTGCGGCGGAACTGATCCCGGAAGCGGGCCGCAGCGTTTCCACGGCACGGCTCAGCTCGGCCAACACCACTTCCGGCACGCCATCGGTGAGCGAGCAGGCATGCCGCAGGCTCAGGCGGATTTCGCGGTTATCGTTGGCATGGTGGCGCATCTGCCCCACCATGGCGCACAGGTGGCGCGCCTTCACGGCCGCATCCTCGCGCGACACGCCCGGCATCAGCACGGCAAAGCGGTCGCCCGCATAGCGGCACAGCAAATCGTCATTACGCAAATTCAACAGCAGCATGTGACCCACGGCTTGCAGCACGCGGTCGCCTTCGCGGTGGCCGTATTCGCGGTTAATCAGGTGAAAGCTGTCGATGTCGAGCAAGACCAGCGCGCAATCGAGGCCGGGCCGGCGTTCCTGTTCCAGGCGCATCTGCGTGCGCAGGTAGCTGGCGTCGGCCAGCTGCGTGATGCGGTCGAAGGCGCGGTGGTCGCGGAACAGGCGTTCGCGCTTTTGCAGGTGTTCGTTCAGGCGAAACTGTTCCTGGCGCCAGTAATACATGCCGATCGTCAGCACCAGCATGCCAAACGGAATCAGGGCTTCCAGCCAGTTGTCCCACACGGCGCTCTTATCGACGGCAAAGAATTCATCGAGGCAATCTGCCCAGGAACCCAGCATGATGGCGCACAGGCCGCCGGCGATCAGGCTCGTCACCCGGCCGCGCGGACGGCTGCTGAGCGTAAACAGGAACCAGATGCCCGCCATGACGGCCGTGCCGCCTTCGCAAACGATATCCATCCACTTCCAGATGGCGAACGGTTTAACGTGGCCCAGTGTGGCGTACAGGAAAAAGAACAGAGGCAATGCCAGCGCGGCGGCAATCAGGCTGTTACGGTGCAACGGCAGCATGTGGGAAACCTTTAAAAGTGGTGCTGCCGCCACGATAGCGCCCGCCCATGACGGCACGATGACATGCGCCGCGCCCATGCGGCAGGTGCAAACGGCTCAGCATTACTAGTGACGATCCTGCAAATACGGCATGCCGCGCCCCATGCGCCCTGCGCTGGCAGGTCATTTCAGCTCACCACGACTCATTTCCGGCAGGAAAGCGTTTATATGCCGTTGTTTTCAGGGTGACAAGCCCTTGCCTGTCACGCAACCGTCATATTTGCTGCCTAGAATCCGCCCGGTTCCCTCCTCCCTAACCGAGCTCTTCATGAAAACCATGCACACTTCCTTCCCCTCCCCGCTGCGCCTGACGGCCCTGTCCCTGGCCATCATGGCCGTCTTCAGCGCTCAAAGCCATGCGCAAGCGCAAGATGCGGACGGCCAGCCGGCCGCCACCGTGGTTGTCAGCGGCCAGCGCGCCAGCCTGCGCAACGCCATCGCCGCGCAAGAGAAAGCCGACAACATCATCAGCGTCATCAGCAGCGACGATATCGGTGGCTTGCCCGATAAAAACGCAGCCGAGGCGCTGGCCCGCTTGCCGGGCGTATCGGTGCAGCGCGACCAGGGCGAAGGCCGCTACATCACGGTGCGCGGCCTGGGCCCGGACCTGAACGCCGTCACCATCAACGGCGCGCTGGTGCCGTCGCCGGAAGCGGGCCGCCGCGCCGTGGCGCTCGACATCCTGCCTGCCGGCCTGATCCGCACGCTGGAAGTCTCGAAGACTTTACTCCCGGAAATGGACGCCAACTCGCTGGGCGCCACCATCGAAGTCAAATCGCTGTCCGCCTTCGACTTGCCGGGCAAGCTGCTGTCGGCCAACGTGGGCGCCAGCCATGATGAAAAGACGGGCAAGACCAGCCCCAGCGGCGGCGCCCTGTGGGCCCAGCGCTTCCTCGACGGTAAGCTGGGCGTGGCTGCCGGCCTGAGCGCGGAAAAGCGTTCGTTCGGCTCCGATGACGTCGAAACGGGCGGCGCCTGGAGCAAGGGCAAATTATCGGGCCTGGAATTGCGCGACTATCTGCCCGTGCGCAAGCGCGGCGCCCTGGCCGTCAACCTCGATTACCGCCCGGAAGGGGGCAACAGCTGGTTCTTGCGCTCGTTCGTCAGCGAATTTTCCGACAATGAAGTGCGCGACCGCCTGACCATCAGCAATATCGCGGGCGGCAGCCTGGCCGAAGGAGCAACGGCCAGCGCGCGCGCCGAGCGCCGCATCCGCCAGCGCAAGTACACACAGCAAGTGCGCTCGCTCGTGCTGGGCACGCAGCAGAAATCGGGCGACTGGACCCTGGACGTGAAAGGCGGCATGAGCCGCGCCACGGAAGACACGCCGGAATCGCTGAACGACGGCCGCTTCCGCGGCATCAGCAATTTCGCCGGCATCAGTTTTACGGATACGCAGGAGCCAAAATTGAGCGGCCCCGCCTCGCTGTACGATCCGGCCAATTACGCGCTGAACGCCATCACCCTGCAAAAGCGCTATTCGAAGGACAATGAACACCACGCGCGCATCGACCTGGCGCGCAAGTTCGACGTCGCCACCCTGAAATTCGGCGCCAAAGTCAGCCGCCGCGAAAAAAGCAATGACACGGATCAATGGGCATATAACAGCAGCAAGGCCACCAGCGGCAATTACTGGGGCGCCGGTTCCACCTCGATGAGCAACTTCGTGCAAGGCCACACCCTCGACTATGACCTGGGCAACATCGGCGTGGCGCTGGACCCGGCTCTGATACGCGCCAGAGTCGCCGGCTTGGACCGCGACAAGGCGCGCCTGGCCACGGAATCCATCATCAATGATTACCGCATGCATGAAGACATCAACGCCATGTATGTGCAGAACAGCTACGACTTCGACGCCTGGCACATCCTGGGCGGCGTGCGCGCCGAGCGTACCAGTTTCGAAGCGGCCGGTTCGCAAGTGGACAGCGCCGGGATTGCCACGGCATTGACGCGCGAACGCTCGTACACCAACTGGCTGCCGAACCTGCAAACCCGCTATGACCTGGATCAAAAGACCAGCGTTCGGGCTGCGTGGACGCAAGCCGTGGTGCGCGCCAACTTCAGCCAGCTGGCGCCCGGCATCAGCCTGGCCAGCAACACGGAAGCCGTGATCGGCAACCCGGACTTGAAGCCCTTGAAAGCGAACAACCTGGACCTGGGCATCGAGCGCGTGCTGGGCAATGACGGCGTGATGTCGGCCTACGGTTTCTACAAGGACATCAAGAATTTTACTTACACGACGAATCTGGCCGGCACGGGCCAGTGGACAGGCTACACGACGGCCACCTCGTATGCAAATGGCGACGCGGCCAAAGTGAAGGGCATCGAACTGGCTTACATGCAGCCGCTGCGCATGCTGCCGGCACCATTCAACAAGTTTCTCGTCGGCGTGAATGGCACCTTGAGCACCTCGAGCGCGCAAATCGGCCGCTTCGACAAGACGACGAACAAGCAGCTCAAGCGTGACATCCGCTTGCCGGGCCAGTCGAACCAGGTAATGAACTTGATGCTGGGCTATGAAACAGGCCCCGTCAGCGCCCGCCTGGCCCTCAACTACAAGTCGCCTTACCTGCTGGAAATGGGCGCCGACATCCTCGATCAAAGCCAGGACCGTATCGTCGCCAGCCAGAAACAGCTCGATTTCTCGCTGTCGTACCAGATCAGCAAGCAATTCCAGGTGATGTTCGAGGCGGCCAATCTGAACAACGAGAAATACTATGTGTATCAAGGCACAAAGCAATACAACGTGCAGAACGAACAATATGGCCGCACTTTCAAGGTGAGCCTGAAAGCCAGCGCCTTTTGATGATGATTGCAAATAACATGAAAAAAACCGTACTCTGCAGCGCTTTGCTGGCCGCCTTTGCTTTCAGCAGCCTGGCGCTGGCGGCCGCCGCCAACGCTTTGCCTTCCACTTTACCTTCCGTCATGCAGGAAGCCGAGGAACTGGCGCGCCTGCCCGGCGGCGGCTGGCTGACCCTGGACAAGCACGGCTTGCGCCTGTTCGACGCTGCCGGCCAGGAACAGGACCGCATCGCCGTGCGCGCCAAGCAGCTCGACACGCGCATCGACGCCAATCGCGTGCTGGCCGTGTTCCTGGAAGCGGATACGCAGCGCCCGCTGCCCATCTCCGTGGACGTCCGGGCCGGCAAGCTGGTCAAGCTGGCGCCGTTTCCCGTGCCGACGTTTTCCGTGGAAGCGTCCTGCCTGTACCGCGACGCCCAGCAGCTCGATCACCTGTTCTTGATCGGCAAGGATGGACAAGCGGAACAATGGGTGATGCAGGGCGAGCAGCGCCAGCTGGTACGTAAACTGGCTTTGCCACCCCACGCGAAACATTGCCGCGTCGACGATGGCGCCCAGCGCCTGCTGGTGAGCGAGTCGAACATGGGCGTGTGGGCGTATGACGCCGAGTCCGAAGGCATGGGCAACCGCGAAGTGGTGGCGCTGCGCAAGCCATATGGCCAGCTGGACGGCGGCGCCGGCGCGCTGGCCGTGCTGCCGGGCGGCGTAGCGGTGCTCGACGGCAAGGCGGAAAAGCTGCACCTGTTCGCCCATCAGGGCGGGCAGTGGACGGCGCTGCCGCCGCAAGCTGTCGCCTTGACCGTGCGCAAGGGCGATAGCCAGCTGGCACTCGACGGGAATTCGTTGATGTTGCGCGGCAAGAGCGGCTGGCAAGCGCGGCCCTTGAAATGGAGTGGCAAGGCGGAAACATCGCCTGCGGTCGCCATCATCGCCCCGCAAGCGCAGACGGCGCCGATGGCGCGCCAGGGCGATGCAGCCGACGATCCTGCCATCTGGCTGGCCAGCGATCCGGCCAATGCGCGCATTCTGGGCACCAACAAAAAACAGGGTTTATTGGTCTACGACCTGCAAGGAAAGCAGACCCAGCTGCTGGAAGTGGGCCGCCTGAACAACGTCGATATGCGGCAGAACATCCAGTTGGGCGGCAGCAAGGTCGACCTGGCCGTGGCCACCCAGCGCGACGACAACAGCATGATGTTGTTCACGATCAATGCCAGCGGCGAAGTGGCGGAAGCGGGCCGTTTTCCGACCGGACTGAAAAGCATCTACGGCATGTGCCTGTACCAGCCGGCCAGCGGCGGCGTGCAAGCGTTCATCAACGACAAGGACGGCACCTTCCAGCAGTACAGCATCGGTTTGAGCGGCAAGCAGTTCAGCGCTACCCTCTTGCGCAGCTTCAAGGTCGCCACGCAACCGGAAGGCTGCGTAGCCGACGATGCCAACGCCCGCTTGTTCCTGGGCGAGGAAACGCGCGGCGTGTGGACCACCTCGGCCGACGCCGCCAAGCCGGATACCCTCACCATGGTCTTGCCGGTGGGCGCGAACCTGACGGCAGACGTGGAAGGCATGGCCATCTACCGCAAGCCAGGCGCCAAGCCGGACACCGGCTACCTGATCGTTTCCAGCCAGGGTGACAGCAGCTATGTGGTGCTCGATGCACAAGCCCCCTACAAGGTGCGCGGCCGCTTCAAGGTGGGATTCAACTTGCCGGCCGGCATAGACGGCACATCGGAAACGGATGGCCTCGACGTCACCTCCGCCAACCTGGGCGGCGCGTATGCGCAAGGCATGCTGGTGATCCAGGACGGCTACAAGCGCCTGCCCGATGGACCGCAGAACTTCAAGTATGTGGCGTGGGGGGATGTGGCGAAGGCGTTGGGATTGGAGTAAGGGAGGCAGCGAGAGGGGGCGGCGGCGTTCGCACCGTGACGCCTGCTTGAGCCAGAGAGGCACACGAGTATGATCGTGTCTGTTTAGCCCCCCATCCCATCTGACATAGCAGTTGCCGCCTGCCACGCGTCCGGGCCAAAGGGGGCAGCAGTTTTTCCTACCCACGCGATTATGATGCAGTGGCATTGCAGACTGAAATGCGTAGTGTACGCTGCCTACGCTTTGCGCTTGGCTTAAACGGTATTGTGCCGCCCCAAGCCAGACAGTTTAATGACGAGTTCGTGTCTGTCTTGACTTTCTGCACCGTTAAGCCTTTTTCAGTATCGTGCCCCTATTTCCCCGTTATTTGATTCGTCTATTGTATTTCTTGAAGACTATTCATCCTTTCCCGATAGGATAAAATTAGACATTCAACATCCTGGCACCTGTCCCGGTTAAATTTTATCCATGAATCCTGAAAATCAGCCAGATCATTTTTATTTTTACTACGACGAAAAGCAGCCCGATAAGCGGAAGTCATATCAGAATCTGCAACAACAAGTTCAGGAGCTGTGCAAATTAAATTTTCAACATGCGACTTCGCTCTGGAACAATCAATACCTGGATCTTCTACGGTGATTGAATTTTCAATCACGTCATCTGAAGTCTGTTTTCCACTGGCATCATTTTTGATCTTACCATCACGAGTCAACGTTTCTCCGACGGCTTCGTATGCACCTACCTCTGGCGACACTGTATTCACCGCTTCCCCATCCATCAAGGCTTTCTTTTTATTAATCTCCCTCACATTCTCCATGCGAGGACTGATGATTTCCCCATGTTTTAAAGCTATAATGTTTTCAAATTCAATTTTGAATTCTGGGTTTTTCAAACTACCAGACTCTGTAAAACTTCGCTCCCACTTTCCACTCCCACTTTGTTGAATAACTCCTGTAAATAAGACAGTTTGACCTTCTCTCAAACTGGAAAGTTGCCGATATATTGGTGAATAATCCGGAATATCATGCATCCGATAACTTACACCATTAGACGATACAATTTCCGTCCAAACCTCATCTCCTCCGTGAGAAGTTGCAATATGAGTTATATCACCAGTCCAGTTAACGATGCGCTGCCCATGCTCTTTGATAAACTGAGCAGTATCAGAAGTAGCTCCATTAAAAATGGCGGATTTCTGAATTTCATTTAATGCCGTCTGATACCCAGTTTTTGTGCGCAACAACTCAAAATCATTTTGAATATTTGACTTATCTAAGGTGCCATATTCACCTTCTGAATTCTGGATATTATTAGCATTCTCAGTTTCCTTGCAACCAGCCACAAAAAAAGCAAAAAACATCACGAGCACAAAAATATATTTTTTAATCATTATAACTTCCAGGCTGTAGATATTTTATTAACTATGCTTGTGAAATAGAACCGACTGACGAATAACTGAGACGTTCTTTTGCTTGCCAGTATTTCAGCGCTTGAAGCGACGTCATCTTTTTAACACCCACCGCGAAAGACCATAAATCTACAACAAAGGCAGGCACGGCACTGCTTCGAGTTGCACTTGCGGCAGCGCAACCGACCTGAACGCAAGCTGCCCATCAATCTCCCTGCTGTTGCCAAACTGCCTTGCCACCCTTGATATAGATCAAGGCACTGGCAGAACCCTCTTTCGCCACCACGATCCCATCCGTTTTCAGCCTCAGGGATTTTTCATGATAGCTGTGCTGCAGCGAACCCTTGTCGTCCACCTGCCACACTTCCAGCCAGGCGAAATCGTCGCCGCCGTTGGACAATGCATGGCCGGCACCGACGATGAGGGGCGCCGTCTTCTGTCTGAACAGGAAGACGATGCCCTCTTTCTTGCTGTCCTTGCTCTTGATGAGGACGGCCAGATCGCCTTTGCCGTCGCCGTCGAAATCGCCGCGCAGGACGAAGGGATTCATGCGCGCATTGACTTCGATGGCCTCGCGCTTGGCCAGATTATCAAGCTGCTGTGTCGCCCAGACCGGCAATTGCGCCTGCGGCGGCAAAGCCTGGGCACCGGCCATGCCGGCGGAGTACAACAAAACAACGGTCAGTGCCATGCTTCTGCAATTCATGGGCGGCTCCATCAAGATGAAGAATCGGGGTGGTGCCCGGTGGCGCCGGGCATGCAGGAAGAATAGCATTATCAGAAAATACTTGCACTGTTACAACAGTGCCCGCCCGATCAGTGCCCCCCACCCCATATCGCAGGCCAGTGCCGGCGGATAAATGCCGTCCGTTGCAGATCTGCCAGCGACTGGCGGCCTGTTGCGTATTAAAATGGCGCCCCATGACCTCCCCCGCCTCGACCTCCCCCCTGCCCGACAGCATCCTGCTCCCTTCCCTGGCCGTCCTGGGAGGGCAGATTTCCGTCAATCTGGGGGCGGCGATTGCGAAAAACCTGTTTCCTGTCATCGGGGTCGAAGGGATCACGGCATACCGGGTGGGGTTTTCGGCGCTGATCCTGCTGGCCATCTTCCGGCCCTGGCGTTTCCGGCTAACGCGCAAGGATGTGCTGAACTTGCTGGTCTACGGTTCCGTGCTGGGATTGATGAACTTGCTGATTTACCGCGCGTTTGCGTTGATACCGATCGGCATTGCCGTCGCCATCGAGGTGACGGGGCCGCTGGCCGTGGCCATGCTGTCGTCGCGCCGCCCCCGCGATTTGCTGGCCGTCGCGTGCGCCGTGTTCGGTCTGTATTTATTGCTGCCGCTGCAAGGCAGCCCGGGCAGCCTGGACCCCGTCGGCGTGGCATATGCGCTGGGGGCGGCGCTGTGCTGGGCCTTGTACATCATCTTCGGCAAGCGCGCCTCGACCTTGCAGGGCGGGCAAGCCGTGGCCTGGGGCATGACGGTGGCAGCGATGGTGACGGTGCCCATCGGTATCACGTATTCGGGCACGGCCCTGCTGGCACCATCGATTGCGCTAATGGGCCTGGCCATCGCCATGCTGTCCAGCGCCCTGCCATATTCGCTGGAGATCTTTGCCCTGCGCCGTTTGCCGCAAGGCGTGTTCGGCATGTTCAGCAGCGCGGCGCCCGCCGTCAGCGCGCTGGCTGCCATGGCGGTGCTGGGAGAACTGCTGAGCGTGACCCAGTGGCTGGCTATCGCCTGCATCGTCTTCGCGTCTTCCATGGCGGCGCTGGGCGCCCAAGGCGGCAAGCGCTAGCGATACTCAGTCCATACTATGCCGCTGTCTGCGCTGCGTCCTGGCATTGCTGCGTAGCTGGCGGGCAGGTTTTGATGCCTGCCTGTAAAATGCGCCATCCCTTGCCACGTACGGCATGCCCGCATGTATGCCTGCCTCACCAATGACATTCGCAGTCCTTTTTCGCTTGTTCTCTCCTTTCACCGCTGCAGCCTTGCTGCTGGCGCCTGGCGTCGCCGCGTACGCAGCAGCCGCGCCCGCCACCCTCACGGGCAATGCCGAAGCGGGCAAGGCGGCATTTCGCAAGTGCGCCTCCTGCCACCAGGTGGGGCCATCGGCGCGCGGCGGCTTCGGCCCCAAGCTGACGGGCGTGATCGGCCGCAAGGCCGGCTCCACCACCGACTACAAATATTCGGCGGCCATGAAAAACGCGAATATGGTCTGGACCGAGAAAAACCTGGCCGGCTTCCTCAACGCCCCCAGCGATTTCATTCCTGGAAACAACATGCGCTTCTGGGGCATCGGCAATGCGCAGCAAGTGGCCGATTTGCTGGCCTACCTGCGCACGCAGTAAGTAAGCAATAAGTAAGCAGTCAGTAAGCAGGGCACGCACTGGCCTGCCCGCGCGCACGCGGACAGGCAAGCAGGCAGACAGGCACGGCCCATCAAGCCATGACAGCAATTCAAGCCTCCAGCGCTTGCAGCAAGCCCTTGCGCTTCTTGTGCGCCGCCCGGGTAACGCCCTTCCTGCTTGAAATTCTGTTCCAGTTGCTTGAATTCGCGTTCGCGCCGGGGATGGGCACCGACAGGCATAGCTTCCCCTAGGACTTGGCCGGCAGCTTGCGCACGCACAGGTAAATGGAATACACCGCCGCCAGCCCCACCAGCACATACACGCTACGCGACGCCGTCGTCATGGCACCAAGGATGCGGGCCACGATGTCGATGTCGAACAAGCCCACCAGCGCCCAGTTCAAGCCGCCCACGATCAGCAGGATCATGGAGATCCAATCGACCACGTTCAAGCGTTTTGCCGTCATTTCCTCGTTTGCCGCGCCGTCCGATCCTGCCTGGATATTCGCCATCTCAGCCTCCTGTAAGAAGATAGGACCCGCTGCCGGGTCTGTGCAAAGATCAGTGTAGGCGCGGCACCGGTATACGCCAGTCAGACGATGCCCGGGATCGAGGTAGGACGAGTCTGTAATAAGGCGGGTGATTTTATCTGGCAATAATTTCGGCAATAGTTACCCGCTGTTGCTAAACAAGCAGTGACCAATTCCAATATGGAAATATTTATAGATTACTTAGTATTGCACTGCTACACTCGTTTCACCCCGGCAACGTCAGGGGCAACAGCGCCGCGCCGTGCTGCCCGCATGGGTAGCGGCCACCATGGGACAACAGCTGAGGGGACATGAATATTTCAAACATACGCATCGGTGTACGCCTGACCACGGGTTTTTTGCTGGCATCGCTGCTGCTGGCGGTGGTCGTCAGCATCAGCACGTGGCAGCTGGCCACAGTGAGCGGGGAAATTGATAGCAGCGTGAACCAGCGCTATGCGCGCATCGAGCAATTGCAAGCCACACGCAACAGCACGCAAGAGCAGCCCGCCCTGCGCGACATCGACCAGCAGATCGCCACGCAGTCGGCGCAGATGCGCGCGGCGGCCCAGGCGGCCATTGCCCGCGCGCGCAATACCAGCGTGCTGATCATCGCGCTGGGCCTGATCGGCGGCGTACTGAGCCTGGTCACGGCCTGGTTCATCAGTAGCGGCATCGTGCGGCCCCTGCGGCACGCCGTCAAGGTAGCGCGCAAGGTGGCTGGCGGCGACCTGAGCGGTAATATCCGCGTCGAATCCGGCGATGAGGTGGGCCAGTTGCTGCAGGCGCTGAAAGACATGAATGCCAGCTTGATCCATATCGTGGGCGACGTGCGCGGCGGCACGCAAGACATCGCGGGCGCCTCGGGCGAAATCGCGGCCGGCAACCTGGACTTGTCGCAGCGCACGCAGGCGCAAGCCAGCTCGCTGGAGCAGACTGCCGCCTCGATGGAAGCGCTGACCGGCACCGTCAAGCAAAATGCGGACAATGCGCGGCAAGCCAACCAGTTGGCGCAATCGGCCGCCGATGTAGCCGGCAAAGGGGGCAAGGTGGTGGCACAAGTGGTCGATACCATGAGCTCGATCAATGCGTCATCGAAAAAGATCGTTGACATCATCGGCGTGATCGACGCCATCGCCTTCCAGACGAATATCCTGGCCCTGAATGCGGCCGTGGAAGCGGCGCGCGCAGGCGAACAGGGACGCGGCTTTGCCGTCGTGGCCGCCGAAGTGCGCACCCTGGCCCAGCGTTCGGCCGGCGCGGCGCGGGAAATCAAGCAGCTGATCGGCGACTCCGTCGAACGGGTCGACGCGGGCGCGCGCCTGGTCGATACGGCGGGTGCCACCATGCGCGAAATCGTTGCCAGCGTTCACCGCGTGACGGACATCATGGGCGAGATCAGCATGGCCAGCGGCGAGCAATTGTCCGGCATCGAGCAAGTCAATGCCGCCATCGTGCAGATGGAGCATGTGACGCAACAAAACGCCGCGCTGGTGGAACAGGCGTCGACGGCGGCGGCGAGCATGCAGCAGCGCGCCCAGCAGCTGTCGGGCACCGTGGGCATCTTCACCTTGGGCAATGAGGTGGCGCCCCTGCACGCGGCACCGGCCATCAGCCTTGCTGTGGCGCAAGACACGAGGCAAGACAAGGCAGCATCCGCCCTGGCACGCTCGCGAGCCCCCGTCGTTAGAGCGCGCCTGAAAGCCTGAGTTCCCGTTGATGGCTCATCGCTTATAGCGCATTGCGCGCATTGCTACAGTTGCTTGTACATGATGGTGGTAGCGTCAAGCCGGTCGCCGGCCGGCGCCAATGCATAGGCGGGGATGCTGCCTGCCACGACATAGCCCAGCGACAAGTACAGCGCTTGCGCATGGTCGCTGCTGCGCGTGTCGAGGGTCAGCAGGCTGCGCGGTAGCTGGCGCGCCCGCACTTCCAGCGCCTGCATCAGCAAACGGGCGATGCCGTGCCGGCGAAAAGCGGGCGCCACCAGCAGCTTGCGTACTTCGGCCCGGTGCGCCTGGTTGGGATTGGTGTCCCAGTCCAGCTGCACGGCGCCCGCCACCTTGCCTTCCACCTCGGCCACCAGCAACAGGCGCACGCCGCGCGTGACGGCTGGCAAGACATTATCTGTCCAGAACGCCTGGCTGGCCGCCGCGTCGAAGGGCAAGATAAAGCCGATGCTGGCGCCGTCGTGCACGCAGTCTTGCAGCAAAGCGCCCAGTTCCGGCAAGCGTGCACGAATATCGGCGGAGGTAAAATGGTGCAGTGATGGAGACATATCAACCTCAGACGATGAACAAAAAATAGCGGGCGCCGCTGTCGGCTGGCGTGACAAAGGTGCTGGCGCCATGCAACTGGTAACGCAGGCAATCGCCAGCCTGCAAGGCATGGGAGCGGCCATCGACGGTCACGTTCAGCCGGCCTTCCTGCAGCAACAGATGATGTTCCATGCCGGGCCGGGGCGAAGTGGCATAGGCAATCGTTACGCCAGCGCCCAGTTCGCATTCGAGCGCTTCGCCGGCCAGCGCGCGCGACGGCGGCGAGACGCAGCGGCGCCGGAAACCAGTCTCCGGGTCCGTCCACACGCTTTGCTGTGCCCGCAGCAGCAAGGGTGCGAAATCGTCTTCCACCATGCGCAGCAGGCGCGACATGGCAAGGCCATACGCGGCGCACAGCTTGCCCAGCACAGCCGTGGTCGGGCTGACTTCGCCATTTTCCAGGCGCGACAGGGTGGCGCGGCTGACCTGGCTGGCACTGGCCAGCTGGTCCAGCGACCAGCCCCGCTCCACGCGCAACTGCTTTAAACGCGCGGCCAGCCGCTGTTCCGTATCGTTATCAGTCAATTCCATATTTTCCATATGTGGGAATTTATCCCTAAAACGGGAATTTAGCAAGCAATCGTCGCACAGTTGCTCAACGCACAGACCCGCACCCGGACTCCAGGCACCATGGCGCCACCACTTCAAGGAGAAGCCATGTCCGCCACTCCCCCCACTCCCCAGCCGCGCCAGGGCCAGGCGCCCGCGCCGCTGGGCAGGGTCGAATTTCATTTGCAATTCATCCGCTCGTTTGCCGACCCCACGTTCGACGCCGTGCGCGGCGCCTTGGTGCAGGTGGAAGAAGTGGCGTGGAAGAATTACCAGGATGGCCGCAAGGCGCCCGTCACGCAGAAGGCGGGGCCTGGTTTTGCCGACCCCGACTACGAGCTGTCGGTGGAGTGGCTCGCCACGCGCGACCGGCTGCTGGCCGCCGAGGCGCACCAGAAAGATCCCGCCACGCCGTCGCGCGTGCTGCTGATCTGCGGCGCGGCGCGCAACGACGGTTCTTGTCCTGGTGAAATATCAAAGAGCTGGCGCATGACGCAATGGGCGAAAGAAGTGCTGCAGGCGGACGCCATCGAAGCGGACGTGCTGGACTTGAGCTTGCTGACGTCTTCGTATGACTTGCACATCCATCCGTGCAAAGGCTGCGTCTCGACGGCCATGCCCCTGTGCCACTGGCCGTGCAGCTGCTACCCGAACCATGGCGAACGCCAGACGAATGACTGGATGGCGGACATTTACGAGCGCTGGACGGCCGCGCACGCCGTCATCATCCTCACGCCCGTATATTGGTACCAGACGCCCGGCGTGCTGAAACTGATGATAGACCGGCTCGTCTGCGCCGACGGCGGCAACCCCGACCCCACGTCCACGCACGGCAAGAAAGCCGTGGAAGCGAAGGCCCTGGAATTGCAAGGCTGGAACTACCCGAAACACCTGGCCGGGCGCGCGTATGGCCTCGTCGTGCATGGCGACGTGGCCGGCATCGAAGGCGTGCGGCGGGGCTTGTCGGACTGGCTGGACTGGATGGGCCTGCTCGACGCAGGCGCCAAGTCGCGGCTGGACCGCTACATCGGCTATTACGACAGCTATGCGCAAAGCCATGAGACCTTGGACCGCGATACCAATCTGCAAGAAGAAGTGCGCAACGTGGCGCGCGCCGTGGCGGAAGCCGTCAAGCGGCTGCGCACAGGCACGCTGGCGCCGCCCGATGCGGCACTACAAGCTCCGCGGCCAAAATGACGCCGCGCATACCTACCCCGCCATGCGCGAGGCGTGGCGGCACAGTTCCAGGAAACCCGTCAAGCGGGGCGAGAGGATCTTTTTAGACTGGCGTATCAAATAAAAGTTGCGCTCCAATGGCGGCAGCATGGTTTCCAGTTCCACCAGTTGCCCGCCGGCCAGCAGATCGGCCACCACGACCCGCGACAGGCAGGCGATACCGAGCCCGGCCGCCGCGCCATACTTGATGGCTTCCGAGTTGCTGAATTCGCCTGCGGGGCGCAGATAGTGCAGATACGGCACCAGCGCCTGCTCCACCGCTTCGCGCGTGCCCGAGCCCGCTTCGCGCAGCAACCAGCCCGCCTGGTTCAATTCCGTGAAACTGAGCAAATGACGCAGCTGCGCCAGCGGGTGCGTGGGCGCGGCCACGATCAGCATCTGGTCCGTCAGCCACGGTTCCACCAGCAAGCCCGCTTCGTGACACGGCCCTTCGATCAGGCCGATATCGACACGAAACTCCGCCACGGCGGCGGCGATGTCGGCCGTGTTGGCAATCGTCACCTGCGGGATACTGCGCCCGTACTGCTGCGCCGCCTGGGCCAGGATCTGCGGCAGCAGATAAATGCCGATGGTGGTGCTGGCGCCGATTTGCAGGCTGACGGGCACGGACGGGTCGGCGCCCGCGAACTGGCGCTCGATGCTGGCGGCCCCGTCACGCATCTGCCGCGCCTGCGGCAACAGCAAGCGGCCATTGTCGTTAAGCAGCAATCGCTTGCCCACGCGGTCGAATAGCTGCGCGCCGAGCAAGGTTTCCAGCTCGTTCAGGGCCGCGCTGGTGGCCGATTGCGACAGCGCAATGTGCTCGGCCGCCGCACTGGTGCTGCCCGTGTCCGCTACGGCGAGAAAAATCTGCAGTTGCCGCAAGGTCAATGCCATCCTATTTACCTATTTTTCAGGTTAAACATACAAAAACAATCCGTTTTACCATTTAATCAGCGAACTGTACAGTCATGCCATACGAACCAGTAACCATGGAGTACGGCATGTCATCTCTATCTACAACGAATACCACCAGTGTCAGCGACCGCTATGGCCGCCTTCTGCCAGGCCTGCTGCTGAGCGGCGTCATCGCCTGGGGCGCCATCGCGCTGGGCAAGCTGGAATGGATGCAAAGCCACGGCATGAGCGCCCTGACCCTGGCCATCATGCTGGGCATTGGGCTGGGCAACAGCGTGTATGGCCGCCTGGCGCCCACCTGCGGCGCGGGCGTGGCCTTTTCCAAGCAGACTTTATTGCGCCTTGGCATCATCCTGTATGGCTTCCGCCTGACTTTCCAGGATATCGGCCAGGTGGGCCTGGCCGGCATCGCCATCGACGCGCTGGTGCTGGCGTCCACGTTTGGCCTGGCCATGTTTCTGGGCATCAAAGTGTTCAAACTGGAACGCAACAGCGCCATTTTGATCGGCGCGGGCAGCTCCATCTGCGGCGCGGCAGCCGTGATGGCCACGGAACCCATCGTGAAAGGCCGCAGTGAGGACGTCACCGTGGCCGTCTCGACCGTCGTGGTGTTCGGCACCATCGCCATCTTTCTGTACCCCTTGCTATACCAGCTGAATCAAGGCTGGCATGTGCTGGCGGCCACGCCCACCGCCTTTGGCGTGTACATCGGCTCGACCGTGCATGAGGTGGCGCAAGTGGTGGCGGCCGGCAAGTCGATCGGCCAGGAAGCGGCGAATGCAGCCGTGATCGCCAAGATGGTGCGCGTGATGATGTTGGCGCCCTTCCTCGTCATCCTGTCGGCCGTGCTGGCGCGCGGCAAGGCCAAAGGTGGCGGCCACGACAAGGCAACCAAGCTGGCCATTCCCTGGTTCGCCTTCATTTTTATTGCCGTGGTGGCCTTCAATTCCCTGGGCCTGCTGCCAGCAAGCACGGTGGCCACCATCACCGACATCGACACGGCCCTGCTGGCGATGGCCATGGCGGCCCTGGGCTTGACGACGCATATGTCGGCCATCCGCCGCGCCGGCATCAAGCCCCTGCTGCTGGCCGGCCTGCTGTTCTGCTGGCTGATCGCCGGTGGCGCGGCCATCAACCACTGCGTTGGCGCGCTGTTCCTGTAAGACTCCGCGAGCCACCGCTTCAGTTTGCTGCGTCACTACTCAACAAGCTGAAGCGGCAAGTTAGGCTGGATCCGGCTCGCACTGCCTCAGGATTTCCCCGCGCTGGCGGGATCGGACGGATGCCACAGCATGCGCAGCACTAATCCTTCGCTGCGGCAGCACTCGCTGAACCAGCTCCCGCTCACCTGCACGGAAAAATTGCTATCTAGCAAGGATGGCAGCAGCACTTTCGTACTATCACTAAGCATGAAGTCGAGCAGCACCTGCGATGAACGAGAATCGGGAGCGCCGCTGAACATGCAACCGCAGATGACCTGGAACCGATCTTGTTGCAAGTTCTTACCAAAGACCAACCATCCATACGGATAGGCACTTACATAGCTATTCGCCTCGCCGTCATACATGGCAGCATGACAATCATCGCTGAGCATCTGCCATATCTCAGGCATGAGCGTTGCCTCCGCCACCGCCGTCGGTATGCCTTGCTGGACGCCCAGCAGCGTGTGCAAGCAGGTCCAGTCCACGCATTGCAGGGCATCGAACTTGCGGCCTGCGCGCGCGGCGCCTTCAGCATCCTTGGCCAATGGCAAGGCAATATAGTCATAGCTAGACAACCATTTGCGCACTGCAAGCTTAGCCGCCGGCAAGGGTAGTTTGTACAACTTCACGTCCGTGCCGCCGATGCCTGTGGCCCAGAACATGCCCTGCTGTTGACCATAACTGAGCACGGCCTGCGGGTTGGCCACCAGGTGATGATGGCCAGCAAGCATGGCCTGAGCTTCCAGCTCGCGCCAGGACACGGGCGTAAGCCAAAGAGCATCGGCATACGCTTCCTTCGACTGATGCAGGGTCGCAGCGACCTGCTTGCTGCTGCCTTCAAGTACGCCGGCCACCCATTTGGCGTATTTATATACCTCTTGGCTGGTCCAGCGCAGGAACGACTGGTCTGGTTCGATAACGCGTTGCTGCAGCACGACGATCGGTTCCATGCCCGAGTGGCCACTGCCAGACAGGCAAGCGGCGTTGTCGGCACCCGCCCCGGCGATCGACAAGGTGATGCTGGTTTTTGCGCGCTGCATCGCCCTTCTCCCCTGACTGCATGCGTATCCCGTATGACAGGAAACACTGTTCGCAGCCGCGCTGGCGCCGGCGCTGAGCGGTTCGAACCCACGCGTATTCGGACACAGCAGAGTAGCGCCTATTCTGCGAATCGCATTGTGGAAGGTCATGTTTGGCAAATCATGCAAACCGGAGGCGCTGACCGCTACCGTGCGTGGTCGCATCCACAGATAGAACTGATCCACGGCATCTTCACACTTATCCGACAAATACACGCGGCCACCATGATGGGGCGCTTTCAGTACATCGGGTGCCAAGCCATGCGGATGCTGGAAGGCGATATAGCTCCAGTTCACCTGGTCGCCAGTGAGCAAGACGCGCCGGCGGTGCTTGCGCGCCAGGTGAAAATCGACGGTAAACACCAGCGACGTGTCGTTCAACACGCCATTGCCAAAAAAATCCGGATCGAATGCATCGCCGATTGCCGCCTGCGCCCTGCGCAATACCTCGTCGCCATCGAGGTTCGCAGGGACCGGCCGCAGCAGCGCCCGATGCTGCTGATTCACGGCACCGGCCAGGTCGATTGGAAGCCCAGTTTCAGGCTGCGCCTCGCTGCCGGGCGTAAATAACCATTCCAGCGGCAAGGCCGGACTCACCAACAACTCCGCCAGCGCTTCGCCAGATGCGGTCAGCAAACGCTGCATCAATCGCGACGCCGGTGAAATCATGGAGACGACAACCTTGTTGTCGCAAGCACGGAAAACATAACCTTCGAGAGGATAAATGACAGGTATACCCTTTGCCCGGAACTGTACCTCCAGCGCCTCGGCACGCTTCAGGGCAGCAGGTATGCTGCCCGTTTTGAATATCCCCAGCAAACGCCGGAAAGCCGCCAGGCATGGCCCCCAGTACTCGCCGATGGAGACATCGTTTTCCAGCAGATGTGCCAGGCCACCCTGATGGTCCGCATCGACATGCGTCAGTACGACTACATCGATATGACGCGATTGCAGGTCAGCATGAAGATGCGCGTCGAGGTGGCCGCACAAGTCAGCTGGCAGCGCGGTGCCGCCATCGACCAGCATGCGGAATGTCACCACGCCATTTTGCACAAATTCCAGCAGGGTGCAGTCGCCATGACCGACGCCAAAGCTGTGGATCAAGGCCTTCTCATCATCTTCTTCAGACACTGCGATGTTATCGGACATGACTTCCCTCTTGTTGAATAAAAGAAACACAGTATCTTGCCAGGCCGCTCATCAAAGAGAAAGATTTGAAAGATTGACATGCATCAATACTAAAAACGCGCACGGCACTGGCCCCGCTGCTCTGCGGCTTAGGCTCACGGCAAAAACGGCCGAAGAATTGTACAATGCTGAATAATTTCGCTTAAATCCATTCCCCGTTACTTCAGGAACATCCATGCATCTCTCGAACTGGCTGCTTTTTTGCAGCGTCGCCCTGCTCGTCACGTTTTCTCCCGGCCCGGCCGTCTTGCTGGCCATCTCGAATGCCATCGCCGTCGGCCCGCGCCGCGCGATGATCAGCAGCATGGGCAATGGCTTTGGTTTGTTCATCATTTCCGGCGTGGCCATGGCCGGCATGGGCGTCGTGCTGGCCACCTCGGCCACGGCCTTCATGCTGTTGAAACTGGCTGGCGCCCTGTATCTGGTGTATCTGGGCATCAAGCAGTGGCGCAGCAAGACCAGCATCGTGGCCGATGCGCCGGTGGCGCTTGGCGCGGCGAATCCTAACTCATTCTGGAAACTCTTCCGCCAGGGCTTGACGGTGGCGCTGACCAATCCCAAGGCCATCCTGTTCTTCTCGGCCCTGTTTCCGCAATTCATTACGCCGGGCGAACCCGTGGCCATCCAGTTCACCGTGCTGACGACCTCGTTTGTCGCCTGCGCCATGCTTGCCCACTTGTTCTACGCCAACCTGGCGCGCCTGCTGAAAACCCAGCTGGCCACGCCGGGCCGCGCCAAGCTGTTCAACCGCATTTCGGGCGGCGCCTTCGTGCTGCTGGGTCTGAGCCTGCTGCGCCTGCGCGCCAAGGCGGCGTAACTAGTCCTTTTCCGTCAAAAACGCCTCGATGCTGGCCGCCAGGGCCAGCGGCGTTTCATTCATCGGATAGTGTCCCGCATTGGCCAGCACTTCCAGCCTGGCTTGCGGGTACCACGCCAGATACGTGCGGCGCATCAGCGCCGCGTCAAAACGGGGGTCGTGCTCCCCCACCAGCGCCAGCAAGGGCAGCGCCACGCGCGCCGCCTTGACCTCTTCACTGAAATCCGTCCCGCTCCACGCCAGAAAATAGGCGGCAAACGCGGCTGGATCCGCACTGTCCCACGAGTATTGCGCCTTCCAGTCCAGCCAGGTGGCTGGCAGGCGCCCGCCCGTGCTGCGGTCGATGATGGCGCGCCGCGCATCCACGTTCGCACTGGCGTCGAGGAACAGTTGCAGCCCCGCCCCGTCCAGCGCCACGCCGCAGCTGGGCACGGGCGCCACGGCCACCAGTTTGCGCAAGCGCAAGGGCGCCAGCAAGGCCAGCCGTTCCAACGCCATGCCGCCCATGGAATGGCCCACCACGCTGAAGGTGGCAAAGCCCAGCGCATCGGCCAGCGCCAGCGCGTCGCGGGCCACTTCGTCCATCGAGTAGTCGCCTTGCGCGCCGCGCATGCCGCCATAGCCGCGATTGTCCATGAAGACATAGCTGAAAGCGCCGCCATCGAGGGCCATTTCCATCGACGCAAACGCGTGCGCGTCGCCAAACCAGCCGTGCAGAACGATGACAGCGTGGGGTCCATGGCCCACGCGATGATAGCTATTGTGCATACACACTCCTGACAAAGAGTGGATGGTAAGGACAAATAAAACGGCCCGCCTTCGATGCCAGGTCAAATACTGTAGAGTATGGGCCATGGATGATTTTTATACGGAAGTGCCGCGCGCCTTGATCGCCACCGCGCGCGACTATGCCCCCGGCGACATTTTCCCCAGCCACAGCCATACGCGCGGGCAATTCGCCTATGCGGCACGGGGCGTCATCAGCGTGCACACGCCCCACGGCAACTGGCTGGTGCCGCCGCAACGGGCCTGCTGGGTACCGGCCCAGCTCATCCACGGCATGCGCATGCATGGCGCCGTGAGCATGCACAATGTCTTCATTGACGAGGCCGCCATCGCCAGGATGGGCTTGCCACCCGATTGCCAGGTGCTGGACACCTCGCCGCTGCTGCGCCAGCTGCTGGCCGAGGCAGTGGCCGTGGAAGCCTTGTATGCGGAAGCGTCGCGCGCCGGACGATTGATGGCCTTGCTGCTCGATGAGATTGCCGCTGCCAGGCCCCTGCCCCTGAGCGCGCCCCTGCCGCAGGACGCCAGGCTGGCGCGGCTGTGCATGGAATTGCTGCAACAACCGAGCCTGGACAGCAGCCTGGACGCGATGGCAGCGCAGGCGGGCATGAGCCGGCGCACCTTCACGCGCCAGTTCCGCGCCCATACGGGGCTGGGCTTTGCCCAATGGCGCCAACAAGCGTGTTTGCTGGCGGCCATCACGCGGCTGGCCTCGGGGCAAGCCGTCACCCGTGTCGCGCTGGACCTCGGCTATGCCAGCCCCAGCGCCTTCACGGCCGCCTTCCGCCGCGTGCTGGGCCAGGCGCCCAGCAACTATCTGTCGAACTAGGCAATGAAGGCGGCGATGCGCCGGGCCAGCGCCTGCGCCAGTTTCTGCACATGGTGGCCATCGACAAAGCCATGGTGGGCCTGCGCGGAAAACGGTATCAGCATGCGGCCATCCTCTTGCACGGGGCCGAACTTGCCCCAGGTAAATGTCGGGATATCGGCGTCGCGGTGGCGGTGGATCGGGTGCTCGATAGCCGCCAGGTCCAGCCACGGCAGGCAGGTGATGAAAATATTGTTGCGCTGCTCGCGCTCGCTTTCGCCCTCGCCTGTATTGATCAGCGCGGAACTGGCTTCGGCGAGGCGTTTCGCTTCCAGGCTGCGTTCGATGAAGAGATCAAGCTGGTCCGTCATCGTGAAACGTGTGTAGTTCAGGTTCTCGTCGCCGTTGATGACGGTGTAGGAAGCGGGGAAATCATCGATCCTGATCACTTCGCCCTGGCAGATGCGGTACATGAAGTTGTCGACTTCTCTGACCGTATTGAGCAGGCAAAACAGGAAAAAGTGAAATACGGGAATTTTCCGTTCCTTGCACCAGGGCCGGAAGTCCGGCACGTCAAGCTGGAAGTTGATGTTGACGAGGGGATTGTCAAACGCGCGGAACAAGTCGTAGCGGTCGCGCCGCTTTTCAAAATTTTTCATGCGGCGAGTGTAGACGATGGGAGTGCTGGCGGGCAAGTCATACCAAAGGCGCATGAAACGTTTTTTGATATTCGTCATTCGACGGTCAATGTACTGTCATTTTTATCTGAAGTTGACCGCCGGCCGGGATAGCCCGGTCGCAAGCCTCCCAGTACAGAGAGGCATATTTTTCGCTGGATTTTTACCCGGCCTGATTAATCTCGTCGTCTATCATATTGACGAACAGATCGAAACTCAGGATACCCGTGCCGATGCACGAAAACACCGTGGCGCCCGCCGCATCCTTGATCGTCACTTTCTCGGTCCAGTCACTCAGATTCATGCATTTCAGGCTGCTGCCAGGAAAGGTGACACCATCCACATGCAAGCCCTGGGCAGACAATGCCACTACATGTGTCTTGAAATTCAGGAAATTACCGAGCAAACGTTTCTTGTACAAGTTACCGCTACTGATGTAATGGAAGTTCACGCGCTCGCCGTCTGCAAGCTTCTGCTTTAATACGGGCATGCGGTGCAAGACATAGCGGGAACGAAACTCGTCCATGAAATCGTCAAAACGCTTGAGTTCTGCGGTAGCCAGTATCCAGGGCTGGTCGGCGCCCGTGCGATAGGCAAAGTTATTGATCAAGCCTGACATGGCGGTGGAGCCGGCGGCGAATAGATACAGGTCCTCAATATCGGCAAATGCAGCGTAGCTGCGGATGCCGCCCGATTCATGCACCACGCCATCTTCATGCAATTCAAAACGGCTCTTTTGCCGCTTGAGCATTACCGCACGCATCACCAGTACCAGCAGTGCGATCAGCAATAGAAAAACCGCCGTGCCATAAAGAATAGTCAGATTGCTGTGCGTGCCCAGCTTGGCGCCATTACGCAGTGCCATGGCCGAAGATTCCGTCAGCGTTTTCTGCGGCAGGATCGTGCTCAGATACAGCACGAATCCCGCCACTGCCGCCAATATGGCCGCAAATACCGCAAAGAGCATAGGCACTGTCTTGCCATGAAAATACACAGCGAGTGCTTTATTGGTTTGCGGGATACTAAAATGGCCCATGTAATCTTCCTGTTAAATGATAGAGAGTTTTCAAAACCCGGATGCCGACATATATTCGGACGGGATTGTCTCCTATCTATTACGGGAATGGCCACACGCACGCAGATTCAATACTGATGCACTCCAATCATGACCCTGATTATTGGTCAATCACAGTGATTTGTTCGTCATCACTGTCCAGCACCGTTTTTATCCCGGCTCAAGGCGATGAGCGCTTGCGCGTGCTGCGTATCGTGTTTGTCGCGTGACAATGGCAGACTCATGCGAGGCTTCCTGTCATGTGGCGCCACCGTGTGCCAGGCCCCGCTGCACCTTCCACGCCAGCGGCAAGGTCAGCAGCAATACGGCCGCCAGCGCCAGCAAGGCTGTGTTCACGCTGGTATGGTCGCCCAGCGCGCCGAACAGCACGGGCGACAGGGCCCCGCCGCCGATGCTGCCCGTGTAGAACAGGGCAAACGCGTGTTCGCGCTTGCCGGGGGCGGCCAGTTCCGGCACCGCGCCGTACAGCACGGACGAAGTGCCGTTCAGCGCCAGCCCCAGCAAGGGCAGCATGGCCATGACGCCAGCCAGGGGCAGCCACAGGGCTGCGACGATCAACACGGACGTCATCGATTCCGTCAGCCACACGGTTTTCATCATGCCGATGCGCGCGCCCAGATAGCCGCACAGCAGCTTGCCGAAGGCGCCGCCCACGAACAGCAGCGATAGCGCCACGCCGATGCCGGCCGTGCCCGCGCCCTTGCTTTTCAGCAAGAATGGCAAGAAGGTGAGAAAACCCATGCGCACGGCGCTGTCCAGCGTGCCCGTGGCCAGCAAGGCACGAAAGCTTGCGGCCGAACCGCTGCCCGCGATGGGTTTGAGCGCTTTCTTCTGGCTGGCCTGAGTGTTGCCGGGCTTGGGCAGCAACCACCACAGCAAGCCGGCCGCCGCCAGGCCAAGCAGGCCCAGCAGCGAGACGCTGGCTTGCCAGCTGCACACCAGCAACAGCAAGCCCACCAGAGCGGGAATCAGGGTCTTGCCAATATCGCCGGCAAAATTGTAGTGCGACAACGCTTCCTTCACGCCGCCGCCCGCTTCGTGCGTGTCGGTGACGATCGACGAGGCCAGCGGATGCTGCGTGCTGGCGCCCAGGCCGCCCAGCAGCAAGGCGAACAGCAGCACGGCCAGGCCGCCCGCCTGCCCCGCGATCAGGTAAGCGATGCCGGCCAGCGCCGTGCCGCCCACCAGCATGCGTTCGCGTCCCCAGCGCCTGGCCAGGCGGCTGGCCAGCAACTGGAATCCGGCCATCATGCCCGAGTACGAACCGCGCAACAGGCCCACCATGGCATAGCTGATGGCAAACTGTGCCTGCCAGATGGGCAGAAGCACGTAGATAACATCCGTCAAGCCGTCATGCACGGCATGCGCGCTGCAGGCGGCGAACAGCGAGCGGCGGCGGATCGATTTGTCGGAGGGATGTGCTTCGGGGGACAGCGCGGCAGCGGACGGTTCGGTCATGACTGTACATGCAGGAAATCAGGAGGCGACCAGCTTACTACAAATTGCGTTGGCATCTCGGTCGCCTTGTTTTCCCTTACAGGCGCGCCTGCTTGCGCTGCCGCATCAGGCCAAGCAGGGCAAGACCGGCCACCAGCATGGCGTAGGTGGACGGCTCCGGTACTGCCGGGATGTCGATGCTGCGAACAGCGGTACCGTCCACGATATCGAAGCCGCTGCCTGTGCCGCTACAGCCATTGCCGCCGATGCGCGCGCCGTCGCCCGTCGACACATACGATGTGGCGGAAAAGATGCCGCCGCAGGCGCTTCCCACGCCCGTCACGCTGGTGCCCGCGCCGACGCTGACGTAATCCTTTGCCAGGACGGTGCCGATGAACTCGCCACTGGCACCCAGGCTCGTGTAGCCGCCACTATTCCAGATGACACTGTTGCTGGCATCGGCGTTGATCAAGACAATTTTCGTGGCCGCTCCCGTGACCAGGTAATCGTCGATATTGAACACCCAGGATTGATTTCGCCTGTTTTGTCCGTCCAGGGTCAGCGTGATGCCGGCCGTGGTCGACAAATTGGCCGCCGTAAACACGCCCGGGTACAGCGTGGTATCGAGCGTCATGGTCGTGCCCAGGGCGGTCCCCTGCCCCATGTTCTTCAATGCGGCCTGCGCGGCGCCGACCTGCTGCGCATTGCTCTGCACATTCGTCGGGATCGCGGCGAGCAACGGCAGCGCTGAAAGCGTGCCTGCACCTTGGGTGGTACTACTGGCGGACAAGGTGACCGCTCCCAGCGCCTCGACCTTGCCGGTAACGCTGGCATTGGCGCCGACGGTGGCCGCACCGCCGCTCAGCATATTGCCGCGCACGACGGCATTGGCACCGATGGTGGCCGCGCCCAGGGACAGCAGATTGCCACTGAGCAGGGATGCGGCGCCCATGGTGGCGACATCACCCGAGACGATATCGCCTGTGACGCTCGAGTTGGCGCCGGTCGTCGCATAGGTTTGGGCAAACACGGAGGCGCTGTCCAGCGATTGACCAAACAGGGGCACGCCTTCGGCGCGGGCTTGCGCGGCAGTGCATGCCAGCGTGACGAGCAGCGCCAGTGTTGCTGGAGGCAATTTCATGGGAATCTCTTTGCGCATCTTGCGCATGAATGAAGTCACGTGCGAATGCCAGGACGGTTTCAGGAGGCGCCGCAAAAAAAGCGCGCAGCGTATCCCGGGCCATCATGGCCAACTTGGGAATCATTGATCATTTCGCGACAAGCGGCAGGCAGCAGAGGTGAAACACCTGAAACGATATCGTCGAATGCAGCTAGCCAGTACGACTGCACGTAAGGGCCGGTAGGCGGGGAAGTACCGCGGGGGGATGGGCGGCGGGCGGTCAGCTGTTCTGATGGGCGGGTCAAGGTACTACATGACGCATCGGGACTGGTAAATTGCTTAATGGAAATAGTACAGCGATTGTCGGTGATTAGCCAGTTAATTATTGCCGTTAGGCAATTTGCATTACTTTCTGTCGCATTTTGTCAGAGTAGACATCATCCTCCCCTGTGGGCAACAAATAACGCTCCTTTGGCACAGGGGCGTGGTATAACAGCCATGTACAACTTGTGTATTTTTTCATCAGAGGCCAACGCGACCATGACTTCCTCCAGCGATACCTCAGGCCAGGCCGGGAAAAAGACAGGCTGCAGCCAGTGCCAGCAAGCCGGGCCACTGGGCTTCGATTTCACCTTTGCCTATCAACCGATCGTCGAACTGTCCACGCGTTCGATCTTTGGCCACGAAGCACTGGTGCGCGGCCCCAACGGCGAATCGGCCTACTCGATCCTGTCCCAGGTCAATGACGAAAACCGCTATGTCTTCGACCAGGCCTGCCGCGTGCGCGCCATCCAGGGCGCGGCCAGGCTGGGCATCGAGGAATATCTGTCCATCAATTTTCTGCCGAATGCCGTGTATCGCCCCGAGGCTTGCATCCAGGCCACCTTAGCCGCAGCGCGCGAATACAATTTCCCCATTCGCCGCATTATCTTCGAAGTGACCGAGGGCGAGGAAGTGCCCGACCGGCCCCACCTCGTCAACATCTTCCATGAGTATCGCCGCTTCGGCTTCCAGACGGCCATCGACGATTTCGGCGCCGGCTACGCGGGATTGACTCTGCTGGCGGAGTATCAGCCGCACATCATCAAGATCGACATGGAACTGGTGCGCGGCATCGAGGCAAGCGCACCCAAGCAGGCGATCGTCAAAGGCATCATGGCCATTTGCAAGGAACTCAACATTACAGTCCTGGCCGAGGGTATAGAAACGACCGCCGAACGCGATTGTTTGAGGGAGATGGGCGTCGACTTGATGCAGGGATATTTATTTTGCAAGCCGGCATTGATGGCGATAGGCGTGATCGATCCGGCCGCGTGGTGACAGGCAGTCACCACGCCCCGATCTGCGCCTGCCTTACTTGCCCATCGCATCTTTCTTCATGTCATCCTTTTTCATCTCATCCTTCTTCATGCCGTCTTTCGCCATGGCATCTTTTGCCATGCCATCCTTGGCCATGTGATCCTTTTTCATGTGTTTCTTGGCCATGGGCTTCTTCATGCCGTCCTTGTCCATCGCATCCTTGTGCATGGCGTCGGCAGTGGCATCCTTGGCCATCGGGTCTTTCTTCATTGCATCTTGGGCAAACGCGGCGCCCGACATGAGGATGGCGGAAGCGATGATGGCGGTGATGGTGGTTTTCATGATAAGTCCTTGTCTCAGTGTTGGATGGGCAAGATTGCCCGGTGGTAAAGCTGTTGCTGCGCTACAGGGTGCTGCTTATTGCTAAATAATAGGAAGGCCGGGAGGTGGTCAGGGCCAGGCGCATTGCCGCAGGCAGTACGATTAGTACGACAAGGCAATGCAACGCCGCACTGGCCGCCTCCCCGGCCTTCCTAGGAACCGCCAAACCAGTTGTAGCCCTGGTTCTCCCAATACCCTCCCGGGTAGGTATTCGTGACAAAAATGGCCTGGATGTGCTTCGGGTTCTTGTAGCCCAGCTTGGTCGGCATGCGCAGTTTCATCGGGTAGCCATACTTGGGCGGCAATTCCTGGCCGTCATACGTCAAGGCCATGATGGTTTGCGGATGCAGGGCCGTGGCCATGTCGATGCTGGTGAAGTAATCGTCGGCGCACTGGAAGCCGATGTATTTCGCCGTCGTGTCGGCGCCGACCCGCTTCAGGAAGTGCGAAAACGGCACGCCGCCCCACTTGCCGATGGCGCTCCAGCCTTCCACGCAGATGTGGCGCGTGACTTGCGTTTCCTGTGGCAGGGCGCGCAGTTGCGGCAGGCTCCACGGCTTCTTGTCGGCAATCAAGCCGCTCAATTCCAGGCGCCATGCGTCGCCGTCGACCTCTTCCACGTCATCCTCGCCGTAATACGCGTTGAAGGGAAACGGCCGGGTAATCATGGAATCCGGATACGTGGGCGCCAGTTTGGTCGGATCGAACAGCCAGCCCTGCACCCGGTCGTTGAAGCGCGACACCGCCGTCAGCGCCGTCTCGATGCTGGACGCGTCGCTGACGTTGCAGCCCGTCAGCAAGGACAGGCCGCCCAGGGTCAGGCTGCGCTGCAAGAACTGGCGGCGCGACGGCTGTTTAATCTGGCGCAAGGCGTCGGCCAGCATGGCCTGGCCCTGCGCTTGCGCAATGATGGATTTTTTCATGATCATTTCCTTTAGCGGCCGCGCAGCATGGCCAGCAAGGTGCGCGGCACCAGCGCCACCATCAGCAGGTGCACGCCGACAAAGCCCACCAGCAGCGTCATGGCGATGAAATGCACGCGGCGCGCACTCTCGTAGCCGCCCAGCAGCTCGCGCAGCAGGGGAAACTGCACGGATTTCCACAGCACCAGGCCGGACAGCACCAGCACGATGCAATCGAGCATGACGAACAGATAGGCGGCGCGCTGCACCATGTTGTAGCGGCGCGGGTCCGCATGGGCCAGCTTGCCTTTCAGGGCAGCCATGAAATCGGCCAGCAGCAGGCGCGGCGAGAGGGGAAAGAACTGGCGCCGCAGCCGTCCCGAGACGATATTAATGATCAGATACAGCAGACCATTCGCTACCAGCAGCCACATGGCGGCAAAATGCCATTGCAGGGCGCCGCCCAGCCAGCCGCCCAGGGTCAGGGCGCGCGGCAGCTCGAAGGGGAAGAATGGCGCCGCGTTGTAGATGCGCCAGCCGCTGGTGGCCAGCACGACCACGGCCACGGCATTGAGCCAGTGCGTCAGGCGCAGCCAGGCGGGGTGGATGGTGGCGCTGGAAACGGTAGGCGTATGCATCACAACACTCCCTTCGCGCATGGCGCCGTGCTGACGGCTTGCAAGATGGCGCTGCTGTCGGCCCGCTGCACGAAAGCCACCACTTGCAGGTATTCGGGGCGCCAGTTGGCGGGCAGATTGACTTCGCGGTGCAGCCGGGCGCGGCCTTGCGCCAGCGCAACCGGCCCCAGCCACAGACGCACGGCCGCATCGTGATGCAGGGTGGCGCCCCTGTTTTCGCCCCGCAGCACGGTCGAGACGATGCCGCTTTCGCTGATGGCCACATATAACTGGCCGCCCGTCTGCGCGTCCGGCGCGCTGACATTAGCTTCCAGCAATAGTTTTCCACCCGGCCCCGGCGTGGCGGACAGGCTGATGTTGACGGGCGCGGCGGTCGCGTTGATGCGGCGGATGGCGGCCGGCAGTTGCGTATCCCAGCTGCGCAATTCCGTGCCGCCCACGAAAAACTGGGGCGTGTAGGCCACCTGGCGCGGCTGGTGGCGCAGCAGCTCGGCCTGGCGCGCATCGAATTGCGCCTGCGCCAGCGGGTCCGTCCAGCCGATCTGGTCCCAGTACGTGACGTGCAGGGCCAGCGGCACGATCAAGCTGGCCGGCCCCGCGTCCTTGCGCAAGGCGTTCAGGCGCTGGTCGGCGGGCGGGCAGCTGGAGCAGCCTTCGCTGCTGTACAGCTCCACCAGCGCCGCCGTCTGCGGCCCGCTCTGCACGGTGCAGCGCTGGCCCGCTGCCACACTCATGCCCAGGACGGGAAGTAGAAGTATTGCCAGGCGGTGCTTGATGTCCATGGTCTTTCACCGGTATATTGAATGAAGCAACGTGCTTGCCTGTCAATTCGCCACACGATGCGGATTGGTTACAGCCGCCAGCAAATAATTCCAGTTATTTTTCTCAACGCCTGTCACCAAAGGCCTGCATGCAACGAATACCAGTGAACGAGCAGTTGCATGGCACGGAATTGCGGCTGCATGGCTTGCTGCTGCGCGGACTCGATGGCGATGCGCAGGCGTATCGCAGTTTCTTGCAGGCAAGCAGCGCCCATTTGCGCGCGTTTTTCCGGCGCCGCCTGCAGCGCTGGCCGGACGAGGTGGAAGACCTGGTGCAGGAATGTCTGCTGGCCATCCACAACCAGCGATCGACATATGACACGGGAGTGCCGCTGACATCGTGGATCCATGCGATCGCGCGCTACAAATTGATCGACTGGCTGCGCCGGCATGGGCGGCGCGAGGCGCAGCACTTGCCGTATGACGAAGAAGATAGCGCGCAGGAACTATTTTCCAGCGCCGATGCCGAGGCGGCCGAGGCCAGCCGCGACCTGGCCAAGCTGCTGGCCACCTTGCCGGCGCAGCAGCGCGACGCCATCGTGCATACCAAGCTCGACGGCTGGTCCGTGCGCGACACGGCGGCCGCCATGCAGATTTCGGAAGCCAGCGTCAAAGTGGCCGTGCATCGCGGCTTAAAGGCACTGGCGGCCAATTTAAGGAGTGAAGGAAGCGCACCATGAAAACCGATGACTTGATCGCCATGCTGGCCAGCGGCCCCGACGTGGCCGCCGCAGCGTCCCCGGGCGCGCACTGGCGCGCCGCTTCCACTTTGGGCGCCGGCCTGCTGGCCAGCGTGGCCTTGATGGCCATGCTGCTGGGCGTGCGCCCCAACCTGGAACAGCTGGCCCTGCTGCCCGACTTCTGGATCAAGGTGGGCTTTGTCGTGTGCCTCTGCCTGGCGGCCTGGCATGTCAGCCGCCGCCTGTGCGTGCCAGGCGCCAACACGCGCGCCCTGCCCCTGCTGCTCGCCATGCCCCTGCTGCTGATGTGGGCGCTGGGCGCCATCATCGTGCAGGAAGCCCCGCCCGAACAACACGCCGAACTGTTCTGGGGCGCCACCTGGCGCAGCTGCCCCTTGCTGATCGCCATGCTCTCGCTCCCCATCCTGGCCGCCGTGCTGCGGCTGATGCGCCAGCTGGCGCCCACGCGGCTGCGCCTGGCGGGGGCTGCTGCAGGGTTTGCCGCAGGCGCCATGGCGGCGCTCGTGTACTGCCTGCACTGCCCGGAGCTGGCGGCCAGCTTCGTCGGCTTCTGGTACGTGCTGGGCATGCTGGTGCCGACGGCCATCGGCGCCGCCATCGGTCCCAAAGTGCTGGCCTGGTAAGGCACTGGAGGCCCTTGCCAAAGATTTGAATCCGTTTTCTCCCCCCGTTCGTACAAGTCAGGCAGCCTGCAGTTTCTTGGACTTGTCTGTCAACGCTAACAAAAATCGGGAGAATTGAAATGTCTTTGTCAATATCGAAAACCGCGCTTGGCGCAGCCATCCTGGGCAATTTTCTGGCGGCGGCCATTGCCCCGCCCGCTTTTGCCTCCAGCCACCGCGAAGCGCCGTTCATCACGCAAAACCCCAAAGTCGACGCCACCGACTTCTATATGTTCCGCAGCTATGAAGCGGGCCGCGGCGCCTACACCACGCTGGTGGCCGACTATATTCCCCTGCAAGACGCCTACGGCGGGCCGAATTACTTCGCCATGGACCCCAACGCCCTGTACGAAATCCATATCGACAACAATGGCGATGGCAAGGAAGACCTCACCTTCCAGTTCCGCTTTACCAACACCATCAAGGATGGCCAGTTCACCGTGGGCGGCAAGAAAGTCTCGATTCCGCTGGTCATCAACGGTGGCGCCATCGACACCGTCAACCCGGCCGGCCTGAACGTACGCGAAACCTACAGCGTGACGGTGGTGCGGGGCGACCGCCGCACAGGCACGAGGAGCGCCGTCACCAACGCCACGGGCGGCGGCACGACCTTCGACAAGCCGGTCGATAATATCGGCAACAAGGCCATTCCCAACTACGCCGCCTATGCCGCGCAGCACGTCTACACGGTCAACATCCCCGGCTGCGCCACGCCGGCGCGCCTGTTCGTCGGCCAGCGCAAGGACCCCTTCGTCGTGAATCTGGGCGAAACGTTCGACTTGATCAACATCAAGGCGCCCGCCACGGAGTTTGCCGCGAATGCGGAATCGGCTGCCAAGGATGACCTGGCCCGGAAAAACGTCACGGCCATCGAGATGGAAGTGCCGACCGCCTGCCTGACGGCGGGCAGCGACCCTGTCATCGGCGGCTGGACCACGGCCAGCCTGCGCCAGGGACGCCTGCTGAACCCGGCACCGGGCACGGCCACCACGGCCTCCAAGGAAGGCGGCGCGTGGGTGCAAGTGTCGCGCCTGGGCATGCCGCTGGTGAATGAACTGGTCATCGGCCTGAAGGACAAGGACCGCTTCAACGCCAGCAAGCCGTCGGGCGACGCGCAATTTGCCGACTATGTCACCAACCCGACCGCGCCAGCCCTGGTGGAAGTGCTGTTCGGCTCGGCCGGCGCCAAGGCGCCCACCAACTTTCCCCGCAACGACCTGGTGGCCACCTTCTTGACGGGCATCAAGGGTGTGAACCAGCCAGTCACCGTGACGGCCTCGGAAATGCTGCGCCTGAATACCTCGATCGCCCCCACCGCCGTGGGATCGCAAAAGCGTCTGGGCGTGATCGATGGCGATAATGCGGGCTTCCCGAACGGCCGCCGCCCCGGCGACGACGTGGTCGACGTGGTGCTGCGCGTGGCCATGGGCAAGCTGTGCACGCTGAACATCGGCTGCGCCCCGGCCGACGCACCCGCCGGCGCCCTGCATTTCACGGACGGCGCTTTCCTCGACGAAACCTTCTTCACGGCGGGTTTTCCTTACCTGAAAACCCCCGTGGCCGGTTCGCCACAGCTGTAACCAGGAGAACGCGATGAAAAAGCTCTATGCATGCAGCGCCCTGGCGCTCACCGCCTTGCTGGCCGGCTGCGGCGGCGGCACCGATAGCGGCAGCGGCGGCGACAATGGCGGCAGCACGCCGCCGCCCGTGGTCTTGCTCGACGCCTTCTTTGTGGCCGTCAGCAACGTCATTCTGACCACCAGCGATGACAAGGATGGCGTGGCCATCGACGCCATCATGGCCACGTCTCCGGAAAACACGGAACCGGTGCCGCTGTAACGCGCAGTAACAAAGTGCGGGCGCCGCAGACAGCGTTCTCCGGCGCCCTTGCTTCCCCACTCTACCGTCGACGGCGTCCACGATGAAAACACCGATTTCCCTGCTGTGCGCCTGCCTGCCCGTGCTGGCACTGGCCACGCCCTACACGCCGAAAGATGGCAGCACCGTCATCGAACAGCTGCCGCGCCGCGCCGATGCCACGCAGCTCGCACTGCGGGGCCTGCGCCAGCAACTCAACGCCACGCCGGACGACCTGGTCCTGGCCAGCGGACTGGCGCAGCGCTACATTGCCCTGGCGCGCAGCGAAACGGACCCGCGCTACCTGGGCTATGCGCAGGCGGCGCTGGCGCCCTGGTGGCGGCAGGCCGCGCCCCCCGTCCCCGTGCGTTTGCTGCGTGCCACCATTTTGCAAAGCACCCACCATTTCGGTGCCGCCCTGCAAGACCTTGACGCCGTCATCGCACAGCAGCCGCAAAATGGCCAGGCCTGGCTGACGCGCGCCACGGTGCTGACCGTGCAGGGCGATTACGCGCAGGCGACAAGCAGCTGCGCCCGCCTGTCGGCCTTGACAACGCAACTCGTCACCGTCACCTGCCTTGCCAATATCGCCAGCGTCACGGGCCGCGCTGCCAGCAGCGAGCGCTTGCTGGACCTGACCCTGCAGCGTAGCAGCGGCGCGGCGCCCGAGCTGGAAAGCTGGGCCCTGACCCTGCTGGCGGAAATGGCCACGCGGCGCGGAGAGTTGGCGCTGGCCGAGGCGCGCTACCAGACAGCGCTGGCGCAGCAGCCGCGCGACAGCTATCTGCTGGGCGCCTACGGGGATTTCCTGCTCGACCGGCAGCGCCCACAGGAAGTCGTCAAATTGCTGAAAGACCAGCAGCGCATCGACGCCCTGCTGCTGCGCCATGCGCTGGCCCTGCAAGCGCTGCCCGGCCAGCAGACGGCATTCCTGGCGGCAAAAGCGGAACTGGCGGCCCGCTTCCACGCCGCCATGCAGCGTGGCGACACCGTACACCAGCGCGAGCAAGCGCGTTTCGCCCTGTTTTTGCAACATGATATCCCCGCAGCCCTGCAACTGGCGCAGCAAAACTGGGCCATCCAGAAGGAAGTGCCCGACATGCGCATCCTGCTCGAAGCGGCCCTGGCCGCGCGCAACTACGGCGCAGCCCAGCCAGTGCTGGCCTGGATCGCGGCCAACGGCGTGGAAGACGTGGCCCTGCAGCGGCTCGTCAGGCAACTGGGGCCGCAGGATGGGCAGAAACTTAGTGCCACAAAGAAAGCAGGTGCGCTGTGAGGTGTACTGTGAAGCGATGCCTGTTCATCCTGCTACTGTGTGCGTGGCTGGCCCCCGCGCAGGCACACAAGCCCAGCGACAGCTATTTGAGCCTGGCCGTGCACGGCCAGCAGGTCGAAGGCCAATGGGATATCGCCCTGCGCGACCTCGATTTTGCCATCGGCCTCGACGGCAATGGCGACGGCGAGCTGACCTGGGATGAAATCCGCGCGCGCCACGATGCCATCGCCGCCTATGCGCTGCAGCGCCTGCAGGTGGCCAGCGACCAGGGCGCCTGCCCCTTGAAAGCCGTCGAACAGCTGATCGACAGCCACACGGACGGCGCTTACAACGTGCTGCGCTTTCGCGCCGACTGTCCCGGCGGCGCCGCGCCTGCCAGTTTGACCATCGGCTACACCCTGTTTGCCGACCTCGACCCGCAGCATAAGGGCTTGCTCAAGATCAACAGCGACGGCGCCACGCAAACGGCCATCTTCGACCCGGACAGCCCGCGCCAGACGATTTCGCTGGCCGCGCCCGAGCGCCTGGCGCAGTTCGGCGCCTACGTGAAACACGGCATCTGGCACATCTGGATCGGCTACGACCATATTTTATTTCTGCTGTCGCTGCTGCTGCCGGCCGTGCTGCTGCCCGGCTTGCGCGAGCAACAGCACGGCTTGAAGGCGGCGTTTATCGACGTGCTGAAAGTCGTCACGGCATTTACCCTGGCGCATTCCCTCACCTTGAGCCTGGCCAGCCTGTCCGTGGTGTCCCTGCCCTCGCGCTGGGTGGAATCGGCGATTGCCGCGTCCGTGATCCTGGCCGCGCTGAACAATCTGCTGCCTCTGTTCCGCGGCAAACGCCCCGTGGCTGCCTTTGCCTTCGGCCTGATCCACGGCTTCGGCTTTGCCAGCGTGCTGCGCGACCTGGGCTTGCCCCAGGGCTCGCTGCTGGCCAGCCTGCTGGGTTTCAACGTGGGCGTGGAGCTGGGCCAGCTGGCCATCGTCGCCGCCTTCTTGCCCGTCGCCTGGCTGCTGCGCAAGACCTGGCTGTACCGGCAGGTGCTGACCATCGGCTCGCTGGCGATTGCCGTGGTGGCTTGCGTGTGGCTGGTGGAGAGAGTTGCCGATATCAAGCTGATTTCAGCGTGATGGCTGCCGGCTGGCGTTGCTGGCCCGCCACTGCCGGGCCACAAGTCCAAGCAATCGGGCTACAATACGAACAATTCTCAATCGCATCAAGGCCACACTGTCCCGCGGACCATGGCATGGAAAGGTTGCATGCTAGGCCCAGAACTGGAACTGCCTCGGCAAATCGAAGTGCTCTACAGCGACCACCACGGCTGGCTGCAGGGCTGGCTGCGCCGCAAGCTGGGCAACGCCTTCGACGCGGCCGACCTGGTGCACGACACGTATTTGCGCATCATCTCGCGGGGCCGCGCACCCGCCCCCATGGAATCTCGCCAGCACCGGGCCTGAGCGTGACGGGTGTATTGATCTTGCGCCGCAAGCGCCAGGGCAAGCCAAGGCCAGGACCCTCCTTCATTAATCAGGGAAAACCGATGAAGGCCTGCGGCACGGCTTGCGTCAGCCACACGCCATTGTCCGACACATAAAACACATGACCCTGCGCCTGCATGGCCGCCGCGTTCACCGTCAGCACGACGGGCTTGCCGTGGCGCGCCCCGACGGCCACGGCCGTTGCGCGGTTGGCAGACAGATGCACATGGTTGCGCGATCCGGGCAGCAGGCCGGACATTTGAATTGCCGCCACAAAGCGGCTGGCCGTGCCGTGGTACAGCATGGCGGGCGGCGTGGCGGGCAGCAAACCGATGTCGACGGCGGCCAGAGAATGCCCCTGGTTGGCGCGGATGCGCAAGCCGTCGGCACTGATGGCGTAGCGCGTCTTGCTGTCGCGCGCCACCACGTCCTCCAATTGTTCGCGGGAAAAGCGGCGCCCATGTTGGGCCGCTTGCGCCAGCAGCTGGCCGATATCGGCCCAGCCCTGAGCATCGAGTACGAGGCCGATTTTTTCAGGCGCGTGGCGCAGTATGAGGGAAAGAAATTTACTGGTATTTACTAAATGATCTGTCATGCCGCAGTCTAGCGTTGTCAGAACGCATATGACAAGGTCAGGCGTGCGGAACGGGGCTCCACCGGATGAAAATGCCGGTCGCTCACCCCGTCCGCCGCCTCGCCGGGCAGGCGCGAGGCATAGTAATAATCGATGTCGCTGGCGCGTTTATCGAACAGGTTGAACACATCGAGGGCGATGCGCGTCTTGCCGTTGAGCTGATACGCGAGGCGCGCATACGCCAGGGTGGTCGAGGCGGAGCGCACGCTATTGTCCTCGATCAAGGGACGGGGACCGAAATAGCGCAGCTGGAAGGCGCCCGACCACGGCCCCTGGTCCGTCACCGTCACGCCAAACGAAGCCACCTTGCCGATGGCACCGGGGATATGGTTGCCGGCCGGGTCATGTTCCGTGTAGTGCGAGCGCGAGGCGGCCAGGTCCAGGTCGAACAGCAGCCATGGCGCGACTATGTAATGGTTGTTCCATTCGATGCCGTGGCGGTGGCTGGCGCGGCTCGCTTGCGTCTCGCCCGCGTCGCCCACGAACAGCAGTTCCGACGCGAGATCGAGGCGCCACAGGGCCAGCGAGCTTTGCAAGCCCGGCAGCCACTCCGTGCGCGCGCCCAGTTCCATGCCTTTGGTCGGCACCAGGGGCGTGACGGGGGTGGAAGGCGTGCCATCGGGCAAGCGCGTCTGCGTCGTGCCCCGCGCATCGTTGCTATGGAATCCCTTGCCATAATTGACGAAAAACTCCGTCTTGCGCCACGGCCCGAGTATCAATGACAGTTTGGGCGACACCACATGGTCGCTCGCCGCGCCGCTGTTGCCCTCCACGCTGCTGTCGACCTTGAAACGGTAGGCGTCATAGCGCACACCCGCCACCGAACGCAGCCACGGCAGCCATTGCACGGTGTTTTCGCCGTACAGGCCGATGCTGCCCTCGCGCACGCGGTCTTCGCGCAACGTTCCCTGCCGCACCCGTTCCACCGTGCTGTACAAGCCCACGGGCGACAACCGGTCATAGCGCGCCTGCACGCCGAGCTTGTTGCGAATGGAAAATCCTGCCATCTCCGTGGTCCAGCTTTCGCTGGCGTTCACGCCCGCCACCGTGCGCCGCTCGCTTTGCTGGAACTGGTCGCCGGTGGCCGGATTGGCCAGGAAGTAGGTGAAATCGCTATTGAGTTCCAGCTGAGAGCGGATCACATACGCATCGAATTCGAACAAGCGGTTCTGCGTGCGCTGGCGTAAGGCGTAAGACAGGCTGGTGCGCGAGGTATCGCCCCCATCGCTGGGCGCCAGCGAGCCGAAACGGCCGATCTGGCCCGATTCCACGGCGCGCAGCGGCACCTGGTCGGTGGCGTTCCAGCTGTTTTTGTAGGCCATGGCCGTCACGCTGTAGCCGTCGTCCGGCGTGCCCTGGCTGTAGCGCAGCACGCCGCTGACTTTGCGCACGCGCTCCGGCACGTCCCAGGGGCCGTTGTTGCGGTTCACTTCCAGGCCGTACAGCAAGATACCTGGCCCCGCAGCGACGGAATCGGCCACGACGCCGCGCACATAGCCGTGCCGGCCGACGGACACGCTGGCCTGGCCTTGCGGCAATTTATCGGCCAGGCGGATGCGCGCCGCGCCGGCCGAGGCGAAATCGCCCTCGCTGGCAAAATACGGCCCCTTTTTGTAGTCGATGCGCTGCACCAGCTCGGGAATGAGGAAATTGAGGTCGGAATAACCCTGTCCATGCGCGTGCGTGCGCATATTGACGGGCATGCCGTCGACATACGTGGCGAAATCCGTGCCGTGGTCGAGGTTAAAGCCGCGCAAAAAATACTGGTTGGCCTTGCCGTCGCCGCTGTGCTGGGTGACGATCAGCCCCGGCACGAATTCCAGCAATTCGCCCGTGCGCAAGGCGGGCCGGTTGACGATCAAGTCCGTCGTGATGACGCCCTGGCTGGCCGCGTCCGAGGTGCCGACGGCGTTGTCGTAGTGACCCGTCACGCGCACGGTGCGCGTTGCCTCGGCGACGGTGGCGGCGTCCGCTGGCGTTTGCGCCACCACGTGGCGCCCCATGCTCAACAATACCAGTGCACAAGCTGACAGCAGTTTGCGTTTTCTCAATCGCATCGCGTCTCCCCTTTTTATGATGTCAGTACGGGCTCCTACCGGATATATACGCGGCAGGCCGGGTACCTGGATTCAGCAATCTTCAAGGAGCGACCGTGGACCTGAGCGACAGCACCGGCAAGGCGAGCAAAACCGCCACGGCGGCCGCGCGCAAGCGCGACGTGCTGCCGTATATCCTGCTGTACATCCTGCTGGCGGGGCTGCTGGCCGTGCTGGCGGGCGCCCTGCTACCGCCGTACTACCACGCCGTGCCGGCACTGCTGTGGAGCCTGGGCTTTTGCGTCAGCGGCATGCTGCTGGGCTTTTTGTTCGGCATACCGCGCAGCCTGCCTTCGGGCACCGTCAACGTGGCGCCGCCAGACGAGCGGGCCAATGGCAAGGGCCACCCCACGGACGAACCGCCTGCAGCAAACGCCGATGCGGCGACCGGCAACGCCAGCAATACCCTGTTTTTGGGCACGCCCACGCCCATGGAAATCAATTCGAATCTGGTGGAAGTGTCGGACTGGCTGACGAAAATCATCGTCGGCGTGGGTTTGATCGAGCTCAAAAGCCTGCCCGGCAGCGCGCGCAGCATGACCGCCTTCATCGCGCCCAGTTTGGCCACGGACACGCCCACGGCCATGGCGGTGGTGGGCGGCATCATGCTGTTCTTTTCCGTGCATGGTTTCCTGATCGGCTACCTGCTCACGCGCATTTACCTGTCCATCATGATCAAGCGCGCCGACAGCCTCGTCAAAAACGAGTCCGTGCGCCTGGAAAGCGGCAAGGAAATCGAAGTGACGGAACTGAGCCGTTTGCAGCAAAAGTCGCTCGATGACATGCAGGAAGCCATCACGCAGCTGCTGCTGGCCCACCCGCCCGATGGCGCCGGCGCCGTCACGGCCCTGGCCGGCGTGCCGGCGGCGCAAAAGCCGTCCAGCCTGGTGCTGTGGCTGGACGATCATCCGCGCAACAATACCTTGCTGGTGGAACAGCTGGAACGGGAAAATATCAAGGTTGACCAGGCCGTGTCGATGCGGCAGGCGCTGGCCATGCTGCAACAGCGACACTATGCGCTGCTGATCACGGACATGGCACGGGTGGAAAACCGCCGCCGCATCAAGGATGCGGGCGTGCGCACGGTGCGCGAAGCACGGCAAGTGCAGCCGGAACTGCCTATCGTGGTGTATTGCAGCAAGGATACGCTCGCCAGCTACGGCACGGAGGCCCAGGCGGCGGGCGCCCGTTTCATCACCACTTCGGGCACCAGCCTGCTGGCCAGCGTCAACAAACTATTGAACGAAGAACGCAACGATGACGCTCAGCCACCGCCGTAAACATAGCTGCCCACATGCTGCAGCGAACTGCGCTCTGGGTACGCCAGTTGATTCGGCGCAAATACACAGATGCTCGTGTCGGCCAGCAAGTCCTGCGCGTCCGCGTCCGCGCAGGCCTGCGCCAGCCAGCTGTCGCCATACGAGACGCCATCGAGCAACTGCGCCAGCGGCGCGGGCGCCGCCAGCATCGCGCTCTCGAAGCAGGCTGGCTCGTATTGCGTGAGACCCGTTTCCAGGAAGAATGGCGACGGCACGGCGTCGCCATCGTCCGTGTACGTGTACGTGGGCGACAGATAAGCCTGCAGCGCTTCCAGGCTGGCAAAGCGGCCGCTGCAGGCAAATACGTGGACGATGGGCATGGTGGAAGACAAGCCTACAGCTTTTCCATCTTTTGCCGCACGGCCGGGGCCGCCGAGGCCGTCGGCGCCAGTTCCAGATAGGTCTTGTATGCGGCCTTGGCCTTGGCGGCATCGCCAGCCTTGGCATACGCATCGCCCAGGTTCAAATAGGCGATGGCGCGCGACGGGTCCATCCTGACCGTGTTTTCAAACCAGCGGGCCGCTTCGCGGTATTTTTCCTGCTTGTAGAAGACAAAGCCCAGGTTGTTGGCGGCCAGCGCGAAGTCGGGACGCAATTTCAGCGCTTCCGTAAATTGCGCTTCCGCCGCCGCATATTGTTTCTCCTTGTACAGCTGCAAGCCGCGGTCGTTGGCCCGCTGCGCCAGCTGGCGCGTGGAGGTGGGCACGGCGCCCGGCGTGACGATCTTCTGTTCACCGCCCTGCAAATCCTTCACCGTCACGCTGGCCGCTTGCGGCTTGGCGTCCAGCTTGCTGTTCAGGGCGATGGCTTCCGTCGACAGCTGCGTCGTGTTCGGGCTGAGAAATTCCGTTTCGCCCGGCAATTCAAAGACGAAATCGCCTCCTTCCGAGCCGGGCAGGCTGCCAAACGCGGGCGTCTGGTTCGAGACGCTGGCGACGGCCGGCGCCACATAGGCGGCCAGTTCCGTCGCCGTGATGAGGCCATCGCCATTGAGGTCGCCCTTGCCCGCCAGGCCTTGCAGCAGGGTCCAGGTAAACACGGAGTGGCCGTTCGGCCCGCCATCGGCCACCAGCTGGTCGCCGCCGCCGGCCGTCAGCATTTGCCGGCCGATGCGCTTGGCGTTGTCGCGCAAGAAGGAGCTGGAACCGGCACCGCGGGTCAGGCCCAGGCCGCTGTAGCAGGCATCCATGACAAAGAACGCATGCTTGGCGGTCAGGGATTCCGCGATATTCTGGATTTCCGTCATCGGGATCGCATCCGTGGCGAACTGCGCCGGGTCGGAGTCGACGGGCACGATGTAGCCGAGGTCGCGCCCCGAGCTGAGCTTGCGCGTGGCGCCGTGGCCGGCGAAAAAGACAAAGATGCGGTCATTCTTTTGCACGCCGCCATGCGCCAGCTTGTCGTGGAAGGCAGCCAGGATGTTGTTGCGCGTCGCTTCGCCATTTTTCAGGGTCACGACGCGCTCGGGCGCGAATGCAAACTTTTCGATCAGCGTTTCGCGGATGCCCTGCGCATCGCGCACCGCATATTGCAGTTTCGGCCATTTCGCGTAGTCATCGATGCCGATCACCACGGCCCAGGAATTGGCATAGCCGGTCGTCACGGGCACTTTTTCGGGCGCGGGCGCCGTGCTTTTCGCCACCTGGAAGCTCGTGCCATCCCAGCCCGCGAATTGATAGCCTTCGGCGATCAGCTTGTCTAGCACGGCCGGCAAGGCTTTCACCGTGCGTTCATGGATGTCGTGGAACAAAATGATGCCGCGCCCCGCCTTGTCGACGGACGCCAGCACGCGATTCGTGATGGAGCTGGGCACGGGGTCGGCCCAGTCCAGCGAATCGATATTCCACATTACGGATTTCAAATGCGCATCGGCCAGCGCGGCCATGCCTTCGCTGTTGCGCGCGCCATACGGAAAGCGGAACAGCGCGGCCCGCTCGGGGCTGATGGCTTTCAACAGGGTGTCGGTGCCGAGGATTTCGCCTTTCAGCTTCTCGCCCGTCTGTTTCGACAGCTGGGCGTGACTGAAACTGTGGTTGCCCACGGCATAGCCCTCTTGCATCAGCTTGCGGCTCACTTCCGCGCCCGCGTTCAGCTTGGCGTGGCCTTCCGCGTCGAGCGACCCCAGGTTGCGGCCCACGTTGAAGAACACGGCCGGCACGCCATATTGTTTCAAAATGGCGCTGATTTCTTCCGTGTAGCGGCGGTGCGGGCCGTCGTCGAAGGTCAGCACGATGGTTTTCTTCGGCAAGCCCAGGCCAAAGATTTCCGCCTCCTCCTTCTTTGGCGCAGGCTTGGCTTCGGGTATCGTGCCAGCTGACGGCGCGGCCGGCGGCACCGTGTAAGGCACGACGATGCCGTTTTCCTTGAGGATCTGTTCGCGGCTGTAGAGCTTTTTCAGCTGCGCCACGTAATCGTCCCAGCGCTCGCGCTTGAGTTCGATGGCGCGCTGGCCCAGGTTGCCGAAGATTTGCCGGATTTCCTTCTCGTAATTGCGCTCGATCTCGCCCAGCGCATCGAGGTCTTCCGAAATGCGCTTGTGCAGCTTGATCGCCGGCAAGGAGGAATCCTTGGCCACGTCGGCCAGCATGCTTTGCAGCAGCTCGCGGTAAGCCAGGCGGTCCGCGTCGTACAGGCCGGGGTCGGATTCGATATACGTGAGCAGGCTATCGAGCGCCTCGAAGCGGCCCGGATTCGTGGGCGCCGTCAGTTGATCCAACGCAAGATCGAGCTTGGCGATGCGTTCCTGGTTTTCATGGAACAGCGCCTGCCCCACTTTACGCGCTTCGTCGCGCACACCTTCCGGCAAGCTTTGCTCGTCGGCCAGCAGCACGATGATCTTGCGGAAATTGCCCAGCAAGTCGCGGAACTGGGCGGCCACGGCGGCCGTATCCACGGTGGATTGCGACGCGGCGGCCGGACTGCCCGAGGCGGGAGCGCCAGGTGTGGCGTTGGCGGCGGGACGGGTATAGGCGTAAATGCCGGCCCCAGCGGCGAGAGCCACGACGACGGTGGCGGCGATCTTGATCGGCTTGGAAGTCACAGGCTTGTCATTCCCTTCACATACTATGCATAGAATTCAGATGGCGCGGATGCGCAAGATGCATAATTGTAGAGCACGCTTGGTAATTTGATCATCCGCACGCTGAATTTCGGCAATAATATTGTCGCAAACCTCCATAAAAATAGTGAAAACGGAAAAGACGATGCACAAGAAACTCTGCGCAGCCGCGCTGATGCTGGGCGTGGCGCTGATGCTGCTGCAACTGCGCGCGCATGCGGGCGATACGGGAGTAAAGCTGGTGGGACGCGTGTGCCTGCCGCACTGAAGCGCGCCCAAAGGTAGCACTACACCTTGGCCGGCTCCCAGTAATTGGCCAGTCCCAGCTTTTTCAGGCCGGCCGCCACGAAACGCGGCTCCAGCAATTCCTCCGCCGTCAACGGCTGGCGGATCAGCTTTTGTTCCTGCGCAAATGCCAGCACCCTGCGGTAATGGCGGTACACGGCATCGTCGTACAGGGGCGACCAGCGCTCCTTCCACTGCAAGCCCGGATCGTCGTAGCTGCGCCGCACCACGCTGTCGGGCGTGCCATTGCGCGTGCCATCCTTGATGACCGCTTCGCGGTTGCCATCGAGTGCCGCCCAGTGCTGGGCCCGCAGCCAGGCCGTGGCCACCAGTTCCGCGATGTCGGGATGGGCTTGCGTAAAGTCGCGCCGCGCCCACAGTTCCGCGCGCATTTTTCTCTCTGGCAGCCCCTTGCTGGACCAGATGATGCGGCCGATGCCCTTGTCTTCCAGCGGATAGCCATTGATCATGAACAAGGCGTCCACCGCGCCCGTAGCGAGCGCCGCCGTGCCCGGCTTCAAATCCATATTGATCAGGCGGAAATCCGTGGGCGACATGCGCTGGTCGGCGATCAGCTGGCGCAGCCCCAGTTCCCACGGCCGGCCCCGGTGTACGCTGATGCGCTTGCCCTTCAGCTCGGCCAATGACGTGGCGCGCGAACTGGTGGGCACCAGCAGGAACTGGTCCGTGCCCCGCCCCGCCGGCACGATCACCTGCGTTCGCACGCCGCCCGCGTTGAGTATGACGGAGGGCAAGTCGCCATACGCGGCCATATCGATGCGCCCGCTGGCGAACGCCTCGTTCATGGTGGCGCCCGTGTCGCCCGTGACGGGCAGCCATTCCAGCCGCACGCCCCGCTGCTTGAGTTCGCGTGCCAGCCAGCCTTCCTGCTGCACCCGGTAAGCGATGCCACCCAGTTCCGCCCTGCCGTTTTCCGCAAAGCCCGTCGAGGCGATGCGCAGGGCCGCCGGCAACGCCCCCGCTTTCGCCGCCGACACTGCCTGTCCCGCCAGGGGCAGCAGCGCCAGCCCGCCCATCACCGTGCGTCGCCGCATCGCATTCTCCTCATCATCGAACATGGCCACCGTTGACGTGCTGCCCGCTCATGCCGCACGGCGCGTTTGCGCCAGCGCCGCTTCGAAAGGACGGGGATCGATCCAGGCGCGCACGTCGACCTTGCTGGGCAAAAAGTTCCAGCGGAACAGGAAGTCGCTGAAATCCTGCAAGCCCGCGATCGACGTTTCCGCCAGGTCCGTGTCCAGGCGCAGATGCGCATCCTTGCCGTAAGCCACTTGCACCCAGTGCTCGCTGGCATTCGATTCGCGCGCCAGGAAACGCCGCGTCTCGTCCGCATGACCACGCGCCCACGCTTCGGCCCGCAGCACCTGCTCGACCAGGGTGACGACGGAGCTGAAGTGATGCTCCAGCAGGTGCGCGTCGACGCTCAAGGTACGCGGCGTGCCGTTGTTGGCGCGAATCAATGGTTCCGGATGGTTGCCCGTATCGATCACCGTATGCAAGCCGAACTGCTGCGCCAGTTGCGCGGCCGAAGCGCCTTTCAGGAAAATGGCATCCACTTCGCCCCGCAACAGTCCCAGCAGCTCAGGGCTCTGCCCGCCACGCCGCGCCCCGCTGAACAGATTCGTCGTCGCGCCCTGCTCCGGCGGCGCTTCGCTCTGGCCCGCCGCGATCACATAATCGACCAGTTCCACGTCCGCAACAGCCTGCCCTTCCAGGCTCAGCGCATTTTCCAGCCCCCGCAAGGCTTGCGCGCGCGCAAAGTCGATCTGCGCCTTGGCCCACAATGGCAAGCCGAAGCGCCGCCCCTTCAAGTCGCGCACCGTCTGGATGCCGCTGCCGGGCAGAGTCAGGATCAGCTGGGTCTCATCCGACCACGACAGGCCGATCACGCGCGTCTCGCGCCCCGCCGCGCGCGCCCACAGGGCGGGGATGTTGCCGCCGTGGCGCACGGAATTTTGCAGGGTATGGTCGAAATGCGATTCGCGCACGGCTTCCTGGTCAGACTCGCGCAGCGAGCGCAAGCTGGTGCCGTCGGCGCGCAAGGCGGCTTCCAGCCAGCCTTGCTGCAAAGCGATTCCCAGGCCTGTGGGGACGGGGCAGCGCGTGTACCACAGGGTGTCGAGTGCTTGGCTTTCATTGCTCATCTTTTTTCTCCAGGGTGGGTGATCGATCAAGAAAAGGGAAAACTACAGCGCCATCCTGCGCGCCCATTCATTGCCATCCCATGAGCTGCTGGGATCTACATCCTGCGCCACGGGCGCGTGCGTGTCGTCGAGGTCGCTGAAATCCGCATGCAAGCCGTCGCGGATGGCGACAAAGCCCGGCGAACCGCGCTGGCGCGGGTGGGCCAGCGGCACATCCTGCACGCGGCGCACCTTGCCTGGGCGCGCATCGAGCACGACGATGCGGTCGGCCAGATACACGGCTTCATCGATGTCATGCGTGACCATCACCATGGTGATGCCCTCGTCTTGCCACAATCGGCGCAGTTCCTGCTGCAGGCGCAAGCGGGTCAGCGCATCGAGCGCGCCCAGCGGTTCGTCCAGCAGCAGCACATCGGGCCGCCCGACCAGGGCGCGGGCAATCGCCGCCCGCTGCGACATGCCGCCCGACAATTGATGCGGATAAGCATCCGCATAGCCATCGAGGCCCACGCGCGCAATTTCCGCCGCCACGCGCGCGTCGCGCTCGGCCAGCGGCACACGGGTATTGCTGAACGCCACGGCCACGTTCTGTTGCACCGTCAGCCACGGAAACAGGCGGTGGTCCTGGAACACGAGGCCGCGGTGCAAATCCGTGCCACGGATGGGCACGCCGTCGTGCAGCAGCAAGCCCGTGTAATTCGTATCGAGGCCAGCCAGCAGGCGCAGCAGGGTTGATTTGCCGCAACCGGACGCGCCCACGATGGCGACGAATTCACCGGGCGCAATGGTCAGGGAAATGTCGTCGAGCACCAGCAGCGGCGCGCCTTTCAGCGAAAACGACTTGCTCACGTGCTGCACTTGCAAACCGCCGCTCAGGTGCGGCCGCTGCGGCAGCAAGGTCGAAGGGGAAACGAAATCATTCATGACGTACTCTCTGCGGTGGGGGCGAGGGAAGAAACGGCGGCGGGCGGCGCCCGGCGCAGCCAGCGGCTGCCGTGGAACACCAGCCAGGCAGCCAGCCAGGGAGCCAGCCAGATCAGGAATACATTGCGCAAACCCGTCAGGTCGGCCAGGCGGCCCGCCGCCAGCGCGCCAGCCGTGCCGCCCACCATGCCGAACAGGGTCAGGTGGGCGGAAACGCGGGCCTTGTCGACGGGCGCGCGGGCGATATTGTCCGTATTGACGAGGTTATTCACGCCCAGGCCCAGGCCCAGCAGCACGGACGCCCCCAGGTAGGCGATGCTGGAGGGCCACAAGCCCAGGATCAGCAAGGCCGCCATGATGGCCAGGTGCGCGCCGCCATACAGCTGTTCGCGATAGCGGCTGGCCAGCACGAATTGTCCGAGGAACAGCAGCACCAGCACGCAACTGAGTCCCTGCACTGCCATCAGCCAGACGGAGTGATGCGCAGGCCAGTGCAGCACGCGGATGGCCAGCAAGATGGAAAACACGCCCACGCTGGACGCCGTGAAGCTGGCGAGGATTTCGAACAGGTATGTGACGCGCACGACGGGCAGGCGCAGCAGCTCGCGCAGGCTGGCCGCGCCCGGCAGCGAAGTCGCGCTGCCCTGCTGGCGCGGCGCCGTATTATCGGGCAAAGTATTGTTGGGCAATACGTGCCAGCCCAGCACGGCCAAAATGGCGAACATCAGCGCGGAAATCAAAAACCCCGCCTTCAGCCCCAGTTGCGCGATCAGATAATTGCCGCACAAAGGCCCGAGGAACTGCATGCCGAGTATCAACGTTCCCTTGTACCAGCCCGCCTTGCCCTGCCCCAGTTCCGGCAGGCGCACGAGAAACACGGTGCTCATGGCCACGATGCGCAGCGAAATGCACAGACCCACCAAAAACATCAACAGGGCCACCCACTGCCAGCCAGGCAGCCACGGCAGCACGCAAAAAGCCAGCGCCAGGCTCAGGCTGACACCCGCGTACAAGTGCTTCGGATTGCCACGCGACAAGATGTAGCCGGCCGGAATGGTGCCCAGCGCCATGGCCAGGGTTTCCGCGCTGCTGATCGCGGCCAGCTGGAAATTGCTCACGTGCAAATGCAAGCCCAGCAAGGTGGCCAGCACCTTGTTCATGCCGATGGTCACGCCCGACAGCAAGGTCAGGCCGACAAAGCGCAGCAAGAAGGCGCGCAGCTCGCTATCGCGGGCACTGACGGCCGCGTCTGGCTGGAATGGCAGGGATTCACTCACTGCTGCGCCCCTTCACCAGCAGGCGCGCCAGCCGCGCGAACGCCACGTTCATCGCCTGCGCCAGCAAGGCGATCACGAGCACGGCCAGCAGGACGACATCCATGCGGCCCGATACTTCGCCGTTGAGCAGCAGGGAACCCATGCCGGGCCCGGCCGCAAACAGCAGTTCGCCGCCCAGGCAAGCCAGCCAGGCGAACGCCAGCGCATGCGTAACACCCGTGACGATGGCCGGCATGGCGCCCGGCAGCAAAATCTGGCGCAAGGTTTGCCAGCGCGTCAGGGTCAGCACCTGCCCCACTTCGCGCAATCGTCCCTCCACCTGGCGCATGCCCGCATACGTGTTGAGCACGGTAGGATAAAAGGCGGCGATGGCGATCACCAGCAGCTTGGCGCCGTCGCCATTGCCCACCCACAGGCCCAGCAGGGGAATCAGGCCCAGCAAGGGCACCTGCCGGATGCTGTGGAACAACGGGCCGATGAGTCTGTCGGCCAGCGGCGACTGCGCCATCAGCGCGCCCGTGACGATGCCGGCGCTGCCGCCCAGCAGCAAGCCGGCCAGGGTGCGGCCCAGGCTGGCGCGCAAATGCACCCACAGTTCCCCCGTCACGAGCAGGTCGCGCAAGCTGTGCGCCAGGTCGCCCAGCGAGACGAAGATGTAGGCAGCCGCCGCACCCTGGCCGGAAGCCCATTGCCAGGCGCCCAGCAAGGCCAGCGGCAGCAGCGCGCCCTTGAGGATCAAACTCAAACGTTGCTTCATGCTGCCTCCCCACTGCTGTTGCTACGTTTCCAGCGCATCAGCCGCGCTTCCAGCGCGTGACAGGCCCGATCTAGGCCGAAGCCGATCACGCCCGTCAGCACCACGCCCACCATCACCACGTCGAGGCGGAACATTTGCCGGCCCATTTCCATCATCTGGCCCAGGCCGCTGTCGGCGGCCAGCAATTCCGCGCCCACCAGCACCATCCACGAACGAGACAGGGCAATGCGCATGCCCGTCAGCGCGGCCGGCACGATGGCCGGCAAGACGATCAGGCGGATGCGCTGCCAGCGCGAGAAGCAATACACTTGCGCTACCTCAAAGTAGCGCCGCGACAGGTTGCGGATGGCGTCATGCACGGCCAGCGCCACGATGAAGAAACTGGCCTTGGCCACGATAAACACCTTGAAGCTCTCGCCTATGCCGAACAGCAAGATAAACAGGGGAATCAAGGCCACCGTGGGCAGCTGGCGCAGGACATTGAACGTGGGGTCGACGTAGCTGCGCAAGGCAGGCGACAGGCCCAGCAGGACACCAAACGCCAGGCCCGCGCTGGCGCCCAAGCCGAAACCGGCCAGCAGGCGGAACAGGCTGATGCCCAGATGCTGGCCCAGTTCGCCGCTTTCGGCCAGGTCTGCCGCCGTCAGCAGCACTTGCCACGGCGACATCAAGATATGCGCGGGCATCCACTCGAACGTGGTGGCCGCCGTCCACAGCAAGAGCAAGGCGAGCGGCGAAGCCCACACGGACCAGCGCGAGCGCACGAAGCGCTGCAGCCAGGGGATGGCCGCCGCACGCACTGGCGCAGGAGAGCGCGGTGCATCCTTGGCGCGCGGCAAGGCGATGGCGTTGACGAGGGAAGTCATGGCGTCCAGTAAGTTTGCAGCTTCAGCTGCGCCAGCGCCTGGTTGACGAACTGGGGCGCGAACAGGCTGTCGACTTGCAGGGGCCGCGCGATCAGGCCCGCGCTCTTCGCATACGCCGCCTCGCCCACATAATGCTGGCGCAAGCTGGCCGTAAACAACGGCGACCAGCGCGCCTGCCACGGCGTGTGGTCGCCCGCCAGTTCGCGCCGCACCACGCTTTCCACTTGACCAGCCGCCGCCTCGCTGCGCACATATTCATCTTCGCCGCCCGCGCCGGCCGCCCGGTGGTGCTCGCGCACATACGCCGTCACCACCAGCTGGGCCAGTTGCGGATAGCGTTGCAGGAAGCCGCTGTCGGCCCATAGTTCGGCGCGCATCTTCCAGTCCTGCGGCGGCGCCTTGCTGGACCAGATGATCTTGCCCACTTTTTTATCTTCCAGCAGGAAGGCGTCACTGAGGGTGAAGAAGGCGTCCGCGCCGCCCGTCGCCACGGCCGCCGCGCCCGCCTGCGGATTGAGGTTGAGAATCTTGACGTCGCGCAAGGTCATGCCATTCGCTTCCAGCAGGCGGGCGAATGGGTACTCCCATGGCCGCCCGCGGTGCAGGGCGATCTTCTTGCCCTTCAAGTCCTTGATCGAGCGGGCCGTGGAACCGTTCGGCACCACCAGATAGGTGTTATTGGCGCTGCCGCCCGGCAAGATCAGCCGCGTCTGCAAGCCCGAGGCATTGGCGATAATCGATGGCAAATCGCCATACTGCGCCAGGTCGATCGAGTGGTTGGCAAACGCTTCGTTGACCTGCGTGGCCACGGAATTGGTGGTGACGGGCACCCATTCCAGCTTCACGCCCAGCTTGCCCAGTTCGGCGGCCAGCCAGCCCTGCGCGGCCACCTGGGCGGCCGAACCGGCAAACACGGTCTTGCCGGACGGCGCCGTGCGGGCCACGACGGCGATGCGCACGGCGGCCGGCAGCGCTGCTGCCGCCAGCGCGACGGCTGGCGCCAGCAGGCTGGCCGCCACGACGGTGGCGAATACCTTGCGCCAGGTCAAACGTAAGAATTTCAATGACATCTCGGGCCTGTTCTTGAAAGATTTAAATCAAATCGGTGGCAGGCAATAACGACAGCGCACGCGCCGTGTCGATCAGCTTGCTCATCTTCCATTGCTGCAGCAGCACGCCGGGACCGAAATCGCGCGAACCGCCGATGGCTTCGGCCGCGATCTGGATCTTGGCGCCCTCTTCCAGCAGCAGGATGAACTCGGCCAGCTTCAGCAAGCCCTGCTTGCCCCACACCGTGGCGCCGCCATTCGCTTCCAGGATGGCCGTGGCATGCGTATTGCGCGCGATTTCGCCGAGGATGAAATCGACTTCCGGCTGGCGGCGGTCGATATAGATGGGAATTTCGCGGATCAGCTGGAAGCGCTGCACGGGCACATAGCGGATGGGCAGGGTGCGGTGCGTCTGCGCCCACGCGCCCAGCGACGGCGAATGCACGTGCGAGATCGACGTGACCTCGGGCCGCTCGCGGAACAATTTCAGATAGCGCGCGCCGCCGTTGTTCGCATCGCCCACGAGCACCGTGCCATCGAGCGCCAGCACGGCCGCCTTCAAGGGCTGGCCGCGGCGGAACGGGCCCGGGTCGTTGACCACCACCACCTTGTCACCGCCAGGGGTGCGCTCGACGAAGCCCACCGTGCCGTTGGCCGTCAGGCTGCCCGTCTCGCGCAGGCCGTCGAAGGCCGTCTGCGCATCGCGCCGCACCTGTTCCACGAAGGCCAGTTCGGCTACCGTCAACTCCTGCACCTGTACTTGTTGTGCTTCCGCTTGTGCCACGTCCGTCATGTCATGCTCCATTCTTTGAGGTTGAGGTACGAATCAGTCATGCCTCTACTTTCGCAAGACGCGTGCCAGCGGCGGGGCCGGGGGAAATGGTGGAGCGCTGCTGCCTGCGCAACAGCGGCTGCTGACGTGGCAGCAGCGCTGGACGCAGGCGCTGTCGCCAAGCCAGCAAGCGGCGCGGGCACGTTTCCTGCACAGCTCAAGGCTCCCACCACCACGAAGGAATCCCATGACTACCGCACCATCCCCTGAAGTCGATACCGTCTGGTTCACGCGCTGCCCCGTACCCACGGCCACGGGCCTGGCCTACAAGCTTGGCTGGCTGGACGAGGAATTCGCCCGCGACGGCATCGCCCTGAAAACCCTGCAGGAAGTGGGTGGCGAACTGGCGCGCCACCATTACGACCATGGCCTGACCACGCTCGTGCGCGAAGGGGGCAACCTGCTGGCCCTGCCCGCGCGCGCGCAAGGGGCACCCACGCGCCTGATCGGCCTGACGTGGATAGACGAATGGCAAGCCATCCTCGTGCGCCCCGGTTCCGGCATCACCACGCCCGCGCAGCTGCAGGGCAAGCGGCTGGCGCTGCCCGTGTTCCGCGCCGAGGATTTGCGCGAAAACCGACGCGGGCGCAGCATCGCGCGCGGCATGAGCCTGGCCGGCTACAAGGGCGTGCTGGCCTCGGCCGGCTTGACGCTGGACGATGTGCGGCTGGTGGAAGTAGGTGGCGAGGCGGCAGCGGCGCCTAACTTGGGCGCCGGCCTGTGGCAAGGCATCGCGCCGCTCTTGCGCGGCGAAGTCGACGCCGTCTACGTGAAAGGCGCGGCGGCGGCCGAGGCGGCCCGCGCGGCCGGGCTGGAAGTGGGCGTCGATATTGACGCCCTGCCCGACCGGCGCTTCCGCGTGAATAACGGCACGCCGCGCCCGATTACCGTGCATGAAACGATGCTGGAACAGCATTTCGAGCTGGTCGTGCGCTTCTTGACGCAAACCCTGCGCGCCGCCCACTGGGCGCGCAGCCACCAGGCCGACGTGCTGGCCATCCTGCAGGGCGAAACGCGGGCCGGCGCCGACGCCGTGGCCGAAGCCTACCGCGACGGTTTTCACCTGACCCTGGCGCCCGACCTGTCCGACGAGAAGGTGGCCCTGTTCCGCCAGCAAAAGGATTTCCAGCTGCAGCACGGCTTCCTGGACCGCGACGTGGATATCGACAGCTGGATCGATCGCCGGCCGTTGGAAGAGGCGCAGCGGCGGCTGGAAGCGCTGCTGCAGCAGGCGGCATAAAGAAACGGGGCCAGCGCACGAGGTGCGTTGGCCCCGGGTACTACGGCATTATGGCTGTTTAAGCGGCCAAGGCCTCGTGCGGCACGGCGGCCGGTTGCGCCAGCCGCTGTAGCGAGTGAATGGTGGCCGCGCAAGCCGTGGCCAGTTCGACGCCCTTGACCTTGAAGTGCTGGAAGTAGAATTCCTGGTGCTCGTGGCCCGCATGGAAGTGGTGCGGGGTCAGCACGGCCGACAGCACGGGCACGCCTGTCGCCAGTTGCACCTGCATCATGCCGGAAATGACGGCATCGGCGACGAAATCATGGCGGTAGATGCCGCCGTCGACCACCAGGGCGGAAGCGGCAATCGCCGCGTATCGGCCGCTCCTGGCCAGCACTTGCGCATGCAGGGGGATTTCAAAGGCGCCGGCGACGTCGATGACATCAATATCGCTCTCAGCGAAGCCCCGTGCGGCGATCTCCGCGATAAACGACAATCGGCATTGCGCGACGATGTCGCGGTGCCAGCCCGCCTGGATGAAGGCGATACGCTTGCCGGGTACTGCGAGTGACGGTTGTGACATATAAGAAACTCCTGTTTTCAAGAATGATAAAAACAGGGCATGGGATCGAAGGGGATATGACAGGCGCATGAAAGCCACGCCCAACTGCGCATGCAGGCACGCGCGCGCACCGACGGCAACCGCGGGCCGTCCATGCGCCGGGCGTATGCCGGCACCAACACAATGATTCCATCCCGCTCTCTCTTTATCCGGACTATACCGTCGGCCCCGGAATCACACCAGGTCTGCTGACCTTGCAGTCATGGCCCGAAGACCATGCCGGCAAGCGCTCGCGGGCTAGGCACGTTGCCATTACCGCCGGTGGGGAATCGCACCCCGCCCTGAGAACGTTGCGTGGCCAGCGCACCGGGTGCGGCAGCCACGCCCGGCGACTATAGCATATCGCCCCTGCCCCTGCCCTGCGCGGTCAGAACTGCACCGTGTACGAAGCACCCACCGTGCGCCCCTGGCCGATAATCACCGTGTCGCCATTCACGGCGCCCGGCACGAAGCTGGTCAGCGTGTGGTTGCGGTAAACCTTGTCGGCCAGGTTGTTCGCATACGCCGTGATCCGCTGCTTGCCGCCTGGGAGCACATATGACAGGCGCGCATTGGCCAGCGCGAAGCCGCCCTGGTTCAGCAAGCCGCGCGCGTCGCTTTGCGGGTCGACATAGTAGTACTGCTTGGACGTGTAGCGCACGTCGCCGCTGAAGACCAGCTGCGCGCCATTGCCCAACGGGTAGCGGTAGTCGGCCGCCAGCAAGGCCGTCACGTGCGGCGAGCGCACGAATTCATTGCCGGAGCGGTCGCCGCCATTGTTCTGGATGGCGAAATCGTCGAATTCCGTGCGCAGCAGGCCCAGATTGGCATTGATGTGCAGCTTGTCCGTCGGCTGCGCCTCGATCTCGAATTCCGCGCCGTTCACATGCGCCTTGCGCACGTTCTGCAGGTAATTGACGCTTTGCGTCGGGTCGCCGTTGTACACGCCCGTGATATTCACCTGCACGTTCTTGTAATCGTAATGGAAGACGTTGGCGTTGAAATTGAGGCGCCCATCCAGCCATTCGGACTTGATGCCCGCCTCGAACGAGTTCAGGGTTTCCGGCTTCACCGTATTCAGGGCCCGCACGTCCGTGGCACTCGTGTTGTAGCCACCGGACTTGATGCCGTGTGCGTATTTCAGATAGCCGCGCAGGGTGCGGCTGAAGCGGTATTCGGGCGTCACGTCATACGTCAGCGCATTCCACGTGGTGGACGGATTCGACGTGAAGTTGTTGTTGACGACCGAGGCGGCCGTGTAATTGCCACCCCGGACCGTGTTCCACCAGTTCGACGCATCGCCAAACGTCACCGTGTTCGACGCGGCCTGCACGCGCTGCAAATCGAGGTCCTTGGTTTCCGTGGTCCAGCGCAAGCCGAATGTGGACAGCAACTGCTCGCTGAAGTTGACGGTCGTGCTGCCGAAGATGGCCGCGCTGCGCGCCTTGTGCTGGTAGATGGTGCGGTTGTAGCCGACGGGCTGGGTGCTGCCCGCCAGCGCCGGCACGCTGCCGTTGGGCAGGCGCGCGCCAGCCGAATCGGAGTCGATCTTTTCATTGAAGTAGAACAGCCCCGCCACCCAGCTCACGGCGCCGTTTTGCGGCGACGTCAAGCGCAGCTCCTGCGACACTTGCCGGCTGCTCGCCTTCGAGCGGCTACGGCCCACTTCCAGCGGCGTGTTGTCGCTGTCGCCCGTCGCTTCGTTGCGGAAGTTTTCATAGCCGGTGATCGACGTCAGGGTCAGCTCGCCCAGCGCATATTCGAGGTTCAGCTGGGCGCCACCCTGTTTCACGTCGCTGTCGGCCGGCGCATTCGTGCTGACATCATCGGGATTGGTGCTGGGCACGTAAGCGTTGCGGTAGACGCCATTGGCGCCGTAGCTGGCCACGGTGGTGGTGGCGCCCTTGGTGGTGTAATCGCGGTAATGCAGGTTCAGGTTCGCCGTCAGGTCGCGCCCGATCAGGGCCTTGAGCTGGCCGCGGATGGCGCTGTCCTTGAGCTTTCCATCGCGCTCGCCCGTAAACTGGTTGTGGAAGCGCCCCTTGTCCTGCTGCTCCGTGTGGAAAGACAAGCGCCCCGCCAGCACCTCGTCGACCAGGGCGCCGCCGATGGCCCCTTCGGCCACGGTGGTGTCGTAGCTGCCGTAATCGAGCTTGGCGTAGCCGCTGGACTTGAACGAGGGCTTGCGCGAAATCACATTGATGGCGCCGCCCGTCGTGTTCTTGCCCCACAAAGTGCCTTGCGGGCCGCGCAGCACCTCCACCCGGTCCAGGTCGAACAGTGGAAAGCCCGTGGCGCTGGAATTGCTGATGTAAACATCATCGAGGTAAAAGCCGACAGGGTTCGGGAAATCGATTTGCTGCTGGCCCGCGCCCACGCCGCGTATCCACCAGCGCGGACGGCCATGCTGCTGCGTGCCGGCCGAGGCGTTCGGCACGTAATTGAGGATTTCGCTGGCCGAACGGCCGATCCCCGTATCGAGCAGCTCCTTGCCACCGAGGACGGTAATCGCGCTGGGCACCTTCTGTGCCGATTCTTCGCGCTTTTGCGCCGTCACCGTCACCGATTGCAGCGAGGCGCCCTCGCCGGCGCCGTTGGCGTCGACAGCGGCAATGACATCGGCGCCCGGCGCTTCCGCGTGGACCATGCCATGGACGAGCATCAAGCCGCCGATGGCGAAGGCCGAGCGCAGCGCGCGGCGCAGCGGGGTCAGATGAAAGGGAAAGGAAGAGAAGGCGGCGGGGGAAGTCGAACGGCGCATGGGTGGTTATCCTTGAGTAAAGTCAAAACGCGAGATGGTGATGACTGTTATTGCAAGGGACATGCCCGCTGCCGCAGCGCAGCAAAATAGTCGCTAAGTGCTTGATTTAAAAGGAAGACTATCATAATGATAGTGCTGTTGATTTGGCAGCAGCGGCGCCGCCGCGTGCTGCCTGCGCGACAGCAGGCGGTGGCGCTGCTGTCGCGGCAACAGGGGAGACTCAGGCGGCGCGCAAGAGCGCCGCCGTATGCCCGCGCACCAGCGGCAGCACTTCCTCGCCCACCCGGTACGCTTCTTCCAGGTGCGGCGTGCTGGCCAGGATGAAAGCGTCGGCGCCCAGCTGCACCAGTTCGTCGAGGCGTTCGGCCACCTGCTGGTAGCTGCCGACGATGCCTTGCGTCTGTCCGCCGCGCAGCAGGTTGAAGCCGGACCAGATGTTCGGCGCCGTGATCAAGTCCTTGTAGCTGTTCAGGGTGGTCGGACGGTTGCCCCGCTGGCGCGCTGCGCCCACGGAATCGCCGCCATCGGCGCCGAGGAACTGGCGCAGGGTGGCGGCATCGACGGCGTCGAAGCCCTTGCGCACCTCGTCCCACGCCTCTTCTTCCGTGGCGCGGGCCACGATATCGACGCGCACGGCGCACTTGATCTTGCGCCCCAGCAGCGCCGTCTTTTCATGCACGCGGGCGAATTTCTCGCGCAGCTGCTCGAACGGTTCCAGCCACGTCAGGTAGTAATCGGCGTGCTTCGAGGCGGAACCGAGGGCCGCATCGGAGGAGCCGGAAAAGTAAATTTCGGGGAAATCCTGCTCGGACAGGGGCGTGGCCAGGCCGGCGTCTTCCACCTGGTAGAACTTGCCCTGGTAGGAAAATGGCCCGCCGCGCCACACGCCGCGCACCACGTCGAGGAACTCGGTGGTGCGCGTGTAGCGGTCGTCGTGGCCGGCCGAATCGCCCCACCACAGCTGCGCCGGGCCGCCACCGCCCGTGATCACGTTGTACAGGGCACGGCCGCCCGTGGCCCGCTGCAGGCTGGCCGTCATGCGCGCGGCCACCACGGGGTTCAAAAAGCCGGGCTGGAACGGGATCATGAAGCGGAAAGTGCTCGTCTCGCGCGCCAGCAGCGCGGAAATGGCCCACGGTTCATCCGTCATGGGGAAGGACGGGATCAAGCCGCCCTGGAAGCCCGATATCTCGGCCGCGCGGGCGATTTCCGCCAGGTAGTCGATGTAGCTAAAACCGTCGGCGCCGCCGCCACCGAGGCCGGCCTGGCGCAGCTTGTCATTGCCGGGAAACCAGTCGCCACGAAACGGCGTGCGGGCGCGGTGCGAACTCGGTTCGCCATGCGTGGGGATGCGCCAGAAAAAATCGATTGCCATCAAGGTACTCCTTCAGTAGGTTGGATACAGGAACTCAAGCCGCTTGCAGCTGCGCGCTCAAAGCTGCCCGCACGCGTGGCAGCACGTGCTCGCCGATGCGGTAGGCTTCCTCGAAATGGGGGATGGCGGCCAGCACGAAGCTCGACACACCGGCCTGCGCGTAGGCTTGCAACGCCGCGCTGACCTGCGCATAGCTGCCGACCAGGGCGCCATGGGCACCCGTTTGCGCTTGCGCAAAGCCGGGCCAGAACGCGGCAGCATCATCCTCGAACGGAGCATCGTCGGGTAGCCCCGCGCCGCTGCGGTAGCGGCGCGCGTCGCGCAAGGCTTCGTCGAAGGTTTCACGGGCCAGCACGTCGATGCGCAAGCCCGCCGCCACGGCGCGGCCCAACTGGCGCGCCTGCGCTTGCGAGCTGTCGATGGAAGGCTGCAGGTCCGCCACGGGCGCCGCATCAAACACGTGCACATCGGCCTGGCGCGCCGACAGGGCCAGCGCCTCGGGCGACTCCCCCGTCAGGTAGATGCTGTTCACAGGATGGTTCGCCAGCGGCCCCTTGAAGCCGCCGTCCTGCACCTCGAAGAACTTGCCCTTGAAGCTGAACGGCGCAGTACTCTGCACGCCGCGCGCCACCGTGATGAATTCATCGATGCGCGGCAGGATATCGACGTCCGGCGCCGCATCGCCCTGGCGCCGGCGCGCTGCCGCATCGCCGCCATGACCGATTTGCCAGGCGAAGCGCCCGCCCGTGAAGCGCTGGAAGCTGACGGCGTTCTTTGCCGCGTACACGGCCGAACCCCAGGCGGCGTCGAATTCGGCGATCAGTTTCAGATGGCGCGTGCTGCGCGCCAGATAGCCGGCGACGATCCAGCTTTCATCGCCCTGCGTATCGTGGCGTACCTGGATGCCGTCAAAGCCCGACAGGTCGGCTGCGCGGGCGATCTGGTGCAGGTAATCGAAGTAATTGAACGGCGGACGCGCGCCGCGCGGGTCGCTCACGCCTGCCTGCAGGGGACTGGGCGCGCCAGCGGCCCGTTCGCCGCGGCGCGTGATGCCGGGCGCCGCATGGCGGCCATCGCCGCTGGTGGGCAATTGCCAGATGAATTCTATGGTCATGCATGGACTCCTGTCGTGGGTCGAAAAAAGGGCTGCACGCGCATGGTGATCAATGCGCACACAAGCCAGCCCTTTCCTCCTCGCAGAAAACATGCCATGCCGCGTGCGCCCGCCAGCGCCCTTCAGTGTTGATTTGGCAGCAATCCGCTGTACCCACGGCAGCAACGTGCTGCGCGCGCAGCAGGCATAAAAAAGCCGGAGCCGCATCGCTGCGGATCCGGCTCCAGGAGATCCATCAAGCACCTAGTCGATGGCGCCCGCCTTTTTCAAAAAAGTGCGCAAGATGTTGCGGCTCAGATTCAAGTGCTTCGCCGTGCGCACCTGGTTGCGCTCATTGCGCTCCCACGCGGCGCGCACCAGTTCCTGCTGCATGGCCTCGAATTCCACGGCCTCGCCCGAGTCGAGCAAAGCTTGCCACGCACGGGCGAAGCGTTCGGCGGCCAGCAAGTCGTCCTGCCCGGCCGCGCCGTGGGCCGCGTAGGCGATATCTGCTCCGCCGGCCCAGGTGTCCAGAACGGGGACAGCGACAGGCGCGGGAGCTGGAGCGCGGTGCCAGCCCGACAAGCTCAGGTCTTCGGCGCGCACCACGCCGCTGCGGCAGACCAGCAGCGCGCGGTGGATGACATTTTCCAGTTCGCGGATATTGCCCGGCCACGGATACGCCAGCAAGGCTTGCTGCGCGTCAGGGCCCAGCTCCACCTCCCCCAGGTGCAATCGCTGCGCATAGATGGCAATGAAGTGGCGCGTCAGCGGCATGATGTCGCCCGGGCGCTCGCGCAAGGGGCGCAGCGGCAAGCCGATCACCTGCAGCCGGTAGTACAGGTCTTCACGAAAGCGCCCGGCCCGCACGGCTTCGGCCAGATCCACATTCGTGGCCGCGATCAGGCGCACGTCGATGGGGATGGCGCGCCGCGCGCCCAGTCGCACCACTTCGCGCTCCTGCAGCACGCGCAGCAGCTTGACCTGCATCGCCAGCGGCAAGTCGCCGATTTCATCGAGGAACAGGGTGCCGCCGCTGGCCGTCTCGAACCAGCCAGGCTTGCCCTGCTGCGCGCCCGTAAACGCGCCCTTTTCGTAGCCAAACAGTTCGCTCTCGACCAGGGTTTCGGAAAAGGCGCCGCAGTTAATCGCCACAAAGGTCTGCTCGGCGCGCCCGCTCAAGCCGTGCACGTGGCGCGCGATCAGCTCCTTGCCCGTCCCTGTTTCGCCCGTGATCAGCACTGTCGCCTCGCTGGGGGCGATGCGTTCGATCAGTTCGTGCAACTGGCGCGAACGGGGGTCGGCAAAGACAAAGGCCGTGGCGCGCACCAGCAAGCTCATTTGCTGCGGATCGCGGAAGGCGACCAGCGCCTCGCTATCGCCGTCATCGCCCGCGCCGCGGGCAAGGTGGGCGCTGCGCGCGAAATCGCTGCTGAAATTGTGGGCTAAGAGTTCCATGGGCCGACTATACCGCGCTCCAACTCCAGGCGTGAACGAATGGTGCCGCGCTAGCTTATCCGTATTTTGCATATGCGGGGCGTTGGCCCAAACCTTGCATGTTCAGTCATGCACACCATGTCGCCAATCCACCACGGAGCTACTCCCCATGCCAGCACGCCAGCTTGTCCTGAATGTGTTTTTACAACGCCACGGTCACCATCCGGCCGCCTGGCGCCATCCGTCTGCCAGCGCCAGCGGCCGGCCCGACCTGGCCTGGTGGCTGCGCGCCGCCCGGCTTGCCGAGGCGGCCAGGTTCGACAGCTTCTTCATCGCCGACTTCATCGGCCGCGCCGGCGAGGTCACGCCCGACACGGGCCGCGCCGCCATCGGCCTGCCCTTCGAACCGTTTACCCTGCTGTCGGCGATTGCCGCCGTCACCAGCCATATCGGCCTGATCGCCACCGTCAACACCAACTACGAGCACCCGTATCATGTGGCGCGCAAATTCAGTTCGCTCGACCACTTGAGCGGCGGGCGCGCGGGCTGGAACGTCGTCTCCTCGTTTGGCGAACACACGGCGCGCAATTTCGGCATCGATGCACCGCGCAGCCATGCGCAGCGCTATGCGCGCGCCGATGAATTCGTCGCCCTGTCCAAAGCCCTGTGGGATAGCTGGGACGACGACGCCTTCGACCGCCCAGACCGCGCCGGCGGCCAGTTTTACGCGCCCGCACAAGGGCATGCGCTGGACTTTCAGGGCGAGTATTTTGCCTCGCACGGCTTGCTGGACTTGCCCCGCCCCGTGCAGGGCCACCCCGTGCTGGTCCAGGCGGGCAATTCCGAGACAGGGCGCGAATTTGCCGCGCGCCAGGCCGAGATGGTGTACTGCTCCGCCACCTCGCTGCCCGTCGCGCAAGCCTATTACGCGGACGTCAAGAACCGCATGGCGAAATACGGACGCGCCGAAGACCAATTGAAAGTGACGCCGGGCCTGTCGGTAGTGGTGGCGGAAAGCGACCAACAGGCGCAGGACCAGTTCGGCGAACTGCAATCGCTGGTCGACTTCAGCAATCTGGAATTCGGCGGTTTCGACTTGTCCGGCTATCCGCTCGACGGCCCCCTGCCCGACCTGTCCTACGAGGCGGGCGAGAATGGCAAGGGGCGCTTCCAGCAGCAGCTGGAACTGGCCCGCCGCGACAATCTCACCTTGCGCCAGCTGGTGCTGCGCTTTCGCGTGGCGCGCGGCCATTTGCAAGCGATCGGCTCCGTCAAGACGGTGGCCGACCTGATGGAGCAGTGGTTCGTGGAACGGGGCGCGGACGGTTTCAACGTCGTGCCGCCCCTGCTGCCGCAAGGCTTCGAGGATTTTACGCGGCTGGTGGTACCGGAACTGCAGCGGCGCGGCCTGTTCCGCACCGAATATGCAGCCAGCACCTTGCGCGGCCATTTGGGACTGGCGCGGCCCGCCAACCCGCACACGCGGGCGCGGGCCGCCTGACTGGCTACTCCTGGTCCGGATCGAAATGCTTGCGCAAGCCTTGCCAGCACTCGAAGTAGTCCTTTTGCAGCAGTTCGCTGTTCAAGGCGAATGGCGTGGGCTTGAGGATGGTGCGCGTCTCGAACATGAAGGCCATGGTGTCGCCCACCTTGACAGGCGCGGACGTGTCGCTGTGCGACGCCTTCTCGAACGTTTGCGCATCGGGACCGTGGCCGGACATGCAGTTGTGCAGGCTGGCGCCGCCCGGCACGAAACCGGCCGCCTTGGCGTCGTAAACGCCGTGGATCAGGCCCATGAATTCGCTGGCCACGTTGCGGTGGAACCACGGCGGCCGGAAGGTGTGCTCGGCGGCCAGCCAGCGCGGCGGAAAGATGGCAAAGTCGATGGCGCCCAGCAGCGGATTTTCACTGGGTGCCTGCAGCACGAGGAAGATCGACGGGTCGGGATGGTCGTAGCTGATCGAGCCGATGGTATTGAAGCGGCGCAAATCATATTTGTACGGCGCGTAATTGCCGTGCCAGGCCACCACATCCAGCGGCGAATGGTCGAGCGTCGTGCGCCACAAGTGACCGCCGAACTTGGCCAGCAGTTCGCACTCGCCATCGATATCTTCATAGGCCGCGTGCGGCGTGAGGAAATCCCGGCTGTTGGCCAGACCGTTCGAGCCGATGGGCCCCATGTCGGGCAGGCGAAAGGCCGTGCCGAAATTTTCGCACACATAGCCGCGCGCCTGGCCGTCCGGCAAGGTCACGCGGAAGCGCACGCCGCGGGGGATGACGGCGATTTCCTGCGGTTCCAGCTCGATCAGGCCCAGTTCCGTGGCAATCGCCAGCCGGCCTTCCTGCGGCACGACCAGCAGCTCGCCATCGGCCGAGTAAAAGAAACGCTGCATGGCACGGTTGGCCGCATACACGTGGATGGCGCAGCCGCTCATCGCTTCGGCACTGCCGTTGCCTGCCATCGTCTGCCAGCCGTCGATGAAGTCGACCGGCGTGCCGCTGTCGGGCAGCGGCAGCGGGTCCCAGCGCAGCTGGTTGGGCGGCGTGGGCGGCATGGCGTGGAAATCGCTGACGATGCGGGTATGCGCCAACAAAGTAAACGGCGGGTGCTGGCTGGCCGGGCGGATGCGGTACAGCCAGGAACGCCGGTTCTGCGCGCGCGGCGCCGTGAAGGCCGTGCCCGACAATTGCTCCGCATACAGGCCCAGGGGCGCCTGCTGCGGCGAGTTTTGCCCGTGCGGCAAGGCACCGGGCACGGCTTCCGTGGCAAATTCGTTGCCGAAGCCGCTTTGGTAGCCAGCGCCTATCATGCGCTCACCGTCAGGCCGTCGGCAGCGTCGCGCAGCAAGTCCTGCACCACGTCGGCCTGGCCGATGACGCCCATGGCCAGCAAGGCAAAGCGGGCCAGGAACAGCGGCGCGCGCTGCTCGCCCAGGCCACCCATGGTGTGGCACAGTTCGGTATATAAATTATCGAGTTCGATGTCGGTCATATTGTCTCCTTGTTACTTTTATCGGGCGATGCCGGCCGCCGCCAGCGCTGCCACCACCTGCCCAGCCTGCACCTGCCGCCAGCGGCCCAGCACATGGCCGTCTGGACGCACGAGGTAAAACGTGCCGGGCCGGGCATCAAACAGCGAGAATACCTGCGCCGTGTGGTCCCAGGCGCACCCTTGCGCCCCGCTGCGAGCGATTGCCACGGTACTCAACGGCAAAATGTCGTCCAGCGCCAGCAGTTCCGCGGGCACGGCAGCATCGTCGCTGAAATACAGGCCCGTAAAAGCGCCAGCGGCGCGCTGCACCAGATCGGTAATATACCCCTCTTTTTGCCCGCCGTTGTCCGGCAGCGCCAGCGGACATTCCGGCAAGACCGTGCCCGGCGCCGGGCCGGCTGCAAACGTTTCGCCATCTGCCGCACTCAAGGACGACTGCGCATACGCGATGGCGCTGGTCTGGCGCGGGTTGATCAGCGAGCGCACGTGCGCATGCTTGCCCGCCAGGCCCAGCACGGCCGTGCGCATCAGCTCGAAGGCAAACGTGGGCGGCGCCATGAATTCCGTGCTTTTCGTGCCGTGGCGCAGGTTTTCACGGGCCGCGTACACGCGTTCGTCCGAATAACTGTCCAGCAAGGCCGGTGGCGCCTGGCCCTTGACCACATACGCGAGTTTCCAGGCCAGGTTGTCGGCGTCGTCGATGCCGGAGTTCGCTCCGCGCACGCCGAAAATGGGCACCAGGTGGGCAGCATCGCCCGCGAACAGCACGGGACCGTGCCGGTATTTGTCCAGGGTCAAGGCATTTGCCTTGTAGATAGTGATCCACACGGGATGCCACGGTGCCGTTTCCCCCATCATGGCCAGCAAGCTGTCCACGCGGGGCGCCACGTTTTCCAGCAGCACGGCCGCCTGACCATCCTCGTCGTCACGCAACTGATAGTCGATGCGCCAGATGTCATCGGGCTGTTTGTGCACCAGCACGGTCGAGCCGGGGTTCGACGGCGGGTCGAAATACGCGAGGCGCTCCGTGGGGCGGTCGCTCTTCAGGTGAATGTCGACGATCACATAGCGCCCTTCATAGCTGGTGCCCTGCAATTTGAGGCCAAAGGCCTCGCGCACCACGCTGCGCCCGCCATCGGCCGCCACCAGCCAATCAGTGTCTATTTGATAATTACGCTCCGGTGTCGTCACCGTCACGCTGGCGCCATCGGCGCGCCGCTCCACGCGCGTGACTTTCGTTTGCCAGCGGATATCGATCAGCTCCGGCTGGCGTTCAGCCGCATCGAGCAGGAATTGCTCGATATGGTATTGCGCCAGATTGACCATGGGCGGCAGCTTCTGGTTCGCGTCTTGCGGCATCGTGAAGTGCAGCACTTCCTCGTCGCGGTAAAAGCTGCGTCCGCCCGCCCACGGCAAGCCCTTGGCCAAAAAGCCGTCGAGCGCACCCAGGCGGGCCATGATTTCCAGGCTGCGCCGCGAGATGCAGATGGCGCGGCTGCCCGTGCAGACGCCATCGTCCGCTTCGAGCAGCACCGAGCGCACGCCGTGACGGGCCAGGCCCAGGGCCGTGGCCAGGCCCACGGGACCGCCGCCGACGATCAGCACGGGCACATGCTGCGTGCCGGTGCCAACTGCTTTTCCGGGCGGATACACCTTTGGCACATGGGGATAAGGGTGAAATGTGTCGCTCATGATGCTGTCCTCTTCAAGTATGTGTTTTACCGGCACGCGCGATGGGCAGGGTCAGCACGATGGCCGCGCCCACCACCAGCAGCACGCTGGCGTACAGCAAGCCCGTGGCAAAGCTGTGCGTGAAATCCTTCAGCCAGCCCACGACGACGGGGTTCAGGGCCGAGCCGATATTGCCCGTGGCATTGATGACGGCGATGCCGATGGCGCGCGCGCCCAGGCTCAGGGCCCGGTCCGGCGTGGTCCAGAAGACGGACATGGCGGTATAGGCGCCCGTCGAGGCCAGGCACACGCCCAGCAGCTGCAGCACGGGATTGCCGCAATACGCGGTCAACAGCCAACCAGAGGCCGACAGCAGCATGGGCCAGACGATATGCCAGCGGCGCTCCTGCAAGCGGTCCGAGCGGCGGCCCCACACAATCATGCCGATGACGGTGCATACCTGCGGGATGGCGGCCAGCAAACCGATTTGCGTGTTGCTGGCGCCGCTATTGAAACTTTTCACGATCAACGGGGTCCACACGGCCACCATGGCCAGGGTATTGACCAGGCAAAAATAGGCGATGCCGAATTTCAGCACGGTGGGCGACAGCATTTCCGCCAGCACCGAGGTGTTTTGCTGTGGCGCCACCGGCTTGTGCTCGGCCGCCAGCATGCGCGCCAGCACCTGCTGTTCCAGCTTGCCCAGCCAGCTCGCCTTGCTGGGCGAGTCATCGAGGTAGCCGTACACGGCCAGGCCCAGCAGGACGGAAGGCATGCCTTCCAGCAAGAACAACCATTGCCAGCCTTTCAAGCCCCAGTGGCCGTCCAGGCCCAGGATCAGGCCCGACAGGGCCGAACCGATGGCGGCCGTGACGGGCATGGCGATCATGAACAGGGCATTGGCCCGTGCGCGGTAAGCGCTGGGAAACCAGTACGTCAGGTACAGCAGCATGCCGGGCAGGAAGCCCGCCTCCGTCACGCCCACCAGAAAGCGCAGCGCATACAGGCTGGCCGGGCCGCTGGCGAACAGGGTCGCCGTCGAAGCCAGGCCCCAGGCGATCATCATCGAGCCTATCCAGCGGCGCGCGCCGATACGGGCCAGCACAATGTTGCTGGGAATGCTGCAAGCGATGTAGGCGATGTAGAACAGGGTGGTGGCAAAGCCGAACTGGGTGCCGGACAGGCCCAGGTCTTGCATCATGGTCAGGCCGGCGAAGCCGATATTGATGCGGTCAAGAAAGGAAAACACGAACAGCAGGAACAAAAATCCCAGCAAATGGCGCGATACCTTGCGCATCACCTGCTGTTCCAGCTGATTGGCGGCCGCGTCGAGGACGGGCGCAGTAGTGGCGGAAATGGCGGGGGTAGCCGCTTGGGCGATGGTCATGCATGTCTCCATAAGGTGTCACTCTCCCCTTGTTGATTTTTTTGGGTGAGAGTTGCCGGATGCTCCGGCTTGCAACACAGTATGCAGACGACTACGCCAACGGCTGTCCCCATTTTAGGGACAGCCGTTGGCCAAAAGGACTAGCCAGCGGGCCTAGCCGCGTTTCTTGATGGGCACGTTGTCGATCTTCTGGTTGCCGTAGCTGAAGGAACCGTGGCCATTCCAGTTGTTGTCGGTCACAAAGGTCGCTTCAAACTTGGCCAGGTAGCTGCCGAAGTCCGGTGGCGGCACGGACACCACGTATTCGCCGCTCAGGCTGAAGACGCGCGTGGCATTGCCCAGGCCCAGACCATGCACGGGGCCGCTAACGGGACGGATCACCACGCGGCCATGCGGCGGCGCAATCGACTGCGTGATCAGGGCTTCGCCGCTGACGCTGCCGTCGTCGGGATTGTAAAACAGGGCCAGATTCAGGATGGGCGCGCCCGGCAGGCCGAGATTGCCGGCGATCAGATAGACGTGTTCTACCGCATTTAGTTCAGATGAGGACACAATGGACTCCTTCGGGGAATGGTTCCTGAGCCATGAAAAGGGAGATCGCGCGCGGCGACAGGCACTGGCTATCAGCCTTGCTGATGGCGGTTCAGCGCATCAACACTCTGCCGTCAGCATAGCGCTTATTTTCGTGTCAATATGCTCACATTATTGCCTTGAATTTCAGCATTTTTTGTGCATTGCGCGGTATTCAGGGCGCGCTAGCATTTATGCGGCATGCGGGCTTAGACATAACGCAAATAATTGACGCTGGCTGGAAATACCCAGGCGTTTATAGGCGCGCTTTTGATACGTGATGACACTCGATGGCTGCACGCCCATGGTCTCCGCTATTTCCACGGCCGTGAGTCCTTCGAGCACGCCACGCAGCACGTCGAGTTCGCGCTTGCTCAATTGCGGGCCATGCTGGCGCAGCCGGGCCAGCATCACGGGTGACACGCCTTGCGCGGGCTGGCCGTTCAGGCTGTAGTGGTGTCTGGCCGCATATGCGAACAGCGGCGACAGGGTTTCGATGGCGGCGATTTCGCCGGGCTGGAACTGGCCCTGGCTGCTGTCGCGGTAAAAATTGACGGACAGCCAGATGTCGCTGGCCGGCTGCACCAGCAGGGACAGCCGGTCCGACACATTCGGTCTTTGATAGCAAACGGCGCGGTAGCCGGGGTGGCGGATTTCATCGCTCGCCTGCTGGTGCAGCACGATGGCGGGATCGCCGCGAGGCCGGGCGGCGGGCGCGATGACGCTCTGGTTGCCGTCGAGCGCATAGTAATGGCGCGCGTAGCTGTCGGCGATATCCTGTAAAAAGCGCCCGCCGCGCCGGTCGGCCACGGCCACCGTGCGGGGCCGGTTGCCGAATTCATACGCGAAGATCGTGCACTGGGCGATGGACGCGGCCGCGCCGGCCGTTTTCAGGATGGCGCCCGCCATGGCATTCACGTCCGGGTGGCCGATGGCGGCCACCAGGTCGAGGGCGCGCCCCAGCTCCAGCTGTCCCTCCGCCTGCCGTCGCTCCACCTGCCAATAGCGCATGGCCGTCTCCCGTGACGCTTATTGTTAACGCTGCGGCAAGACCCAGTCCGGCCGGATGTAGTGGCAGGTATAGCCGTGCGGCAAGCGCTGCAGATAATCCTGGTGCTCCGCTTCCGCTTCCCAGAACGGGCCGGCCGGCGCCACTTCCGTCACCACCTTGCCTGGCCACAGGCCGCAGGCATCGACGTCGCGGATGGTGTCTTCGGCCACCAGCCGTTGTTCTTCGCTGGTGTAAAAGATGGCCGAGCGGTAGCTCGTGCCGCGGTCGTTGCCCTGGCGGTCTTCCGTGCTGGGGTCGTGGATCTGGAAGAAGAATTCCAGTATCTTGCGGTAGCTGATGGTGGTCGGGTCGAAGATGATTTCAATCGCTTCCGCATGCGTGCCATGGTTGCGGTAGGTGGCGTTGGCCACGTCGCCGCCACTGTAGCCCACGCGCGTGGCGATCACGCCCGGATAGCGGCGCAGCAAGTCTTGTACGCCCCAGAAGCAGCCGCCGGCCAGGATCGCGGTTTCCTTATCTTGTGTCATGTTGTTCATTCCTTGATCTGAGAACCTTATCTTACCCTGTCGTGGCAATTTCTTCAGCGGGCCAGCAAGCGTTTCAGCTGCGCAGCCTGATAGGCGCCGATAGCGTCGTTGAACAGGCAGCGGATCAAGGGGTCGTCGACGATGTCGGCCTCTTCCAGTGCGGCCCGCGTGGCCGGGTCGAAAGGACCATCGTTGATGCGCATGTACATCGACGTCAGCGATTCACCCAGCGCCAGCGCCGCATGGCATTTCACCAGCGGCACTTCCGTCGTCCAGCCCGGCGCCTCGCCAGTGGCAGGCACCAGGTCGATCAGGTCGCCATGCGTGCGGTAATGCAGGACAGTGGCCGCGCCGTCATGGCCATACAGCGACAATCGCCACAGGCGTGGCGCCTGGAAATAGCTATCCTCGGGCAGCTCCATGTCGCGGTAGCGCTCAAGCAAGCCATGCTGGCAAAAATCGAGCACCTGCGCCGTGTCGGCGGCGCTCAGGGGCGCGAAACGCCGGGCGATGTCCGCCGTGGCGGGCGGCGGCGCGTCGGGGCGGTAGTCGAAATCGACGTCCTGCGGCCCCACGGGTATCACCCAGGGCAGCGGCGCGGCCGGCGTCAGGCCCTGCGCATCGAGCAGCACGGACGTGGACGGGTCGAGGCGGAAGATGTGCGCGTCCGGCAGCGCGGCGCCGATCTCCTGCGCAAACTGGCGGTAGGTAATGGGGAACATCGTATGGTTGTACCAGGACCAGTCTTCCTGCACGAACTGGCAAGAGCTGGGCACGAGGTAACGGGGCGCCAGCGCGCGCAGCTGCGGCACCCAGTCGTCGGGAAGTTCGACCGGGCCGGGCAGCGCTTGCGACGGCGCGATGACGGCGATCTCGCGCATGGTCTGGAACGGCCACAAGACCATGTCCCAGGGCGCAAACGCGGCCAGCTGCGCCAGGGTTTCAGGGCCGATCCAGGAATCGACCACGTTGAGCACATTCAGGCCGGCGGCGCGCACCTGGAACAGCGAGTCGACATCGTCGTCCAGCGCCCGGCGCGGTATCACCTCGATGGCGCCCACCCGCACGGGCACGTCGACGTGCAGCCGCTGCACGTGGGTAAAACCCAGCGCGCGCAGCATCGCGAACAGCTCGTCGAAGACGCAGTACAGGTAGATGGGCGTGGCGCGGTCGAGCACATCGAGGCTGTCGAGCGAGCAGTGGTCGTCGTGGAAGTGCGAGATGAAGACGGCATCCCAGCGCAGCCGGCGCACGGCATCGAGGTCGAAACGCACGGACGGGAACGCGTGGCAATTGCGGCTGAACGGGTTTTCGACGATGGGGTCGAAGGCGATGGCCGTGCCTTCGCATTCGAAGACATAGCCGGCGTGCAGGATGCGGGAGATTTTCAGGGGCATAAACAAGCTACAAATAAAACCCGGTTGGGCAGCGCGCCATGATAGCTGAAAAGGCGGCTGCCCTGCCCCGTGTTTATTTAATACGGATTATTCAGCACATCCATCGCGAAATACGTAAAGATCATGTCCGCGCCCGCGCGCTTGATGGCGCCCAGGGTTTCCTGCACCACGCGGCGCTCGTCGATGGCGCCGGCCTGTGCGGCGAACTTGATCATCGCGTACTCGCCGCTGACCTGGTAGGCGCCAATCGGCAGGCGCGTCACTTCACGCAGGTCGCGGATGATGTCCAGATAGGCACCGGCCGGTTTCACCATCAGCGCGTCCGCGCCTTCGGCTTCGTCGATCAGCGATTCGCGGATGGCTTCGCGGCGGTTCATCGGGTCCATCTGGTAGGTTTTGCGGTCGCCCTTCAGCGTGCTGCCGGCCGCGTCGCGGAACGGGCCATACAGGCCGGAAGCGAACTTGGTGGAATACGCCATCACGGGCGTGTCATGGAAGCCGGCCGCATCTAACGCGCTGCGGATCGCCGCCACCTGGCCATCCATCGCGGCCGATGGCGCGATGATGTCAGCGCCCGCCTGGGCCGCAATAACAGCCTGCTTGCCCAGGTTCAGCACCGTGCTGTCGTTGTCGACCGTGTCGCCATGCAGGATGCCGCAATGGCCATGGTCCGTGTATTCGCAGAAGCAGGTGTCGGACATGACCACCATTTCCGGCACGGCGTCCTTGATGATGCGCGACATGCGCGCCACCAGGCCGTCCGGGTTCAGGGTATCCGTGCCGTGGCTGTCCTTGTGGTGCGAAATGCCAAAGGTCATGACGGAGCGCAAACCGGCGCGCGCGTAGCGTTCGACTTCCTGCGCCAGCTTCGCTTCGGGAATGCGGCGCACGCCGGGCATGGAAGTGATGTCGATGAAATCGCTGGCCCCTTCGTCGACGAAGATCGGCAGGACCAGGTCACGCGGATTGATCTCGGTCTCGCGGAACAGCTCGCGCAGTTGCGGGGTTGCGCGCAGGCGGCGCAGGCGCGAAGTGGGGAATTGTGCTGGCATGGGGTGACTGGCTTCAGGTTGGGAACGCCGGTAAGTATACGCCGATCACGCCGATTGCGCCGGGTCGCCCGGCAAAAAAGCCGCGCAGGTCAAAAAATGCCGCCTGGTGCTTTCATTGCGGCTGCAACAGGGCAGCCACTTGCCAGCGCATGTCCGCCGCCAGTTGCACCAGCATGGCGCCGCGGCGGCGCGTGTCCGCGCGTTTTTTCGACGCCACCAGCTCCAGGTCCGGCATCCGGCAAGGACCGCATGGCAGGCGGTAATTGCCGTCGCTGGTGGGCAGCGCATGCAGTTCCTGCCACGCCAGGTCGTAGTCGCAGGAAATGTGGCGGCGCCGGCGCCAGTTCAGCGCGATGCGGTTGGCGTTGCTGACCAGGTCCAGATGGGCGCAGCCGAAAAAGTCGCCCAGGTCGCGCAAGGCGGCCACCATCAGGTTTTTTGGCCGGCAGCCGTGCAGCGCCCGCGTGGCGTCTTTCACCGCCTGCGCGCCGGCGGTCGAGCGCAAGCCCTGCAAGGCGCCCAGCTGGATGGCGCTGCCGCCTGGCTGCGGCCGGAACAGGAAACTGGCCAGATACAGCGAGACGCCGTCGCGCGTCAGGCGCAGGCACAGGTCCCCCTCGCGGTGGCTGTCGTGGATGGCGGTCAGCTGCAAGCGGTAGGTGGCGCCATCCTTGCCCTCGATGGTGGCCAGCACCAGCGCACGCCGGGCAGCGTATTCCACCAGCGGCCGCGCGCCGGCCTGCCACAGGAAGCGGTAATGCCCACGCAACAGCTCCGCCCGCGCCGCGCAGCCGAAGCCGCGGCTGGCGTAGGGTCGGTAAATTTTGTACAGCAGGCTGGGATGGGCTTGCGCCAGCGCCGCCAGGCCCGGCGTGCCGGCAATGAAAGCTTGCCAGCGCGCGCGCTGCACGGGAAAGACCAGCGCGCCCAGGGCGGCCTTGATGCGGTGGCCATGCTGGCGCAGTGCCGGCTGCTGCGGCGCGACGTTGTCGCCAATGGCGGTAAAAGTATGCATGCGAACGGCTCTACGACGGGTCTGGATGAACGGGACGCGGCGACGGCCGCAAGCAGCCCGGCACAGGCGGCTGCGCACAGGCAGCCGCTCGACGCCGGGTAGAGGGGATGATAGGGGGAGGTGAAAACGAAGAGGGTTACAAGTTGGTAATGTGCCGTTTCGCCACACTAGCGCAGCAGCCGCAGGCACAGGCGCAAGCCCGGCGCCGCATCCTCGATGTCCAGGCTGCCCCCATGCAGGGCCGCGATAGCCGCCACGATGGACAGGCCAAGGCCATTGCCGGGCAGATGGCGGCTCTTGTCGAGCCGGTAGAAGCGCTGCGTCAGCTTCGGCAACTCCTCCCTGGGCACGCCGGGACCGTTGTCGCGCACGGCCAGCCAGCTGCCCTGCGCGTCGCTGCCGGCCGACACTTCCACCGTGGCGCCCGGGCCCGCATACTTGATGGCGTTGTCGACCAGGCTGGCCAGCGCGCTGCCCAGCAGATTGCGGTCGCCCCGCGCCGGCACGCTGTCGCCATACATCTGCACCAGCAGCACGCCCTGTTCGTCGGCCGTGGCCTCATACATTTCCACGATGTCGGCGCCGATCTGATGCAGGTCGATGTCATCGAAATTCTCGGGACGCATGCCCGATTCGGCCGCCGCGATCTGCAGCAGCTTGTCGAACACGCGCGTCAGGTCGTCGATGTCGTCGATGGCCGCCTGCGCCGCGTTCTCAAAGCCCGCCACGCTCTGCTGCTGGCGCAAGGCGCCATCGAGCTTGTTGCGGATGCGCGCCAGCGGCGTGCGCAAGTCGTGCGCAATGGCGTTCGACACGTGGCGCACGCCTTCCATCAGATGTTCGATGCGGTCGAGCATGCGGTTGATGTCGCGGCTCAGCAAGCCGAATTCATCCTCGCTGGCGACAGGAATGCGCCGGCTCAGGTCTCCCGCCTCGATTTCCCCCGCCGTGCGGCGGATTTTTCCGATGCGCGCCTCGAGCTGGCGGCGGAACAGCCAGGCACCCGCCACCACCAGCAAGATGGCCACGCCGCCGCCATAGGCCAGCGAACGCAGCACCAGGGTGCGGATGGACTTACCCTCTTCCATGTCGCGTCCGACGAACAGGCGCGCGCCGTGCGCCAGGTCACGGATCAGCATGCGCGCGGGCACCCTGCGCCCTTCGCGCGTGACGTCGCGGTGCAGCAAACGGCCCACGGGACTGGCCGCGTCGGGCCAGGACGACAGATTACCGGCCACGCGGCGGCCATCGGCGTCCACCAGTAAAAAAATCTCCGTGTCGCTGTCGGTGCGGTCGGTGAGCAGATGGGCGATTTCCCCCGTCGTGCGGCTGCTGCCACCTTGCTCGTACAGCGCGGCAAGGCGCTCCGAAAGCAAGGTCAGCTTGCGGTCCACGCTGCGGTCAAGCACGCCGATGGTGCCGAAATAGAAGACAGCGCACACGATGCTGATCGAGACGACCACCAGCACGCCATAGCCGAGCGCCAGGCGGGCCGCAATGGAACGGTGCCAGTTACGCACCATCGAGCACGCCCAGGGTGTAGCCGACGCCACGCACCGTGTGGATCAGCGGCGGCGAAAATTCCTTGTCCACCTTGGTGCGCAAGCGGCTCACCTGCACGTCGATGACGTTCGTCTGCGGGTCGAAATGATAGTCCCACACGGCTTCGAGCAGCATGGCGCGCGTGACGGACTGGCCCTGGTGGCGCATCAGGTATTCCAGCAGGCGAAATTCGCGCGGCTGCAGGGCGATTTGCCGGTTGGCGCGGGTCACGCGCATGGTGCGCATGTCGAGCACCAGGTCGGCTACCTGCAGCTGCGTCGATTCGGGCACGGGCGCGGCGCGCCGCAGCAGCGCCTCGATGCGCGCCAGCAGTTCGGCGATGGCGAACGGCTTTGACAGGTAATCGTCGCCGCCGCTGCGCAGGCCGCGCACGCGCTCGTCGACGCTGGACAGGGCCGACAGCACCAGTACGGGCGTGTTGCGGCCCATGCCGCGCAGGCGCGCGACGATGGCCAGGCCGTCGATCTCGCCGGGCAGCAGGCGGTCGAGCACCAGCGCATCCCAGTCTTCGCCGCAGGCCAGGCGCATGCCGTCGATGCCATTGTCGCAGGCGGTGACCTCGTGGCCCGCCTCGCGCAGGCCGGCACAGATATAGCGGGAAGTTTCAGCTTCGTCTTCGATGACCAGGCAGCGCACGGGGAATTCCTTGTAAAGATCGGGACAGCAAACATGCGCAGCATACGCCAGGCGCGCGCCACTTGCCAGCCCCGTCGCGTGCCCGTGCCGTCACGGGACATCCCGGCTAGTTACATTTTCCGCGCAGCTTGGCGATCGCCACGAAGGGCAAGGCATACACGCCGACAACGCCAATCGGGCCTATATTCGTCGGCTGGCGCTGCAAGCCATCGGGGTGCAGGCAGTCGGGCACCTTCGCTTCGGCAAAGGCGGCGGCAAACTGCTCGTACTTTCTGTCGGCGCGTATTGTCACCTGCTGCATGGCCGGCTGCGGCAGAGCGTCGCGCACCTGCGCCTCTTCCGCCAGCACGGCGCGCACGGCATCGCGTATCATCGATTGCGTCAGTTGCGGCCCCGGTCCCGGTGCCGGGACCAGGGCGCCGTCAAGCGCTTGCGCGCCGGCTTGCGCCGCGAGGCACAGCCAGGCCACAGTGACAAGCTTGCATATCATTTTCATCGTCATCAGCCCTGCATACCAGGTTTACAATATTTCCCGCAATATAGCAGTATTCGTGCGCGCCGCCGCGTGCGGCGAACGATGGCAGGGTCGGGTACAATACAGCCTCGATAAATGTTTGGCCGCGCCCGCGCGCATATTTCCGGCGCCGCCCCGATTGCCGCGGCCTGCATCGATACCACTGCCACTAACGAACAGCAGGCACGCCCGGCGCGCGCCACAGACAAATATAGCCATGAAATCGACCCACTCTCTCGCACTGGCGCTGGCCATGGCCATCACCTGCGGCAGCGCCGCCGCCGCAGACACCAAACAAACTATGCTGTTCGATGAAATTCCCATCGGCAGCTGGAGCACCTCCGCCGAATTGGGCGCCATCACCACCTCAGGCAACACGGTCGGCACCTCGGTGACGGGCAAGATCGACGCGCGCCAGGAACTCGATGACTGGAGCAACCAGTACATCTTCAGCGGCTACTTCAAGGAAGACGAGATCACCGACGACGACGGACAAAAAGTGCGCGAACGCTCGGCAGAACGCTTTTCTGCTTCCGCCAAGGCCGCCTACAAGCTGATGGCCGACCATGAAAAACTGTTCGTACTGGCTTCGCACGTCAACGACAAGTTCGGCGCCTACACCAAGTATTCGACCCTGGCCGTCGGTCATGGCTCGCGCTGGTATCAGTCGAGCGACAAAAGCGTCGACGTGGAATTCGGTCCTGGCTATTTCAACGGCACCAACGACACGGGCGAATCGGAACACGGCCTGACGGTGCGCGGCGCAGCCGCCATGAAGTGGAAGATCAGCCAGTCGGCGATGTTTTCACAGACGCTCAGCGTCGAACGGGGTACGTCGAACACCCACTCCATCGCCGAAACCTCCCTCAGCACTAAGATCAACGGCACCATGCAGATGAAGGCCGCCTTCAGCGCCCGCAACGACACACGCGTGCCCGACGACAAGAAGAACACAGATACGCAAACCTCGCTGACCCTGGTCTACTCGTTCTGAGATGCCGGCCACGCTGATGCGGCGACTGCGCCTGGGCGCCCTCCTGTGCGCCGCGGCGCTGCTGGGCGGCTGCGCCGCCGTCACCGTCAGCGCGATTTCCCCGGCCGACTACCTGCAGCAGCGGCGCGGCGACATCCTCACCACGGGCAAGCTGAGTGCATCGGCCAGCGAAGTGATGCGCATTATCGGCAGCGACATCGCCGCTTGCGAAGCCAATACGGGCGGCTGCCGCGCCGACCTGGCCCGCTCCGATCTGCTCAGCGACGAGCAGCGCCTGGCCACGCTGTCCGAATTGTGGCTGGAAAGCGCCCTGGCAGAAGAGAAGCAAGGGGGCCATGCCAGCGCCGAATTGCTGGCCGCCTGGCTGGAATCGGCCCGCTACGCCTATGCCTACCTGTTCTACACGACGCGCACGCCGGGCCAGCGCGCCTTCGAGGAACGCCAGACGCAGATCCGCGACTACTATAACTACGCCGTGCAAAAAGCCGTCGGCAACCTGTTCCGCCACCGCGGCGAGTATCGTCCCGACGGCCATGTGATCCGCGTCGCCGGCTGGCAGATCGACAGCGAATTGTCGGCCCTGCGCCTGCCCGAAGACGGCACCCTGCCCGAAGAACTGCTGCCGGCCACCTCGCTGTCGTTTTCCGGCCTGCGCAATGTGTACCGGCGCGACGGCTTCGGCGCAGACCTGGTCGCCGTCATGCCCAAGCCAAGCGCATCGAAAGGCGAGTATGTGCCCTACCAGGAAACCCGCTTCCCCGTCGTCACGGCGCTGATCCGCTTCGACGGCAACAGCCTGCAGGAGGTATTGGCCACGCAGAAGTTGATGGTGATGCTGGTCGATCCGACGCGCAGCGACTCGACGCGCATGGCGGGCCAGGAATTGCCCGTGGCGGCCAACTTCACGGCCGGCTATGGCTTGTGGCTGGCCCGTTCCGGCTTCGGCGTGCAGGCGCTGCGCACCCTGTTCGGCCGCGCCGACGGCATTTCGCGCCCGCAGGTGCACCTGATGCAGCCCTACGACCCGAACAAGCGCACCATCGTCATGCTGCACGGCCTGGCCAGCAGCCCGGAAGCGTGGATCAATGTGGCAAATGAACTGATGGGCGACGAGCAGTTGCGCCGGCGCTATCAGATCTGGCAGGTGTACTACCCCAGCAATGCGCCGCTGGCGGCGAATAACGCAGCCATCCGCCAGGCGCTGACCGCGACGCTGGCGCATTTCGACCCTTCGGCCAAGGCGGACGCCGCGAACGACATGGTCTTGATCGGCCACAGCATGGGCGGCGTGCTGGCGCGCCTGATGGTCTCGGACGCCAGCAACACCCTGCTCGACGCCATCACGGAAGAATACAATTTGAAGGGCAAGAAGGCGGAAAAAGTACGCGCAGGGCTGGCGCCCTACCTCAATTTTACGGCCATGCCGCAGGTAAACCGCGCCATCTTCATCGCCGCGCCGCACCGCGGCACCTCGTTCGCCAACCACAAGGTGGCGCGCTGGATCGCCAACCTGATCACCTTACCCATCAACATGCTCGACCAGTTGTCGGACGCGGCCGGCAGCCTGGCGCAGCTCGACACGGGCAGCAGCGAACCGCTGCGCATCCCCAACAGCATCGATAACCTCAGCGACAAGGACCCGTTCGTGCGCCTGGTGGCGGACCTGCCCATCAGCCCGAAAGTGCGCTACTACTCCATCATGGGCAATGACACGCCGGAGCTGCCCCTGCTTGAATCGAGCGACGGCGTGGTGCCCTACGCCAGCGCCCACCTCGACGGCGCGCTGTCGGAAAAAGTCATCCCCTCGTGGCACAGCGTGCAGGAAAGCCCGCAGGCGATTTTGGAGATACGGCGGATTTTGCGGTTGCCTGACAGCCTGCCTTAGGCACCATCACGCCCGCAAGGCCGCCAACGCGGTGGTGGCCACAGCCAGCGCCGTCTCCGGCGGCGTGCCGTCTTCCAGGTGCCACGCCGCCGACAGGCCTGCCCACGCGGCGATCCACGCCAGCAAGCGCGCGGGATCGAGCCGCGCCTCATGGGCTATCAGCGCCACCTGCCGCTCCAGACGGCCCGGGCAAGTGGCCAGCGCGGCATCCGGGTTGCACAGGATATTGGCGAAATCAAAACCCCGCTCGCCTATATAGCCTTTCGGATCGATGGCCAGCCAGCCGCGCGCGCCGCCATCAAACACGTTCGCATGATGCAGGTCTCCATGCAGCACGACGCTGTCCTGCGGCGCCGCCAGCAAATCCTGCGCCACGGCATGGCATGCGGAAAACACGCCGCCGTGCGCGGCGGCAGCTGCCAGCGCGGCAAAGCAGCCGGACAAGGGAGGCAAAGGCGGCGAGGATGGCCGCGGCGCATGCAGGCGTGCCGCCACGACGCACAGGATGCGGGTGGCCGCCCCGTCGCCCGCCTCCCCCGTGCGCGCCAGCGTGGCCAGCGAACAGGAACCGATCGCCCGTTCGAGCAGCAGGACGTCATCATTCGTGGAGGCGGCCAGCACGCGCACGGCGCCCTCACCATCCCACCAACGCAGCACGGCGCCAGCGCGCCGCTCATCGTCGCCAGTCCACAGCTTCAGCATGGCCGGCTGGCCACCATGCAACACGGGCAACAGGCATGCGGTGTGCGTGTGCAAGGGCGCGCCATCCGCTTGCAATGACCATTGCCCAAGATAATCGGCAAGGCGGTCCTGGTAATCCATGGGCAATCCTGAGATGACAGTCAGGATGCCACTATAAGCGACAGGCCAGCGAGTAGCCAGTTCACACCGGCTCGCGCCACTTGTCCTTGATCTCCAGCATGGCCGGCAAGTGTTCCACGAACAGCGCCAGCAACTGCGGGTCGAAGTGCGTGCCGCTGTCGCGCTGCATGGTGGCGATCGCGTCTGACACCGTCCAGGCGGGCTTGTACGGGCGTTCGCTGGTGAGGGCGTCGAAGACGTCGGCGATGGCGACGATGCGGCCTTCGTGCGGGATTTCCTCGCCTTTCAAGCCTTGCGGATAGCCGCTGCCATCCCATTTCTCGTGGTGCGTCAGGGCGATGGTACGCGCCATTTTCAGCAGGCCGCCCGCGTGCTCGCCGATGATGGCCGCGCCGATTTCCGCGTGGCTGCGCATGACCTTCCATTCTTCCGCATCGAGCTTGCCCGGCTTTTGCAGGATGGCGTCGGGGATGCCGATCTTGCCAACGTCGTGCATGGGCGCCGCGTTGAGCAAGTCTTCCGCATGCGCCGCGCTGTAGCCGGCCGCCAGCGCCAGCTGGCGCGCGTAATAGCTCATGCGGATGACGTGCATGCCCGTCTCGTTATCCTTGTATTCGGCCGCCTGGCCCAGGGTCTGGATCACCTGCAGGCGCGAGCGGCGCAATTCCTCGGCGTCGACCAGCGACAGGTGCGTGCGCACGCGGGCGCGCACGATGGGCGGGCTGACGGGCTTGGTGATGTAGTCGACGGCTCCGGCGTCAAAACCGTCCGCCTCGTCCTTCACGTCGCACAGGGCGGTGACAAAAATGACGGGAATGGATGCAGTGGCCGGCATGGCTTTGAGCTGGCGGCACACCTCGTAACCCGTCATGGCGGGCATCATGATGTCGAGCAGGATCAGTTCGACGGGATTGTTCAGCGCCAGTTCCAGCGCCTTCTCGCCATCCTTTGCGTACAGCAGGCGGTAATCGTCCTGCAATATCTGCCGCAGCACCTGCAGATTCGTCGCTTCGTCGTCCACCAGCAGCAGGATCGGTTTGTCTTCGTGTAAGGTCATCGTTAGCCCAATATCAGGAAAGGTCGGCTGGCACCGGCGCTTCCAGCCACGCCAGCAGCTGGCGCAGCACGCCCGCGGCACGCGCAAATTCAAAGTCGTCGATGGCGCTGGCCAGCGCCTGCAGGCGCTGTTGCTGGCCGTGCGGCGCCAGCATGGCGGCGATCTGCGCCATCAGGGCGTCGTCCAGTTGTCCGCCTTCCAGGCTGGCGATGGCTTGCCGAAGCAAAGCGCCGGCGGCGGACGCATCGAGCGGTGCGGCGGCATCAGGCGTTGCGTTGTCCTGCGTCGCCGGCGCCATGGCGCCCTCCTCCAGCTCGCCGGCCAGCGCCATGAAGGCGGCGGCCAGTTGCACCAGCAATTCGGTCGCCGGCAGCTGGCGCGCAATCGCTTGCTCGATGCGTCCCAGCAGGCTTTCGACCTGCACCAGGCACAGGTTGCCCGCCGCGCCCTTGATACGGTGCAGCAGGTGGCCGGCCACGCTACTGCCGCCACGTTCCAGCTCCGCGGCCAGCATGGCGGCGCAATCGCCATTGGCCTGCACGAAGCGCGCAATGGCCCGCTGCAAGGCCTCGCGGCCGCCCCACAGGGCGATGCCGCGCTGCCAGTCCACCTGGCCGGCGGCCGCACGCGCCGCCGCGCCGGACGCAGGCGGCGGCATGGCCACGGCGATATCGAGCAAGCGGGCGATTTCCGCCGTCAGCTTGTGCATCTCCAGCGGCTTCGAAGCAAAACCGTTCATGCCCGCCGTCTGCGCGGCGCGCCGGTCCTGTTCCAGCACGCTGGCCGTCAGGGCGATGATGGGCGTCGCCTTCAAGCCCTGTTCGCGCTCGTACACACGGATCAGGCGCGTCGCTTCCAAGCCATCCATGCGCGGCATCTGCACGTCCATCAGGACGATATCGAAGCTGCCCTTGCTGAACTCGCGCACGGCGCTCTCGCCATCGCTGGCGGCGATTACCTGGTGGCCGGCCGCGCCCAGGCTGATCAGCAGCAGCTCCACGTTCTGCGGCACGTCGTCGGCCGCCAGGATGCGCAGCGGCGGCAAGGCCACCACGGGCTGCTCGCTGCGGCGCGCCACGGCCTTGCCCGGCGCCAGCGGCAGCAGCACGTGGAACACGCTACCCACGCCCAAGGTGCTTTCCACCGTGATGGTGCCCCCCATCAGTTCGACCAATTGCAGCGAAATCGTCGTACCCAGGCCCGTGCCGCCAAAGCGGCGGCTCATGGAAGAATCGGCTTGCGTAAATGGGGCGAAGATCTTGTCCAGGCGGTCGGCGGGGATGCCGATGCCCGTGTCGTGCACGGCGATATGCACCTGTTCGCCCTGCATGCCGACGGCCACGCGCACATGGCCCACTTCGGTGAACTTGACGGCGTTGCCGATCAGATTCGTCAGCACCTGCTGCACCCGGCGCGCGTCGCCCAGGAAGAACTGGCCCATGCCCGGATCGACATCCACATGCAGCACCAGGTCGCGCGCCTGCGCCGTGATGCGCAGGGAGGCCGCCACATGGTCGACCAGGTCGGGCAGCGAAAAGTCTACCAGTTCCAGCTCGGTGGCGCCTTTTTCCAGCTTGGCCATGTCGAGGATGTCGTTGAGCAGTTCGAGCAGCGAACGCGCCGACTGGCGCACCGTGCCCAGATGGCGGCGCTGCAGGCTGTCCAGGGCTGTCCCCAGCAGCACTTCCGTAAAGCCGATGATGGCGTTCATCGGCGTGCGAATTTCATGGCTCATGTTGGCCAGGAAGCTGGTCTTCGATTCGGCGGCCAGCTCGGCGCGGTCTTTCGCCGCGCGCAGGCTTTCCTGCATGGCGCGCCGTTCGCTGACGTCGGTGGCCAGCTTGACTACCTTGAACGGCTTGCCGTCCGTGTTGAAGATCGGGTTGTACGAGGCCTGTATCCACACTTCCTGACCATGTTTGTCGATGCGCTTGTACTCGCCCGTGTTGAACTGGCCATTCGCCAGCTGCTGCCAGAACGCGATGTAGTCCGGCGAAGTGACATAACCCGGTTCGCAGAAGATGCTGTGGTGCAGGCCCAGCACGTCATCGAGCTGGTAGCCGACCAGGTCGAGGAAGTTCTGGTTCGCCGCCAGGATGCGCCCTTGCAGGTCGAACTCGATGACGGCCGTCGCGCGCGAGATGGCCGTCACCTTGCCTTCGTATTCGGCGTTGCGCAATTCGCTTTCCGTGATGTCGAGGATGACGCCGTCGATCCAGCGCACCACGCCGTCGTTATCGAGCACGGGGCCGCTGCTTTCGCGCACCCAGCGCTCGCGCCCGTCGCGGTGGATCAGGCGGTAGACGTTTTCGAAATCGCGTTTTTCGCCGGCCGCCTGCACGCAGGTCTCGTTGACGCGCTGGCGGTCGTCCAGATGCACGAGGTCGAACAGCCTGACCCTCCCTTCGATGAAGTCCTGCGGCATCCAGCCGGTCAGGTTGAAGACGGCATCGCTGATGAAAATCATCTTCCATTCGGGCGCGAAGCTGCAGTGGAAGGACACGCCGGGAATATTACGGATCAAGGTGCGGTACTGGCGCTCGCTGTCCTTCAGCGCCTGCTCCATGCTGCGCGAGGAACGCATGTCCGTCACGAAGGCCACGAACAGGGGCTGGCCCGGCGTGTCGATCTTGCCGATCGCCACGCGCATGGGCAGCACCGCGCCATCCTTGTGGCGGCCATCGAGTTCGCGTCCGCTGTCGAGGATGCGCGAGGCGCCCGTTTCCAGGTAGTCGCGCAGATAACCCTCGTACTCGGCGGCGTCGGCCGGCTGCAGCAGCACGCTGGCGTCGCGCCCCACGATCTGCGCTTCGCGCCAGCCAAACAGGCTTTCCGCTGCGGGATTGAAGGAGCGCACCTTGCCCTGGCCATCGATGGTGATCAGGCCATCGGCGGCCGTATCGACGATGGCGCGCAGGCGCGATTCGCTGACGCTGGCGTGGCGCAGCAGCTGGCGGTAGCGCAGCAAGCCGTTCGCGGCGGCCACGAAGACGGTCAGGGTGACGGTGATCAGTGCCACGGCCAGGGCTACGAACGAGGCTTGCACGGTAATCGTGTTCTCGCCTGCCGTGGGCGTGCCGGAAAAGCGCGCCGCCAGCATGCCCGTGTAATGCATGCCGGAAATGGCCATGCCCATGACGACACTGCTGACCAGCAGCGCCGCCAGCGGGCTGAGGCGCTGGCGCATGGCGCTCAGGCCAAAGCGTATCCACAGCGCCAGCATGGCCATGGTGACGGCCACCAGCAGCGACAGCGCGAACAGCCACGGCTCATAGTGCAGGGTCAGCGAAGTCTGCATGGCGGCCATGCCGCTGTAATGCATGGAACCGATGCCCACGCCGACGAGCACGCCGCCCACCGCCAGTTGCCGCCAGTTGATGCTCGGACGCGCCAGCAAGTGCAGCGCCACCCACGAGGCGGCCACGCCTGGCAGCATGGACAGCAAGGTCAGGCTGGGCTCGAAGGACACGCGCGTGCAAATGTCGAAGGCCAGCATGCCGATGAAGTGCATCGACCAGATGCCGCCGCCCAATGCGATGGCGCCCGTGATGATGGCTGTCTGGCGCTGGAAGCCGCGCTCGCTGCTGCGCGCCATGCCGGCGATCTGCAGGGCCATGAACGAGGCAAAGATGGCGATGCCGATGGAAAACAGCACCAGCCCGACATTGTGCGTGCCATAAATGTACGGCATGGTATCGGTCGAGACGGCGAAGATGGAACTAAACATACTGTCGTGGCATAAGAGAGTTAAACCTAACGTCGCTAAACATGACTGCGCACCGCGCGCCGGCGCCAGGCTTTTTAGCAAAGCGGCAACACAGCGAAAATGACAACGGTAGCAGTCGACCAGGGCAAGACTCGGTCATCACGCCCACGTCTGCCGCGCGGGGGAAAGGTGCTCGTTCAGAGAGAAGAAGCGGAATACGTACGAACTCTGGCGCGGATAGCTGGCCGCCAGCGTGACGATGATTTTTTTAAAGAGCCATGAGTATAGTTGCTTTGAAAAAATATTCATAGGACTTCAGCAATACAGTTATCAAAAATAATAGTTATTGCGGCGGCGATGCGACAATCGCCCGCCTACGCCTGCGGCCAGCGCGCACGGATGGCCGCGGATTGCTGGCTGATCGAGCCTGTCGTCTCGCTGACAGGGATGCCGGCCAGTCTACTGTGGCGGCTGAGTTCGTCCTTGATCTGGCACAGCGACCAGCACCGCCTGGGCCGCTGCATCCGCTGCTGGCGCAAAGCGTATTCATTGCGCGCGCCTTTATTGGCAGCGCCGGCCGGTCGTTCAAGTGGCCAGGACCGGCATGCCACGGAACCACGCCAGTTGCTCGCGCGTCAGGTAATTGGCGCCATCGCCATGCAGGAGGACGATTTCGATTTCGGGGGGAATCGAAGCGACCAATTGCGCGCCCGTCACGGGAATCGTGGGAAACGCGATGCCGGCCAGGAAAGCCGGGTCTTCCGCCACCGTCACGCACTGGCGCTCGGGATTGGGCGATGGCACGAGGAACAGGTCGATCTGCTCGCTTTGCCCGCCGATGACGACGTGCAATTGCGCGGCCAGCAGTTCGGGCAGGATCAGCTCGATGTTATTCTCGGTGCGCGATTGCTGGAAAGCGTTTTTCAGGGGCGTCAGGACAGGCGTGGCGGACATGGGAATAGTAAAAAATGGGGACGGCGGCAGTGTAGCAGAGGCGCCCTCTCGGGCGCGCTCCGCTGGCTCGGCAGCTACAGCTTGTAGTTCAAGGACAGCAGCACGCTGCGCGGCGCGCCGTATCGTTCCAGCCCGCCCGACCAGGAGTAGCCGAGTCCCTGGTAGTAGCGGCGGTCGAGCACGTTGTCGATATTTACGCGCAGCTGCAGCTGCTCGCTGAGACGGTAGCCGGCCGTCAGCCCGACGATGGCGTAGCCACCCTGCTGCGTCAGATAAGCCTTGTCGCGGCGGTAGATCTTGTCCTGCGCAGTCACTGAGGCACCCATATTCCACCGCGCCAGGCTGCCGCTCAGTTGCACAGTCGTGTACAGCTTGAACAATTGCTTCGGTTCATCCGTGGCGATGCGCTGGCCGATGTTGGCGGCCACGCTATCCTTCGTGTACTTGGCCAGCACATAGGTGTAGCCGCCCGCGATCTGCCAGCCCGGCAGAGGCGAGCCCGACAATTGCAGATCGACGCCTTCGCTCAGCACTTGTCCGGCCGCGCGGGCGCAATAGATGGCGCCGCCTGTCGGGCAATTGACTTCATCGGCCATGGCGCGGTTGTTTTGTTTGATGCGGAACAAGGCGCCGCTGGCATTGAGCCTGCCGCCGAAATACTCGCCCTTCACGCCTACTTCCAGGTTGGTGCCGCTCAAAGGAGGCAAGGTATTGCCGCGCACATCGAGCACGCTTTGCGGCTGGAAGATCTGCGTGCCGCTCGCATACACGGAGTGATGCTGGTCCAGGTCGTAGACCAGGCCCGCATACGGCGTGAACTTGGCGTTTTCCGTCAGGTCGCGGCGCCAGGTGGGATTGGTGGCATACCAGCCCGTGACATCCTGCGCATACCATCCGAAGCGCCCGCCCAGCACCAAGCGCAGCGGATCGGCCAGGCTGAAGTTGCCGGCCGCATAAATGCCCTTCTCGTCCGTCTTGCGGCCCCAGTTGTAGGGCTCGAACGGCGCGCCATTCATGCGGTAGGCACGGGGATTCCAGTGTCGGAGATCGATCACGCGCTTCCCCGCACCTTCCCAGCTCTGGCCAGCGTCCGAATCGTCATGGCGGTAGCTGGCGCCAACGATGACGTCATGCTGGCGGCCGAACCAGGTGACGGGGCCACTCAAGCGCCAGTCGGCCACCACTTGTTGCGTGTTGTACTTCCAACCCGTTTCCGACTGTTCCAGCAGATACGTTTCGCCATCGATGCGGCTGTTGGTGGTGTTGCGCGTGCTCGACGAGGCATCGATGTGCGTGATGGCGAATCGGCTGCGCCAGCCCTTCTCCAGCTGCGTTTCCAGGTCGGCGAAGACGACGTTGTTGTCGCGTTTCTGGAAAGAATCGGCATTATTCAGGAAAGTCGAGCGTGGCAAGTCCATGTGGCGGCCGTCGGCAAACGTGGGCAAGCCGACGAACACGCCATCCGTGCGGCTGTGCTGGCGCGAAAAGCCGATGCCGGCCGTGGTCGACGGCGTCAGGTCCGCTTCCACGATCGCATACACGGTGCCGTTGGTGTTGTTGACCACGTCGACAAAGCTGTCGCTGTCGCGCCAGCTGGCCGCCACGCGCCCGCGCACGCTGCCCGAGGCGTTCAGGGCATTGCTGGCGTCGACCGTCAATTGCCGGTCCTTCCAGCTGCCCAGGTGCGCGGACGCGTTCAGCAAGGGCGTGGCCGTGGGGCGCTTGCGTATCATGTTGATGCTGCCCGACGGCGCGCCCGCCCCTTCCATCAGGCCCGTAGCGCCGCGCACCACTTCCACGCGGTCGTACATCAGCATGTCGGCGGAGACGTTGCGCTCATTGAAACCCGTGACATCCAGCGGCAAGCCATCCACGTTGACGTGGCTCAAGGCGAAGCCACGGGCAAAATACGTGGTTTCCTGGTCGGACACGCCTTGCGTCTTGCCATACAGGCCGGGCGTGGCGCGCGCCACATCCTGCAAGGTAGTCAAATCAAAATCTTCCATTTGCTGGCGCGAAATGACGCTGACCGTTTGCGGCGTGTGGCGCTGCGACAGGTTCAAGCCCGTGGCCGTCGACAGATTCCTCGACGTGTATAAACCCGTGCCTTCCGTGGCGCGGTCCGCCTCGGCGCTGACGACCACGGCGGGCATGCTGTCCAGGCCGCCATCAGCCGTACTGATATTGATTTTACGCAACAAGTAATTGCCATTGCCACCATCCGTCACTTCCAAACCGCTGCCTTGCAGCAGTTTTTGCAAGCCGGCCGCGACGCCATGGCGGCCCTGCAAGCCTGGCGTCGCCATGCCGTCGAGCGCCACGCCCTGGGTGGACAGGTTGACGCCGGCCGCGATGGCAAACGACGCCAGCGCGCCGCGCAGGCTGCCGGCAGGAATATTGTAGTCGCGCACGTTGGCGGCCGGGCTGGACTCGGCAGCCAGCGCGGCCTGCGGCACACCGGTGCCGGCGGCGCCCAAGGCGAGGAGCAGGACCAGCGCGGCGCGCACGGCGCCCGTAGTCGGATGGAGCGTCATTCGCGCTGAAGAAAATGGTGCAAGGATGCGGTGCTGCAAAGCCATGTAAGCCCTTTCGATGGTTCGGATTGTTCGTTCTCTACCTTGTATGACGGAGCAATCTGAAAAAAGGGACAGGCAAACGGAAAATTTTGCTTCAGGCGGCCTCGACACTGATCCAGTAGCGCGTGCGGCGCGCCAGCCGGATCGGCAAGGAGCGCTGCAGCAAGAGCAGGATGTTGTCCGGGTCGTTCAGCTGGAAGATGCCGTCCACGGGCATGGTGGCCAGCGCCGGATCGCAGCGCAGCACGCCGTAGCGATAGCGCGCCACCTGTTCGAGCACCTCGCCCAGCGGCATGCGCTCGGCGATCAGCACGCCCCGCAGCCAGCCGGCAGCGTGCGGCGCCAGCGGCGTCAAGGCAGAAACGGCATGACCGTCGAAACTGCCCTGCCGACCCGCATCGACCCTGCGCAAGGCCTCGGGCGCCTGCGATGGCTGGATCTCGACGGCGCCTTCGCTGACGCTCACCTGCGTGCGCGGCGCCAGCACGCTGCCGCCCTGGCGCACGCTGAAGTGCGTGCCCAGCGCGCGCACGGCGCCATTGCTGCTGCGCACAAGAAACGGTCGCGCCGGCACGGCCCCGTCGTGCGCCGTGCCGACGTGGATTTCCCCCGCATGCAGCACGAGCAGCCGCTCCGCCGCGCCGTAATGCACGTCGATGGCCGTGTCCGTATTGAGCGCCAGTTGCGTGCCATCAGGTAATGTCATGTGGCGCATTTCGCCTCTGGCCGTGCGGATGCCGGCGCGCCACGCCTGCCAGGGTGCCGACTGGCTGGCCAGCCACAGCACCGGCCCAGCCGCGATCAGTCCGGCCAGGCCGTAGAGCACGGCACGCCGCTGCGGCGACTGCGGCGCCGCGTCCGCCGTCTGGCGCAGCGCGGGCGGCACGCTGGCCAGGGTGCTGCACACCAGCTCGGCCCGCTTCCACGCCGTTTCGTGCGCGGGATCGCTGGCACGCCAGGCCTGGAACGCTTGCTGCTCGTCGGGGTTCAAGGCGCCACCGTGCAAACGCACCAGCCATTGCGCCGCCGCGCGGGCGGCGCGGGGATCGATGGCGCTCACAGGATCAGCAGGATGCAGCGCTCAAACGCCTGCACCATGTAGCGCTTGATGCTGCGCTCGCTCACGGCCAGGCGCCGGGCAATTTCCCCGTAAGCAAGGCCGTCGACATGCGCCAGCAGGAAGGCGCTGCGCACCAGCGGCGGCAAGCCATCGAGCATGGCATCGATGCGCTGCAAGGCTTCGCGCACCAGCAAACGCTCTTCCGGCGACTGCATCAGCAGATCGGGCTGCTGCGCCAGGGTTTCCAGCCACGCCTGCTCCAGCGACAGGCGCCGGTAATGGTCGATCAGCAAGCGCTGCGCCACGGTCGTCAGATAGGCGCGCGGTTCGTGCAGGGGCTGGCGGCCATCCTGGGGCGCCGTCAGCAGGCGCACGAAGGTATCCTGCGCCAGGTCGGCCGCATGGTCGGCGCACTGCAGCTTGGCGCGCAGCCAGCGCATCAGCCAGCCGTGGTGGCTGCTGTAGATGCCTGCTATCGACTCGCTGGACTGCGCAATGTTCACGACGGACTCCTGCGCTGCAAGCGGCAAGGTGGAGGGTTTGCAATAATCGGGTAGACCACGCCATCCAACTAAGAATAATTCTCATTATCGCAAACACTGCGCGCCCGCGTCAATGCCGGAGCCTGTCCATCCTGGCAAACTGTTGTTTCAGCGTTGCGCCTGGCGGTACATTGCCTGCCTCAACGCTGGCTTAACGTTTTTGCGCGGGCTTCGCTGCCGCCGGCGCCGGCCGGACGATGCTGGGCTTGACATACATCGCGGTGTTATCGCTGCGCATCTCGATATCGAACATGCCGCTCGCGCGCAAGACTTCACTGAGTTTCTTGTAGCCGTAATTGATAGGCGAAAAGGAACTGGTGTTGGACACGTACTTGCCTACCTTGCTCAAATGCGACCAGCCGTCGATCTCGGATGTCTGGCTCACGGCATTGAGCAACAGCTGCGTCAAGACGGGATCCTCGCTCAAGGTGCCGTCGCGAACGGGCTCGGCAGCTGCCTGCCCCGCTGCCACTTGCGTCGTAGGCACCAGGTTTTCAATGTAGATGAACTGCGAACATGCCTGCACGAAGGCCAAAGGCGTTTTGCGTTCGCCGAAGCCGAAGACGGGCAAGCCGCTCTCCAGGATGCGCATGGCCAGCGGCGTGAAATCGCTGTCGCTCGTCATCAAGGCGAAGCCGTCGACATTCTTGCTGTACAACAAGTCCATCGCGTCGATGATCATCGCGGCGTCCGTCGCGTTCTTGCCGCTGGTGTACGCGAACTGCTGCAAGGGGCGGATGGCATTCGGGTGGAGTTTTTCTACCCAGCCGCTCAGATAGCTGCTCTTCCAGTCGCCATGCGCATGCCGCACATTGACGGTGCCATGTTTGGCCAGCTCGGCAAGGACGCCTTCCACGGCGCTGCTGCTCACGTTATCGCAATCGATCAACAAGGCGATGCGCATGTCATTGGGTTTCACAATCACTCCTGAAAGAGCCGGTGGGCGGCGGTATCGGCATCAGCGTATCGCAGGCGGCAAGACGGCTGGCGCCCATTCCGCATTCGCCCCCTTTACCTGCATCCAGCTATTCGCAATCAAGCGGTATTCCAGTTTTTTTTCATAGTGGCCCACGCCGCCGTATTCGACGGTCAGCCAGATACAACGATGGCCTGCGACACCGCCAATCAGCCTGCGCATCGGCACGGTCTGATCGAGGATAACGTCCGTCGGATTGAATTTTCCGCCGATGTCCGCGATGCCCGCGATGCCCGGCCTGGCGCGCCCCAGCAAGTCCTGAACCTTGGCAGGAAGTGCATCGAGCGATGTCACGGCCGCTCTGTCGTCTGCATCACATGAAGCGTCCTGCGCCCTGGACTGGACCGGGCACGCCAGCACGACCATCAATACAGCAGCAAATCCGGGTTTCATCTTGACGGTTCTTTCAATTGCCAAATGGGAAAGTACCTATCTTCTCACGCGGGAGCCGATAGCGCCAGTTGGCCGGCCACGGGCGTGGCAAAGCCGCCGGGACTATGGGCCATGATTGATGTCAAAGAACAAGCAGGTATGCGCAAGGGCGCCCGGGACGGGCAGGATCAGGGCCGGCCGCGTCCGGTCACCTGGAGCGGGTAATGTGACTAAGGTGGCTAAGGTGGCTAAGGTGGCTAAGGTGGCTAAGGTGGCTAAGGTGGCTAAGGTGGCTAAGGTGGCTAAGGTGGCGAACGTCCGGCAGACCGGACGTTCGCCTCTCATCGGTCAGTGCTGGCCGATCTTCATGATTTTCAGCGCGTTCGTGCCGCCAACCTTGCCCATCGGCTCGCCCCAGGTCAGCACGACGGTGTCGCCCTTGGTCACGACCTTATGTTCCAGCAGCAAGTCTTCCGCCTGCTGCAAGACCTTGTCGCGGTCCGTGCCGGACGTCAATTCCAGGGTGCTGACGTTGCGGTACAGGGCCAGCTTGCGGCGCGTCCCTACACTCGGGGTCAGCGCGACGATGGGGATATCGATGTTGCAACGGCTCATCCACAGTGCCGTGGAACCCGATTCCGTCAAGGTGGCAATGGCTTTCACGCGCAGGTGGTGGGCCGTAAACAGGGCGCCGTAGGCAATCGACTGGTCGATGCGCGAGAACGTGGCGTTGAGGAAATCGGCGTCCAGCTTGCAGGTATCCCACTTTTCCGCGTCCAGGCAGATGGCGGCCATGGCTTCCACCGTTTCAATCGGATAGCGGCCCGAAGCCGTTTCCGCCGACGTCATGACGGCGTCCGTGCCATCGAGCACGGCATTGGCCACGTCCGACACTTCCGCGCGCGTCGGCACGGCGTTGACGATCATCGATTCCATCATCTGCGTGGCAGTAATGGCCAGTTTGTTCGACGCGCGCGCCATCTTGATCATGCGTTTTTGCAAGGCTGGCACGGCCGCATTGCCCACTTCCACGGCCAGGTCGCCACGCGCCACCATGATGCCGTCGGACGCGTCGAGGATTTCTTGCAGCGCGGGAATGGCTTCCGCGCGTTCGATCTTGGCGATCATCATCGGCTTGTGGTCCCACGCTTCGCCGGCGATATTGGCCAGCTGGCGCGCCATCACCATGTCGGTAGCGTTTTTCGGGAAGGACACGGCCACGTAATCGGCCTGAAAGCTCATCGCCGTTTTCACGTCTTCCATGTCTTTCGCCGTCAGGGCCGGGGCCGACAAGCCGCCGCCCTGGCGGTTGATGCCCTTGTTGTTCGACAATTCGCCGCCGATTTTCACTGTCGTGTGGATTTCGCTGCCGATGACCTTGTCCACCGTCAAGACAATGAGGCCGTCGTTGAGCAACAGCACGTCGGCCGTGCGCAAGTCGCGCGGCAATTCCTTGTAGTCGAGGCCGCAACGTTCCAGATTGCCCAGTTCGCCGTTTTCGCCCCACTTCGCGTCGAGGATGAAGGAAGCGCCGTTTTCCAGGAAAATCTTGCCTTCTTCAAACTTGCCGACGCGAATCTTTGGACCTTGCAAGTCAGCCATGATGGCCACTTCGCGGCCGCACAGGGCTGCCGCTTCGCGCACCATGCGGGCGCGGTCGATATGGTCTTGCGCCTTGCCATGCGAAAAGTTCAAGCGCACGACGTCGACGCCGGCCTTGAACATGCGGACCAGGGTATCGATATCGTTCGAAGCGGGGCCGATGGTGGAAACGATCTTGGTAGCGCGTTGCTGTACTTGCATGGTCATGGTGTGCTGCTTTCTATAATGAGTTGCTACAAGGGCCAGCCTTGTGGGCCGGCCGTCCTGGTGCGCTGGATCAGCGGTACTACGTTCTTACTTGGCCGCCATCAGGGCGACCGTGGTGTCCAACATGCGGTTCGAGAAGCCCCACTCGTTGTCGTACCACGACGACACCTTCACGAGGCGGCCCGAGACCTTGGTCAGGGTCGAATCGAAGTTCGACGACGCCGGGTTGTGGTTGAAGTCGATGGAAACGAGCAGTTCCGTCTGGTAAGTGAGGATGCCCTTCAGCGCGCCTTCCGACGCCGCTTTCAGCAAGGCGTTGACTTCTTCGACCGTGGTGTCGCGCTTGGCGATGAAGGACAGGTCGACCAGCGACACGTTAATCGTCGGCACGCGGATGGCGAAACCGTCCAGCTTGCCATTCAGTTCCGGCAAGACGAGGCCGACAGCGGCCGCCGCGCCCGTCTTGGTGGGGATCATCGAATGCGTGGCCGAACGGGCGCGGCGCAAGTCTTCATGCATCACGTCGGACAACACCTGGTCGTTCGTGTAGGCGTGCACGGTGGTCATCAGACCCGATTCGATGCCGATGGCGTCGTTGAGCGGTTTTACCAGTGGCGCCAGGCAATTCGTCGTGCACGAGGCATTCGAGATGACCGTGTCCGATGCCTTCAGCACGTGCTGGTTGACGCCAAACACGATGGTGGCGTCCACATCCTTGCCGCCTGGCGCGGAAATGATGACTTTCTTTGCTCCCCCCTTCAGGTGGGCCGACGCTTTTTCCTTGGTGGTGAAGAAACCTGTGCATTCGAGCACCACGTCCACGCCCAGTTCGCCCCAGGGTATCAGGGCCGGGTCGCGCTGCGCGAAGACGCGGATGCGGTCGCCATTGACGATCATATTGTCGCCGTCGATGGTGACGACGCCGGGGAACTTGCCGTGCACCGTGTCGTAGCGCGTCAAATGCGCATTCGACTTGGCATCGCCCAGGTCGTTGATGGCGACGATTTCGATATCCTGCTGCTTGCCGCCTTCATAAAACGCGCGCAAGACGTTGCGGCCGATGCGGCCATAGCCATTGATGGCAACTTTGATGGTCATGCTGTCTCCTTGATATTGTTTGAATGAATCAATTAGCCGCTATTGCGCAAGCCCGCGGCGATGCCGTTGATCGACAAATGGATGCCCGTGCGCGCCGCCGCATCCTGCTTACCCTCACGGAAACGTTTCAACAGCTCCACCTGCACGTGATTCAGCGGGTCGATGTACGGAAAACGGTTGCGTATCGAGCGCTGCATAAGCGGGTTGGCTTGCTGCAACTCTTCCTGGCCCGTGATCAGCTTCAAGGCGTCCAGGGTGGCCGCGTATTCGGCGCGGATGCGGGTAAAGATAGCCTCGCGCAAGGCCTTGTCCTTGACCAGTTCCGCATACTTGCCGGCAATGGCGATGTCGCTCTTGGCCAGGACCATATCCATGTTTGACAGCAAGGACGTGAAGAAGGGCCAATCCGTGTACATGTCGCGCAGCACGTCCGCACCGTCCGTCGGATGGGCGGCCAGGTAGGCTTGCACGGCGGAACCAAAGCCGAACCAGCCCGGCAGCATCAAACGGCATTGCGCCCAGCTCAAGACCCAGGGAATGGCGCGCAAATCCTCGATGGACGTGGATTTCTTGCGCGAGGCGGGACGGCTGCCGATATTCAGCGCAGCGATTTCCGCGATCACCGTCGATTCCCAGAAATACTGCTCGAAGCCGTCCGTGCCGTACACGAGGTCGCGGTAGGCGTTCAGGGCCGTGCCGGACAGCTCTTCCATCGCGGCCAGATGGCCCGCGCCGGCCGAGGCCTTCGGTTGCAGCTGTGCCTGCGGCAGCAGGGTCGACTGGATGGTGGCAGCCACCAGCACTTCCAGGTTGCGGCGCCCCACTTCCGGGTTCGCATACTTGGCCGTGATGACTTCGCCCTGCTCCGTCAAACGGATTTGTCCCTGCACGGCGCCCGCTGGCTGGGCCAGGATGGCTTCGTAGCTGGGGCCGCCACCACGTCCGACGGAACCGCCGCGGCCGTGGAACAGACGCAGCTTGATCTGGTATTCCTTGAACACGGTCACCAGCTCGATCTCGGCCTTGTAGAGTTCCCAGCCGGAGGTGAGGAAGCCGCCGTCCTTGTTGCTGTCCGAGTAGCCGAGCATGACTTCCTGCTGGTCAGCGCGCGACGCCAGCAAACCCCGGTAGAACGGCAAGCCAAACGCGCGCGTCATGATGGCGGGGCCGGCGCGCAAGTCGTCGATGGTCTCGAACAGGGGAATGATGTTGACGTCCACTTCGCGGCTGTCCTGGCGCAGCAAGCCCACTTCCTTCAGCAGCAAGGCCACCTCCAGCAAGTCCGACACGCTGGCAGCCTTAGAGATGATGCAGTTCGGCACCGATTCACGGCCATATTTGACATGGGCTGCGCGCACGGCGCGGAAGATGTCGAGTTCGGAGGTGGTTTCCTCGGAGTACTGTGCATACGGCGACGTCAGCAGGCGTGGCGACTCCAGTTCGGCCAGCAGCACGGCGATGCGCTGCTCTTCATCGAGGTCCAGATACACGAGGCCCGGCTGGGCGCCGGCGAACAGTTCGCCCACGACGCGCTCGTGCACGTCGGAATTCTGGCGCAAGTCCAGCGGCGCCAGCGAAAAGCCGAAGACCTTGACGGCGCGGCGCAGCTGGCGCAGCCGGCCACGCGCCAGCGCGCGCAAGCCATTGCTGACCAGCGAATGCTGGACCACGTCGAGGTCGGCCAGCAGTTCAAACGCGGCAGCGTAAGGCTGCACGCCGTCGGCTTGCTTGCCCTTGCCGCACAAGGCGATGCGCGTCGCATCCAGGCGCGCATGGATGCCGTGCAGGGCGCGGCGGTACGGCTCGTCGACCCGGTGCGGCGAGGCATCGGCCGAACGTTCGGCCAGCGCGCGCAGCGGCTCGCTGCACGCGTTCAAGATTTGCGCCAATGACAGTTGCGAAGCGAGCTTGCGCAATTCACCGAGGTAAAAATCGAGCACCTTGTCGGCCTGCGTCTGCAGGGTGCTGCGCAGGATTTCGGCCGTGACGAAGGGGTTACCATCGCGGTCGCCGCCGATCCAGCTGCCCACCTTCATGAAATTGGGCAATTCCGCATCTTCCCAGCGGGCATCGCGCTGGGCCAGCATGGTTTCCAGCGAGGAATACAATTTCGGCAATTCGCGCAAGATGGTGTGGTCGTAGAACGACAGGCCATTGGCCACTTCATCCATGACGGACAGTTTGCTGGTGCGCAACAAACGCGTTTGCCACAGGGTAACGATGCCGCGGCCCAGCGCTTCTTCGTTTTGCTCGGTCTCTTCCGGCGTCATTTGCACGCGGTCGCGCTCGCTCAACAGGCGCGCGATGGCCATCTGGCAATTCTGGATGCTCTTGCGCTGCACTTCCGTCGGATGCGCCGTGAAGACGGGGCTGACAAACGCATCTTCAAAGAACGTTTCCAGCGCATCGGCCTTGCCCGCGTCGAACACATTGCCGACGGCATGGCTGAGGCTACCTTGGCGCGGCGGCGAACCGGCGATCAAATGGGCGCGCGTGCGGCGAATGTGATGTTGGTCTTCTGCAATATTGGCCAGCAGCGAGAAATAGCTGAAAGCGCGCGTCAATTGCGTGGTTTCTTCCTGCGACAGCGCTTGCAAGGCGTCCGACAGCTGCGCGCGCGCCACTTCATCATTGTCGCGGCGGAAACGGATGGCCAGCTGACGCACATGCTCGATGCGTTCAAAGGCGGGGTCGCCCAGGTGGTTGCGGATGGCGTCGCCCAGCAGACGGCCCAACTGGCGGATATCGCTGCTCAGCAGCTCGTCTTTCACTTCATTCATTTGCATGGTATTCATTTCCTGGGGCGGCCACGGCGGCACCGCACAGATTGCGTAGTACGCGCTTCCCGGCCCGGGAAACGCCCATCATCCATTTTGTAGTAAATTTACCTTATTGTCTCACCATCCTCTTGATTTTCATCAATAAAATCCACGTCAAAAGGGTCACAAAGGGCTTGCAAGCTGTTTATCAGGGCAACAATATGAAAATTTACTACGCATTTAAGTGAAAGGCAACCAAATTTGTCTTTCCAGACTGAAAAGTGACGGTGCAAGTCACATGGCGGTGGCGATGGCCAGGCACTCTCCTGTATGCTGGCGGATGAAACAAGGATGTAATCCACATCTTTATAAGTGAACCCCATGCGACTGACTGCCTATACCGACTACACCCTGCGCACCCTGATGTATTTAGGCGTGCACCGCGACCGGCTCGTGACCATCCAGGACATTGCCGACCTGCATACCATCTCGAAGAATCACCTGATGAAGGTGGTGCACCAACTGGGCCTGTCAGGCATTGTGGAAACGGTGCGTGGACGCAACGGCGGCTTGCGCCTTGCGCGCGACCCGGCCGAGATCAATATCGGCACGGTGGTGCGCGAGACGGAAAACGATTTTTTCATGGCGGAATGTTTTAACAAGGAAAACAACACTTGCCCGCTGACGCCGGATTGCCTGTTGAAAGCCAAGCTGGGTCAGGCCACTGGCGCCTTCCTGGCCGTGCTCGACACGGTGACCCTGGCAACCATCCTTGAGCCCGCAGGCAATACACCGGCGGCAGCGGCGGCAGCGGGCGTGATTCCCCTGCATCTGGCCAAGTAAGCGCGTTACACCGTGCGCTAAAAACAACAATGCCCGGCAAGCCGGGCATTGTTTCCTGCAGCAACTATCTAAAACATCAATGCGCGCTGGCACCAGAGGCGCCGATGCCCGTTTCCGAACGCATTTGCTGCGCTTCGTAACCGGCGCGGTCGATGCGCGCGCGCGGGCTCTTGTCGAGCACCGAGAACAGCCAAATGCCGACAAAGCCTGCCGTCATCGAGAACAGCGCTGGCGAGGCGTACGGGAACAACGCCGCCGGGTGGCCCAGCACGTCGACCCACACGGACTTCGACACCACCGTCAGCGCCACTGCCGTGGTCAAGCCCAGGAAGCCGCCGATGGTGGCGCCCCGCGTGGTGCAGTCTTTCCACAGCACCGACATGAACAGCACGGGGAAGTTGGCCGAAGCGGCGATGGCGAAGGCCAGCGAAACCATGAAGGCAATATTCTGCTTTTCAAACGCGATGCCCAGCACCACGGCGATGATGCCCAGGACGATGGTGGTCACGCGCGACACTTTCAATTCATTGGCGCCCGTGGCCTTGCCCTTCTTGATGACGGTGGCATACAGATCGTGCGACACGGCTGAAGCGCCCGACAGGGTCAAGCCAGCCACGACGGCCAGGATGGTGGCAAACGCGACAGCCGACATGAAGCCGAGGAACACATTACCGCCCACGGCCTTGGCCAGATGCACGGCCGCCATGTTATTACCACCCAGCAACTTGCCTGCAGCATCCTTGAACTCGGGATTGGTGCTCACCAGCACGATGGCGCCAAAGCCGATGATGAAGGTCAGGATGTAGAAATAGGCGATCCAGGTAGTGGCCCAGAACACGGATTTGCGCGCTTCCTTGGCGCTCGGCACCGTGAAGAAACGCATCAGGATGTGCGGCAAGCCGGCCGTACCGAACATCAGCGCCATGCCGAAGGAGATGGCCGAGATCGGGTCCTTGATGAAGGAACCGGGACCCATGATGGCTTCCTTGGCGGCGTGCACGTCCACCGACTTGGCGAACAGCGCTTCCGGGCTGAAGTTGAATTGCGCCAGCACGGCCACGGCCATGAAGGTGGCGCCGCCCAGCAACATCACGGCCTTGATGATCTGCACCCAGGTGGTGGCCGTCATGCCGCCAAACAGCACGTAAATCATCATCAATGTACCGACCAGGACGACAGCGATCCAGTATTCGAGGCCGAACAGCAGCTTGATCAGCTGGCCCGCGCCCACCATCTGCGCGATCAGGTAGAACGCCACCACGACCAGGGTGCCGGAAGCCGAGAAAATGCGGATCGGCGCCTGCTTGAAGCGGTAGGCGGCCACGTCGGCAAACGTGTAACGGCCCAGGTTGCGCAGGCGCTCGGCCATCAGGAAGGTGATGATGGGCCAGCCGACGAGAAAGCCGATGGCGTAGATCAAGCCATCGTAGCCGTTCAGAAAGACGGCGGCGGAAATGCCGAGGAAGGAGGCGGCCGACATATAGTCGCCCGCAATGGCAAGGCCATTCTGGAAGCCCGTGATGCCGCCGCCGGCCGTATAGAAATCGGAGGCCGACTTGGTCTTCGCGGCCGCCCACTTGGTGACGAACAGGGTGAAGATGACGAAGGCGGCGAACATGGTGATCGCCGTCCAGTTGGTGGGTTGCTTGACTGCCTGGCCCAGGTCGGCGCCGGCCGCCAGCACACTGTTGCTGGCGCTCGCCAGCAAGGTCAGGACTGCCAGGCAGAAAAATTTGCGTTGCATCGATGGGGCGCCGTTCATGCTTGCACCCGTGCCTGGATGGCGCTGGTCAGGTCGTCGAATTGCTTGTTGGCGCGGCGCACGTAAATGCCGGTGATCACCACGGTAAACACGATGACGAACAGGCCGATCGGCATGCCCCAGGTCATCACGCCCGTGCCCGTTTTAGTGGCGAGAAATTCCTTGTTGAAGGCGATGAGCAAGATGTAGCCGTAGTACACCAGCATCATCAGGCCCGTCAGCGCCCAGCCGAAGCGGGAGCGTACCTTGACCAACTGATGATAGTTGGGATCTCCCTTGATTTTCTGAACCAGATCGTCATGCATTGTGTTGCCTCCTGTTATGTAAAAGCGTGCTCTTTTGTGTGAGCTTGGATTCACAGTACAGCGCGAGACTTACCCGCCCCTTACGGCAGCGGTTTTTTCTCGCAGAAGCAACACAAGGAGCAACACAAGGCAGGCAGGGTCAGTTCAGCGCGGCGGCCGGTCCGAAGAACTCATGGTGCGTCTGCTGTTCCGGCACGCCCAGCTCGCGCAAGTATTGCTTGACGGCGCGCATGAAGGGCTGCGGTCCCAGGAAGTAGGCATCGACGTCGCGCGAGGCCGGCAGCCAGCAATCGAGGTTCTCTTTATTGAGCAAGCCGACAGCGTCCGGCGCCTCTTGCTCGCCGCCATGTTCCGCATAGCAGTAATAACGCTGCAGTTGCGGGTGCTGCGCGGCCAGTGCGTCGATCTGCTGGCGAAACGCATGCACGCCCTGGTTGCGCGCCGCGTGGATGAAATGCACGGGACGCTTGCCGCGCAGGGCCGCCGTCAGCATGGCCAGGGTCGGCGTGATGCCCACGCCGCCGCTGATCAGCACCAGCGGCTTGTCGCTGTCGATCAGCACGAAGTCGCCCGATGGCGGCGTCAGCTGCACCGTATCGCCCGCCTGCACGTGGTCGTGGAAGAAATTGGAGACCTTGCCACCCTGCTCGCGCTTGATGCTGATGCGGTAAGTCTGACCATTGCTGGCGGCGGACAAGGAGTACTGGCGGCGCATGGGCACGCCATCGACCATGGCCAGCACACCAATATATTGACCCGGCGCAAAGTCGAGCACGGGCTGGCCATCGGCGGGCGCCATCAGGAAGGACGTGATCTCGTCGCTTTCCACATGCTTGCCCTGCACGATAAAGTCGCGCGCGCCGCTCCAGCCGCCAGGCGCGGCGGCCTGCGCCTTGTAGATGCGCCCTTCTTCGCCGGCCAGGATGTCGGCCAGCTGGCCGTAGGCTGCACCCCAGGCGTCGATGACGGCGTCGCTGGCCACCTCGGCGCCCAGCACTTCGCGGATGGCTTGCAGCAGGCTGGCGCCCACCAGCGGATAGTGTTCGGCACGGATCTGCAGGGCCACGTGCTTGTTGACGATGGTGGCCACCAGGTCGCCCAACGCGGCAAGCTGGTCGATATGCTTGGCGTACATCAACACGCCATTGGCCAGCGCGCGCTGCTGGTCGCCGCTGTGCTGGTGCGCCTGGTTAAAGTACGGCAGCACTTCGGGATGGTCGCGGAACAGATTCTTGTAGAAGTGGCGCGTCAGCGCTTCACCGCCCTGTTCGAGGATGGGGACGGTGGCCGTGATGATGGCGCGTTGTTCTTGGGTCAGCATGTAAAACTCCTGTGTGTATGTCATGAATCGGTGTTATGCCAGCGTCTCTACCGCTGGATACAGTTCGTGGTCCTCGCGCCGCATACGCTGATACAGCGCGTGCAGCACGGTATTGGCTTCGCTGCGGAAGGCATCCGGTTCGGCTGCCAGGCGCACCGGCGTATTCCAGCGGCCGGCGAAGTCCAGGTAGGCGCCGGCAATGCCGTGCATTTCGTTTTCGTACTGGCGCCCCAGCTGCGCCACCTTGGTCACGCCGCAACTCTGCGCAGCCGGATACAGGTAGCGCTGCTCGACGGCCAGGTGCAGCTTGATCAAGCCGCTCATGGCGATGATCTGTTCGGCAATAGCCTGTGCCTGTGCGGCGACACCGCCGCGCGCCAGCTGGCGCAAGTCATCGATGGAGGCCAGGATGGCCAGGTGCTGCTGTTTGAATTTGTCGATATTCATGGCGTGTTTCTCTTGTTGAGTGATGCCAGTGTAGCGGAATTCGCTTAAACATGCAAATTACATGCATCTTTAAAGTGTCAGTGTTTCCTGCTGGAATCTGGATCGACATGCGCCACTATGTGCGGCACAGAACACAAGCCACGACCCTGCCTGCCTATAATTTATTCATCACAGCGCGTGCCCGTTTGCGGCCGTGCCGCACCCTCCACTCCAGCCAAGGATGAGCATGAAAATGAAGACGGACACGGTCAAGACGGGCACGGGCCAGGCGCAGCAACTGGCCAGCATCATCAGCGAGCACCACACGGAACTGCTGGACGGCTGGATGGCCGGCCTGGTCGCCCGCCTGCTACGGCGCGACAAGATTGCGGAAAATGAGCTGCGCCAGCAGGCGGCGCAATTGCTGCCGCTGCTGGCCAGCGCCCTGGAAAGCGGCGACGCATTCGACATCGAAGGCGGCGCCTGGGACGACACGCGTCAGCTGCTGGCCGAAATATCGCAATCGCGCGTGCGCCAGGGCTATTCGCCGATCGACACGGCCAGCTTCATGTTTGCCCTGAAGGAGCCGCTGTTCGCCTATCTGCGCAAGGAAATCACGGCGCAGCCGCAGCAGTTGGGCGACGCCATCATCGGCACCAGCAAGCTGTTCGACGAGCTGGGCCTGCTGACCATAGCCATCTACCAGAAGGTGCGCGAACAGGTGATATTGCGCCAGCAACAGGAATTGCTGGAACTGTCCACGCCCGTGGTGCAGCTGTGGCAAAACGTGCTGGCCCTGCCCCTGATCGGCACCCTCGACAGCGCCCGTACGCAGGTGGTGATGGAAAGCCTGCTGCAAAAGATCGTCGACACGGGCGCCCTGATCGCCATCATCGACATCACGGGCGTGCCGACCGTCGACACCCTGGTGGCGCAGCACCTGCTGAAAACCATCGCCGCGGCGCGCCTGATGGGCGCCGACTGCATCATCAGCGGCATCCGCCCGCAGATCGCGCAAACCATCGTGCACCTGGGCGTGAACCTGGAAGACGTGATCACCAAGGCCACCCTGGCCGACGCCTTCGTCGTGGCCCTGAAACGCACGGGTTCCAGCATCACTTACCAGCAGCAACAACATTGAGGCGCCTATGGAAAGAATTCCCATTTTACGCATGGGCCGGCTGCTGCTGGTGACGATCCAGGTGGACATGCATGACCGCCTGGCGATGACCTTGCAGGACGACCTGACCACGCGCATCGTGACGGACCGCGCCACGGGTGTGCTGATCGACATTTCCGCGCTCGACATCGTCGATTCCTTCATCGGCCGCATGATCAGTAACACGGCGGCGATGGCGAAAATCCTCGACGCGCGCACGGTGGTCGTGGGCATGCAGCCGGCCGTCGCAATCACCCTGGTGGAACTGGGCCTGACCTTGGAAGGCGTGAGCACGGCGCTGAACGTGGAACGGGGCATCAAGCTGCTGGAACAGGGCGGCGCATGCGCATGACGGGGGGCGCCGTGCTGGGCGCACAGGCACAGGAGCGCGCGCAGATCCTGTCCCTGCACAGCGATGAAGACGTCGTGCGGCTGCGCAAGCAGGTACGCGACAGCATGGTCGCCATGGGTTTCGGCCTGATCGAACAGACCAAGATCATCACGGCGGCGAGCGAACTGGCGCGCAACACCCTGCGCTACGGCGGCGGCGGCGAAGCGCGCATCGCGCGCGTCAGCGATGGCGCGCGCCAGGGCCTGGAACTGCGCTTTGTCGATGCGGGTCCGGGCATCGACAATATTCCCCTGGCGCTGACCGATGGCTACACCAGCGGCGGCGGCCTGGGACTGGGGCTGGGTGGCGCCAAGCGCCTGGCAGACGCCTTTCACATCGACACGGCGCCCGGCGCGGGCACCACAGTCACCATCGCGAAATGGAAGCTGTTTTGAACCACATCGAGCAAGCCCCTGACATTGCCAGGCAACGCAGTTTTCCCATCGGCGAACCAAGCGAGATCGCCGCAGCCCGCCGCGCCGGCAACGAACTGGCGCGCCGCATCGGTTTCGACGACGTGCGCACGGGCCAGCTGGCCATCATCATCAGCGAAGCGGCCACCAACATCGTCAAGCACGCGCAGCGCGGCGAAATCCTGCTGCGCAAGGTGCTGCGCGGCGGCACCAGCGGCATCGAAGTGCTGGCCATCGACAACGGCCCCGGCATGGCCAATGTGCGCCAGCACATGCAGGACGGCCATTCCACCACCGGCACCTACGGCGTGGGGCTGGGCGCGATACGCCGATTGAGCCAGGAATTCGACCTGTACACCGCGCCCGGCAAGGGCACGCTGCTGATGATGGTGGTATGGGGGCAGCACGCCAGCAGCGCCATCCCGGCCAGCCTGAACTGGCAGATCGGCGCCGTGTGCCTGCCGCTGGCATCGGAGCAGGTGTGCGGCGACGCCTGGAACGTGGTCTGCGAAGGCCATGAACTGAGCCTGATGGTGGCCGATGGCCTGGGCCACGGCCCGCTGGCGGCGCGCGCCTCGGAATGCGCCAGCGCGCTGCTGGAGCACGACACGCCTGGCCTGCCGCCCCTGCCCGCCCCCTTCATCGAACTGGCCCACGGCGCCCTGCGCACCACGCGCGGCGCGGCCCTGGCGGTGGCGCATATCGACAGCGCGCGCCGCGAATTGCGCTATGCGGGCGTAGGCAATATCGCCGCCTGCGCCTTCAATGCGCATCAGCGCCGGCATTTGCTGTCGCATAACGGCATCGTGGGCAGCAATCTGCGCAAGGTGCAGGAATTTTGCTATCCATGGCAGCCGGGCACGACCTTGATCATGCATAGCGACGGCCTGCATACGCGCTGGGACCTGGAACAGTATCCGGGCCTGACGCAATGCCACCCCAGCCTGGTCGCCGCCGTGCTGTACCGCGACTTTGCGCGCGGACGCGACGACGTCACGGTGGTGGTACTGCGCGAACATCAGGAACACCAGGCTGTAACCGCAGAAACCGCAGAAGGGACAGGTGCGGCATGACACAACGCATATTGACGGCCCATATCGGCAGCGAACTCGATGTGGTGGGCGCACGCCAGCGCGCGCGGCAAATCGCCGCCCTGTGCGGTTTCGGCGTGCAGGACCAGGTGCGCATCGCCACGGCAGTGTCGGAGCTGGCGCGCAACGTCTACAACTACGCCGGCAGCGGCAAGGTGCATTTCGCCATCGATGGCCAGACGGCGCCGCAGGTGCTCAGCATCCGCATCGAGGATCAGGGGCCCGGCATCGCGCAGCTCGAACAGATACTGGCCGGCACCTACCGCTCGCGCACGGGAATGGGATTGGGCATCCTGGGCGCGCAGCGCCTGATGGACCGTTGCCACATCCACAGCACGCCCGGCGATGGCACGCACATCACCTTGCAAAAGCTGTTCCCGCGCGCCGCGCCACTGCTCGACGGGCAGAGCATCGGCGCGCTGTCCGGCTGCCTGCAGGCACTGCCCTCGGATATCACGCTCTCCGAAGTGCAGCAGCAGAACCGCGAACTCCTGAGCACCCTGGCCGAACTGAAAACGCGCCAGGACGACCTGCTGCAGCTGACGCGCGAACTGGAAGACACCAACCGGGGCGTAGTGGCGCTGTTCGCGGAACTGGACGAAAAAGCCGACCACCTGCGCCGCGCCGACCAGATGAAATCGCGCTTTCTGTCGAACATGAGCCATGAATTCCGCACGCCGCTCAGCTCCATCCGCGCCCTGTCCAAGCTGCTGCTCGACCGCATCGATGGCGAACTGTCGGAGGAGCAGGAAAAGCAGGTGCTGTTCATCCTGCAAAGCGCCGTCAGCCTGAGCGACCTGGTGAACGATTTGCTGGACCTGGCCAAGATCGAGGCGGGCAAGGTCGACGTGCACGCCAACAGTTTCCAGATCGCCGACCTGTTCAGCGCCCTGCGCGGCATGCTGCGCCCGCTGCTGGTGTCCGAGTCGCTGACCCTGACCTTCATCGCCCCAGATCCGGCGCTGCACATCCATACGGATGAAGGCAAGCTGTCGCAAATCCTGCGCAACTTCATCGCCAACGCCCTGAAGTTCACGGAAGCGGGCGCCATCATCGTCAGCGCCACGCCCTTGCCGGAGCAGGACGCCATCCGTTTTTCCGTCTCCGACACGGGCCTGGGCATCGCCGCCGAAGACGTGCAGCTGATCTTCGAGGAATTCAGCCAGGTGGAAAACCACATGCAGCGCAAGGTCAAGGGCACGGGCCTGGGCCTGCCCCTATGCCGCAACCTGGCCACCCTGCTCAATGGCACGGTGGAGGTGGAAAGCACGCCGGGCCAGGGTTCGCTGTTTTCCGTCGTGCTTCCGGTCAGCTACCATGCGCCGGAAGGCAGCCTGCCGCCTTGCGCACCGGCCAACGACAACGGCAACGACCAGCGCATCGACGTGCTGGTGGTGGAAGACAATCCGCCCATCCGCCTGCTGTATGAAAAATTCTTGGCCGGCAGCGAATTTCGCGTCGTTCCCGCGCGCAGCGTGCGAGAAGCGCAGGAACACTGGGAACAGCAGCGCCCTGCCGCCGTCATCCTCGACATCATGCTGCACGGCGAAACGGCCTGGCACTGGCTGGCCGAGCTGAAAAATGACCCGCTGCGGCGCCAGGTGCCCGTCATCGTCGCCACCGAGATCGACGACGTACGCAAGGGCCTGGCCCTGGGCGCCGACGCCTACTACGTCAAGCCGCTGCTGCGCCAGCAATTGCTGGCGACCCTGCGCGCGCTGATCTGCAATCCACACCACCGGCAAGAGCCGATTCCGCCGCAAGGCACAACCACCTGGGACAATGCGCATGCTACCGGATAACAATAGCGATGCTCTGATCCTCAACGTCGATGACAGCGATGGCGCCCGCTACGCCAAGTCGCGCATCCTCAAACGCGCCGGCTTCAAGGTCATCGAAGCCTCGAACGGAGGCGACGCGCTGCTGCGCGCCCGCCAGGACCACCCCAACCTGATACTGCTCGACGTCAAGCTGCCCGACATCAACGGCCTGGAAGTGTGCCGCCAGTTGAAGGGCGGCGCCGAGACGAACACCATCCTGGTGCTGCAAACGTCCGCTTCCTGCATCGGCACGGCCGACAAGATCCGCGCCCTCGACGGCGGCGCCGACAATTACCTGGTCGAGCCGATCGAGGCGGATGAATTGATCGCCAACGTCAGGGCGCTGCTGCGTCTGGGCCGCGTCGAGCGCGCATTGCGCGACGTGGACCGCCGCAAGGATGAATTCCTGGCCACCCTGGCGCACGAACTGCGCAACCCGCTGGGCCCCATCCGCACGGCGCTGGCCCTGCTGTGCAAGCTCGATCCCGTCGTGCCGGCCGTGCAGGACAATGCGCGCCGCACCATCGCCCGCCACACGGATCACCTGGTGCGCCTGGTGGACGACTTGCTCGACGTGTCGCGCATTTCGCAGGGCAAAATCTCGCTGCAATGGGAAAGCGTGAGCCTGGCCAGCGTCATCCGCAGCGCGCTGGAAACGAGTTCGCACAGCATCGAAGCGCGCGGCCATGCACTGGACGTGGGCATGCCCAAGGAAGAACTGTGGGTCTGCGGCGACGCCGTGCGCCTGTCGCAGATCGTTGCCAACCTGCTGCTCAACGCGGCCAAGTTTACGGCGCCGGGCGGGCGCATCGCCATTAGCGCCAGGCGCGAAGGTGACAATGTGCACATATGCCTGAGCGACAACGGCATCGGCATCGCCGCCGCCAGCATCGACAGCATCTTCGGCCTGTTCGAGCAAAGCGGCCACGCGCCCGACCGGGTGCAGGATGGCCTGGGCATCGGCCTGTCGCTGGTGCGCAAGCTGGTGAGCTTGCATGGCGGCCAGGTCAGCGTGAGCAGCCCCGGCGTAGGGTTGGGCAGCACTTTCGAGGTCATCCTGCCGCTCGACGCCAACGTGGCGCCACCGACCGCGCCAGCGCCGCAGGCAGCGCCCGGCGGCAGCCAGCGCATCCTCGTCGTCGACGACAACTGCGATGCGGCCGATACCCTGGCCGAACTGCTGGAAATGTACGGCCACACGGTGCGCACGGCCTACACGGGCGCGCAAGCGACCGAGCGCACGCTGGAATTCAAGCCCGATATCGTCTTTCTCGACATCGGCCTACCCGACATGAGCGGCTACGACGTCGCTGGCAAACTGCGCCAGTTGCCGATACCGCAGCACTTCCTGCTCATCGCGCTGACCGGCTACGGCCAGGAGCACGACCGCCAGGCGGCCCTGCAGGCCGGTTTCAATGAGCACTTCGCCAAGCCCGTCGATTTCGGCAAGCTGGCCATGCTGGGACTGCATATCGCACCATGAGCGGGGTGGCGGCTGCCTGTTGACCAGGCGTCGGCTATAATCGGCGGCCGCCTCACCATTGGAACCATGACATGACAACCCGCGCGCCGCTGCTGCGCATCACCATGATATTGGGCGCCCTGCACGCCCTGCTGGGCTGGTTGCTGCTGCCTGCCCTTCCCGTCGGCCTGGCCGGCTGGCTGTTGGGCGGCCTGGTCTTGCTGGCGTCGACCATGCTGATGCCGATGACCATCTTCGCCCGCGCCGTCACCAACGATGCGCGCCTGGCCGACCGCTTGAGCTGGGCCGGCTCGCTGTGCATGGGCTTTTTTTCCTCGCTGTTCGTGCTCACCGTGCTGCGCGAAGTGCTGATGCTGATTCCCGCCACCCGGCCGCACGCGCAGGCATCCGCCGTGGCCGTGCTGCTCCTGGCACTGCTGGCCACCGTCGTCGGCTTCATCAACGCCCGCAAGGTGGCGCGCGTGCGCGAGGTCGACGTGCCCATCGCCGGCCTGCCGGTCGCCCTGCAAGGATTAAGCATCGTGCAACTGAGCGACATCCACGTGGGTGCCACCATCAAGCGCGCCTACGTGGAAGCCATCGTCGCGCGCGCCAACGGCCTGCAGGCGGACCTTATCGCCATCACGGGCGACGTAGTCGATGGCACGGTGGCGCAACTGGGCAGCCACACGGCGCCGCTGGACGAGCTGCGTGCGCGCCATGGCGTCTTTCTGGTGACGGGCAACCACGAATACTATTCGGGCGCCGCGCCCTGGGTGGCGGAATTTCGCCGCCTGGGCTTGCGCGTGCTGATGAATGAACATGTGATTCTTGAGCACGACGGCGCGCGCCTGGTGCTGGCTGGCGTCACCGATTTCAACGCCGCCGCCTTCGATCCCGCCCAGAAAAGCGACCCGCAAGCGGCCATCGCCGGCGCGCCAGCCGATATCCCCCGCATCCTGCTGGCGCACCAGCCGCGCAGCGCGCCCGAGGCTGAATCGGCCGGCTACGACCTGCAACTGTCGGGCCACACGCACGGGGGCCAATTCTGGCCGTGGAATTTGTTCGTGCCGCTGCAGCAGCCGTATGTGGCGGGACTGCACCGGCAAGGCCGCCTGTGGATTTACGTCAGCCGCGGCACCGGTTACTGGGGCCCGCCGAAACGCATCGGCGCACCGGCGGAGATTACGCGGCTCAGGCTGGTGGCGGCATAGAAGCTAGTCGGTCCAGCTGGCCATCCATGCCTCGAAACGCGCTACCACGGCTGGCGAATTCAAACGCGCCATGGCGTTTTCCACGGGTTCGCTGTCGCTGACTTCGAACAGCAGCACGCCCTCGTCGCGCTGCGCACCGGTGCCGAATACCCCTTCGGCGTCGAGCTGCGCCAGCGCGGCAATGCAAGCGTCGAACACACCGCTGCGGAAGGTGTCGAAATCGACGTCGAACGGCAGCTCGCGGTGCGCCTGCAGCAGCAAGCGGTAGGCGCTGTCGAAATACGCGCCGCCGTCGTCAAACGCCCATTCGGCCGGATTCCACAGCATCTCTTCGCCATATTCGGAAGCCGCCAGCGCTTCGCGGCTGTTCGCCATGGGGCCGATGGTCATGGCACTGTCGTCGCTCACCAGCGCGAAAGCGTTAAGGTGCTGCTCGGGATGCGCACGCCGTACGCCATCAAAAGCCAGGCGCGCGGCGTCCGCCACCAGGGTTTGCAGCAGCGCGAAATCAAACACGGCCGGGTCGATGAGCATGGCGCGCGCCAAGGTATAGCCATCCATGAGAGCGGCATGGCACTCGGCCAGGTAGGCGGCGTGCGCCTCCGCCTCGCTGGCGTAGTCCTTGCGCGTCTCCTCGCCCCAGGTCATGGCAGCGCCGGCTGCCGTCCACACGGTCGTGCCAAACACGCGCGCTTCCCGGAAGCGGGCCGGTTGATCGCCGTCAAAAGTATAAAACAGGCTGTAATTACTAGGCATGAGATTTTTCATTGTTTAATCGGGCCGTATCTGCGTGGCGAAATCGCGCTGGCGGAACTGCTCCAGCAAAAAATCGACGAACACACGCGTCTTTGCGGGCAAGAGCTTCTTGCTGGGATAGTACACGGACAGGGGGCCGGAATCGGCACGCCAGCCAGGCAGCAAGCGAATCAATGCACCGCTGCGCAAATGGGCCAGCGCATGCGGCATGGGCAGCAGCGCCACGCCGACGACCAGAATGGCTGCCTGCGCCATCGCTTCCGGGTCGTCGAAGATGGCGCGCGGGCGGGATTCTGCCACGCCTTCGCCGCCCGATCCATTGCGCAATATCCAACTGCGCAGTCTGCCGCTGCCGGCCGAACGGCGCGCCACGCCGTCGAAGTGCGCCAGGTCCGAAGGGTGCATGGGCATGGCCTTGCCCTGCATGAAGGCGGGCGACGCCGTGGCAACGATATGGGCGTGGCCCAGTTCGCGCGCCACCACGCCGGGCGTCAGCTCAATGCCGCCGCCAATGGCCACGTCAAAACCTTCGCCGATCAAGTCCACCTGGCGGTTGTCGAAATGGCAGTCGGGGATGACGCCTGGATAGCGCGCGATGAAGTCACCCAGCAAGGGCACCACGTAACTGCGCCCGAACGACGGCGCCATGCTGATTTTCAGTATGCCGGCCGGCTGGCCGCCCTCTTCGGCCACGCCGGCGATCGCTTCGCGCAAAGTGGACAGGGCGCCGCCTATCTGCTGCAGGAAACGCTCGCCCCCTTCCGTCAAGGTCAGGCGGCGCGTGCTGCGCTGGAACAGCCGCAGTCCCAGGCTCGCTTCCAGCCGCGCCACGTTCTTGCTGACAGCGGCCGGCGTCAGCCCCAGACGGCGCGCGGCCGCGGAAAAGCTGCCCAGTTCGGCAGACAACACGAAGGATTGCAAGTGATTGAGAGCGTCCATGCGCCTATTTTACCTGCTCATTTGATATCCATGGTTGAAAGTGATTGTAGTGATTCATGGCTACCGCACAGGCAATCGAAGGCAGATACTGAGCTTCTCGATTCCCCACACAGAAAGCCCATCATGCAAACCCAAACCACCATCTCTTCCCAGTCACTGCAAAACAAGATCGCCTTCGTCACGGGCGGCTCGCGCGGCATCGGCGCGGCCATCGTCCGGCGCCTGGCGCGCCAGGGCGCCCACGTCGTCTTCACGTATCAACATTCCACCGCCGAAGCGCAGGCGCTGGCCGCCACGGTGGAGGCAAGCGGCGGCAAGGCGCATGGCGTGCAGGCCGATGCGGCCGATGCAGCGGCCCTGACGGCGGCCATCGACAAGGTAGCGGCGCAGTTTGGACGTCTCGATATCCTCGTCAACAACGCGGGCGTGTTCCTGCCCGGCGCCATCGATGATTTTTCGCTGGCAGACTTCGACAAGACCTTGAACGTCAATGTGCGCGCCGTGTTCGTCGCCATCAAGGCGGCCGTGGCGCACATGCAGACGGGCGGGCGCATCATCAATATCGGCAGCACGAATGCGCACCGCATGCCCTTCGGCGGCGCGGCCGCCTACGCCATGAGCAAGTCGGCGCTGAGCGGCCTGACGCAAGGCCTGTCGCGCGACCTGGGCCCGCGCGGCATCACCATCAACAATGTGGAACCAGGTCCTGTCGCCACGGACATGAATCCGCCCACGGGCGACTTCGCGGACCTGATGCACGGCCTGATGGCCCTGCCCCGCCACGGCACGGCCGATGAAATCGCCGGCATGGTGGCCTATTTGGCCAGCGCAGAAGCGGCGTTCGTCACGGGTGCCGGGCTGAAGATCGACGGCGGTTTTGCCGCCTGATCCAGCCCGAACATCAGCGAGCGGTGCGCTGCCACGCCGGCCATGGCGCCATCGGCCACCGCGAACGCCACGCTGCCTGCCATGCGCCCCGCGTCGCCACAGCAAAAGACGCCTGGCACACTGCTGGCCTTTTGTTCGTCGGTGCGCACGAACGGGCCCATGGCGCCCTCTTCCAGCAAGCAGCCCAATTCGCCAGCCAGGGAACTGGCCAGGCGGGTGCGGGTCGCCACGAACAGGCCGGCCATCGCATGGCGGCTGCCGTCCACCAAGACTACATCGGCCACGCCGTCAATCTGCGCCACGGGCGTGCGCACCACCGTCACGCCGCGCGCATCCAGTTGCGCCAGCTGCACCGCATCGGGCTCGAATGCGCCATTCAGGAAAAAGGTGACCGTGCCCCAGTCGGGCAGCATCAGGGCGTGGTGCATGGACAGGGGCCCGGTGGCCAGCACGCCGATGGCGCCCTGCTCCAGCTCATAGCCATGGCAATACGGGCAGTGAAAGACGCTGCTGCCCCAGCGTTCGGCCAGGCCTTCGACGGGCGGCAATTCGTCGATCACGCCGGTGGCCAGCACCAGGCGGCGGCCGTGCACGACGCTGCCATCCGCCAGGGTCACGTCGAAGCCATCGCCATCGCTGCTGGCTGCCGCCTGCAAGGCCGTGCCGTCCAGCCAGGTGACGGTGGCATACGCCAGCAGTTGCGCCTTGCCCTCGGCGGCGATGGCGGCCGTCCCGCTGCCGTCGCGGGTCAGGAAACCGTGGGAATGGCTGGCGTAGCGGTTGCGGCGCTGGCCGCCGTCGATCACCAGCACGCGGCGGCGGGCGCGCGCCAGTTGCGTGGCGGCGGACAGGCCGGCGTAGCTGCCGCCGACGATGATGGCGTCGAACGGGACGTCGAATGCGGCGGCAGGCGTGGCGCTGCCCGCGCCTTGGGATTCAGGAATGTGCATGTGTTACTCCTCGGTGTAAGGCGTACTGTTGGCTGAAACGTTCGGCCAGGTCGGCCAGGGTGACGGCGCCAAAGCGCTGGATCAGCAGCGCCTCGGCTTCATCGAAGGCGCCGGCCAGCGACTGGTTCACCACTTGCTCGACCAGGCAGCCCGGCTGGTCGACGCGGTTACCCATGGCGAAGATGGTGGGCGAACCCACGGCCACGTAAATGTCTTGCAGGGTCACGCGGTGCAAGTCGCAGACGATGCGCCAGCCGCCGCCATGGCCCTTGACCGACGCCACGTAGCCGCGCTCGCGCAAGCCGGCCATCACGCGCCGCACCAGCACGGGGTTGGTGTCCAGGTAGCCGGAAAGTTCTTCGGACGTCATCGGGCGTCCCGCGTGGGCCATGTGCAGCAGCACATGGAGGATCGATGATAGTTTGCTGTCGCGTCTCATGTAACTAATGATAGTACATAATTCATTCACATGCAAACGAGTTGCAACCATGAGGCGTAAAAAAAGGGGCAGACCCTTTCGAGTCTGCCCCTCGGCCTTTGCCATGGGCTTACATCTCCTTGCGCCGGCGTCCCCGCCACCACACCAGCAAAGCCAGCAGCACCAGCACGCCGACGATGATGCCCGCGCGTGCCAGGCCGATCAGGTTTGACGGCGCGCCGCCGTTGCGCAGGGTCGTCACCTGTTCCGCCGTCACCTTGACGTCGGGATTGCCATACATCTTTTGCACGTAATTACCTAGGGTGACGATCTGCTCGTCCGACAGGGTCTGGCGGAAGGCTGGCATCAAATGTCCGCTGCCACCGTCCTGCCGTTCCACGCCATCGAGTATGGCCATCACCAGATTGTTGCTGTTGCTGCGGCCCGTCACCGAGTTATGGAACAACGGCGGCAGGCTGCCATCGAAACTGCCCTCGCCCCTGGCCTGATGGCAGCTGGCGCACTGCGCATCGTACAGCTGCGCGCCCGACATCTTGTTCAGGTTTTGCGGCAACGGCACGCCGCGGATCGCATTCAACTCGTCCCCCGCCTGACCCCATTGCGTCACCGGCTTCGTATCGGCCTTGTCGCGGATGGCCGGCACGCTTTTCAGGTAATGCGCCACGGCGTTCAAGTCCGCATCGCTCAAGTGCTTCAGGCTATGGTCGATGGCTTCGGCCATGGGGCCTGCGGCCTGGCCCCGGTGCGCGGCGCGGCCCGTGCGCAGGTAGCCGGCCAGGTCTTGCTGGCTCCAGCTGCCGATGCCACTGTTGACGTCCGAGGTGATGTTCGGCGCATGCCAGGTGCCCAGGTCAGCGCCGCCCAGCTCTTTCGACAACTGCTCGGCCATCAGTGCATTGCGCGGCGTATGGCAGGTGGTGCAGTGGGCCAGCCCTTGCGCCAGGTAGGCGCCGCGGTTCCACTCCATGCTTTTCGACGCATCGGCCACGAACGGTTTTGTATCGAGGAACAGCAAATTCCAGCCCGCCATCGACAGGCGGATATTGAACGGGAACGGCAAGTCCGTCTGTGTTGCCGGCGCCGTGTCCACCGCCGCCACGCCATGCATGAAGTAGGCGTACAGGGCGGCCGTATCGTCATCCGTCACCTTGGCGTAGGCCGTGTAGGGCATGGCCGGGTACAGGCGCGCGCCATCGGCCCGCACGCCGCGTCGCAGCGCATCGGAAAACTGCTGCAAGGTGTAGTTGCCGATGCCATGCGTTTTCGATGGCGTGATGTTGGTGGCGACGATGGCGCCCAGCGGCGTGGCCAGGGCCAGGCCGCCCGCCATCGGCTTGCCGCCCGGCACGCTGTGGCAGGCGATGCAGTCGCCGGCCGTGGCCAGGTAGCGGCCACGTTCGATCGCTTGCACATCGGCGCCGGGGGCGTCCGCCGCCAGCACGGGCAAGGCCACGAGGGACAGCAGCGCGGCGCCGGCCGCCATTCTGAAAGTCGCCATCATGCTGTCGCTCCCTGTTCGTCGAGGATGTGCTTGACGGTGCGCAGTGCCACGGCCAGGCCATTCTCCGTCGAATTGCAGGTACCGGACGTGGGCAGCACGCCGGTGCTGCACAGGAACAGGTTGGCATGGTCGAAGGTGCGGCCCCATTGGTCGCACACGGCTTTGGCCGGATCGGAACCCATCGACAAGGTGCCGCAGATGTGCTGGTTGTTGGCAAACACGCCCTCCTTGCTATGGCGTAGATTGGTGCCGCCCATCAGCCTGGCGATGTTCTCGAAATCCTGCTTCGAACGCTCGTGGCCGCGCTTCGTGTACTCATCGATCGAATAATGCGCCTGCGGCTTGGGGATGCCCATGGCGTCCTTTTCGCTACTGAGGGCGATGCGGTTTTCCGGGTTCGGCAGCACTTCCAGCACGTTTTTCAAGCTCATTTCACGCGCCGAGCGGAAACGCAGCTGCTGTTCGAATTCGGCGCCAAAGACGCCCTTGCCAATCAGCTCCCTGGTGGCGCCATCGACACGCGAGATGTTCGTGAAGTCCAGGCGGTACGGCGAATGCTGGCTGCGGAAATCGCCATCGCGCATGGTGTTGATGGAATTGGGGCTTTGCGGGCCACGGCCCAGCCACAGGTCTTCATCGGCGTCGAAGGTGATCGAGGTGCTCGGGTGGTCCATCAGGTTGCGGCCCACCATGTCGCTGCTGTTGGCCAGGCCGTTCGGGTATTTGTCCGAGGCGGAAACGAGCAGCAAACGGGGGCTTTCGATGCCGTTGGCCGCCAGAATGAAGGTCTTGGCCGTGACACTATGACTTTTTTTATCCACGTCGTAGTACAGCGCGGCCGTGATGCGGCCCTGCGCATCGTGTTCCAGCTTGTAGACGTTGGCGTTGCACAGGATCTTGACGCCCGCGTCTTCGGCCTGCTGCGCGGCGATGCCGCCATGGTATTGCGCGTCGATGGGACAGATCGGCTGGCAGCTGTTGTTGCCGCAGCAGGCCGGACGGCCACCATAGCTGACGCTGTTGCGCGCCACCGTGTTGCCGACCACCTTGAACGACGGGTCGAGGCGTTCGCGGATGCGGCGCATGGCGTAGGGCTCCGTCACGGCCTGCATCGGGAATGGCTGCTGGCGCGGCGAACCCGTGTTGTCCGCACCCGAAACACCCATGATGTCTTCCGCTTCCTGGTAGAACGGCTCCAGGTCTGCGTAGCTGATGGGCCAGTCGACGCCCACGCCGTACAGCGTATGGATGCGGAAGTCGTTCGGCACATTGCGCCAGGCTTGCGCGGCCCAGTGCCACGAGGTGCCGCCGAACTGGCGGATGTATTCGGCCGGGTACGGATACGGTCCTGCCTGCACCAGGTAACCGTTGTCCTTCGGCTGGTAAATCGGGTGCGGCGCCGTGGCGACGGACGGATACGGCGACATCCAGTCGCTGCGGCGCGTCGTGTTGCGGAAGCGGGCGACGATTTCGCCGCGCGACACGCGCGGACCCGCTTCCAGGATCAGCACCGAGGCGCCGGCCAGCGCCAGCTTGCGCGCGGCCAGCGAGCCGATGATGCCGGAGCCGATCACCAGGTAATCGGCGGAGAGTTCTTCAGCCATGATGGCTCCTTAAATTGGTTTTCTGGCCCAGCTGCCATAGGCGCCGTAGGAATACGTGGGAGGCTTCAGCACGTCGGCCACGACGGCGGCGTTCAACGCCTGCTCGTAGGCGACGCAGACGGCCGCTTCGCCCGTGCCGACGATGCCCAGGTACCAGGCGCTGGCGATCTGGCGCGGCAAGGCCGCCAGCGGCGACTGGGCGGGAGCTAGCGCATCGAGCGCTTCCTGCAAGCCGGCAGCCTGCAAGCCCTGCGCATTGATCAATGTCAGTAGCGCGCGCACCTTCGCGGGAAAGGCCGCGTCCTGCGCCACCAGCGCGTCATACAGGCGCTTGGCCAGCACGGGGTCGAGCACCTGGCGCCCGACCAGCATGGCCGACACGCCCAAAAAGGCGCCCTGCTCCGCATTGGCGACCGGTTCGGCCAGCGCCCAGGGAATCAGCGTCGCTGCCGAAGCCGACAGCAAGCCGGCCAGCACCATGCGGCGCCCCGGATTGAGAGGGCTGCGGCCCTCCTTATTGTGTGTAGCGTCCAATTGAAGCTCCCGTGAGTTCAGCAACCGTTCAGAAAGAATGCTTGAGACCGACCATCACCACTGTCTGGCCACCGTTCGACGACGGCGTGCCGTTTTGCGAATCACCGACCGAAGCGACGGCATCGATGATGGCGCCGCCCTGGCCCAGGGTCTGGCCGCGCGCCAGTTGGCGCGCTTCGATCAGGTAGATCGCAGTGCGCTTCGACAGCGCGTAATTCTGTTCGAACGACAGTTGGCGGTAGCGCGCGCGGTCCGACACGCCGTTGGCGCGGCTGGCGTAGGTATCGCTGTAGCCGGCGGACAGGAACCACTGCGGCGTCAGCTGGTAGCTCGATATCAGGCCGGCCGTGTTGAAGATGGCCGTGTCGCGGAAGGCCGAGCGGCTGCCCGCCTGGTATTGCACGTTGCTGGCATTGGCGCCCACCATCCATTTGCCCATGTTGTAGCGCGCGCTGGCGGCGATGAACGCGATGCTTTCGGCCAAGGCATAGCCCTGGTTGATGGCCGAGATGCCGAAGCTGGCCGAGGCGTTGTCGCTCCAGCCGGCGCCATTTGCGCCATTTTTCAGTTTCAGATAGCCGAGCGCGAATTCGGCCGGGGACGTGCTGTACTTGACGGCGGCGCTGAAGCTGCTGCCCACGGCATTGCCGTCGGCCGCTTCGCCAAAGCCGTATTGCGCGCTCGCTTGCAGGCCGCGCCAGGCGGGCATGCTGTAGGTGACGGAATTGCTGATGCGCACGGTCGTATCGAGGCCGTCGATATCGCCCGGATGGGCGCCGGTGGCGCCCGTCAAGACATTGCTCGAGGCCAGCGAACCCACCAGCAGGTAATACGGCGTGTACTGGCGACCAGCCGTCACGCTACCGTAGGCCTTTGACTGCAAGCCCACATACGCCTGGCGGTTGAACAGCGCACTGGCGGAACTTTGCGCGCCCGTATCGCTTTCAAAGCCGTTTTCCAGCAAGAACAGCGCCTTCAGGTCGCTGCCCAGGTCTTCCACGCCCTGGAAACCGATCTTGCTGGCGGACAAGCTGCCGCTGCGCATGTAGGTGTTCGAATTGCCACCCTGGTTGCTCGCGTAGGCGGTAGCCGCATCGACTACGCCGTAAATGGTGACATTGCTTTGGGCGCAAACGTTTGCGCCCATGAGCGTGGAGACGGCCAGCGCCGCAGCGCGCATGCAGATAGTGTTCATTTTTTCCTGATTTTCCTGTTTTATTGTGCGTCAGACAAATATTGACGCCGCGATGGCGCAATACTGGCTGTGGCGCCGCGCTGCCGCCACATCCAGCGAGGGGACATCCGCTGTTCTTCTTGATTTGGATCAAGTGGAGCAAATTATACGCTTATTTACTCACATGTAAGTAATTGACTGTAAGGCGTAGTCTTATAGCAAAACTGGCAGGCGCGCGGGCACAAGCCCGGCAGAATGCGGAAGTGCACGGAACAGGCATGGAAAAAGCAGCGGCGGCGCGTGTTGAAAAACACGCGCGCGGTGGATAGTCAGGCAGGCAGAAAAACGGGAGGAACTGGGAGGTTCAGCGCAGGATGGCGGGCGCCACCGGCAGGGTTTCCAGGGCAATGAAGGCTTCCAGCGCGCGGCGCATGTCTTCGAACACTTGCTTGCCGTACGCTGTTTCCAGGTGTTCATATTGCAAATCGATCAGCTTGCCCATCTGCAGCAGCAAACTGGCGCCCGCTTCCGACAGGTGCACCTTGCGGCGGCGCTGGTCGCCTTCGAACTTGCTGCGTCCGATCAAGCCGATTTCTTCCATGCGCGCCAGGATGCCGCTCATGCTGGGACTGGAAATCTGGCAGATATTGCACAGTTCGCGCGGTTCCAGGGTGGGGCTTTCGTTCAGCGCGCGCATGATGCGCCACTGCTGCTCCGTCACGCCGAAGTGATTGAGGATGGGGCGAAAATGCTGAAGCAGGCTGTCGCGGGCCTTCAGCAGCAGTTGCGGCATGTTCGGATAACGGATCGGTAGCTGCAAGCGGAACTCCTGGGTGGCCGGCAAATGAACGTCATTATACGTTCCGCCCTGCGCAAACGGCAGGCTGGCAACAATGTATTTTCGCTACGTCCGCTCTTCCCCATCCTCTTGCGCATGCCGCTGCACGGACCACAGCACGCCCGCCGTCAGCAAGACCATCGCCACCCATTCCAGGGGGCGCGGCATGCGCTGCGCATACACAAAGCCATACAGCAGCGCGAACAAGGTCTCCGACAGTATCAGCTGGCCCGACAGGGTGACAGGCACCAGGCGCGACGCCAGGTTCCACAGGTAGTTGCCGACCACGGAAGCGCCCAGCGCCAGCAGCAGGCACACCAGCCAGTACCGGGACCAGTCGCGCGCCAGCGCGTCATCGGCACCACTTGCCGGCTGCAGCGCCAGCATCACGGCGCCAACGATCAGGGCGATGACGCCACTGGCCAGGCCATACAGCATGGCCCATTCCACCGAACTGAAATGCGCGTGGCGCTTGAGGAAACGTGCATTATCGAGCGCATACCAGCTCCAGCAGGCGAGCGCGCCGATGGCGCATAGCACGCCGGCCAGCTTGTGCGCCAGGCTGGCGCCGCCTGCGCCGCCGGCATGGCTGAAAATATCGAGATTGATGCAGGCGATGCCCAGCGCTACCACCAGCAGCGGCAAGGCCAGTTGGCGCAGGGGCAGCGCGCCTTGGTCCTTGCGGCCCAAAATCGTCACGCTCAGGGGCAGCAAGCCGATGATCAGCGAAGTGGCCGCCACGCCCGCCAGCTTGACGCCATACGCCAGCAGCAGGTAATACACGACATTGCCGGACAGCGCCTGGCGCAGCATGGCCAGCCAGTCGTCGCGCCGCAAGCGCCGCAGCAGGGGCAATAGGCGCGGCAGCATCATGCCTGCCGCCAGCGCGCCGTAACAGACGTAGCGGCCCACCATCAACTCGACCGGAGAAAAATCCGGCAGCAAGACAGGCACAATGAAAACGGCGCCCCAGAAGGCGCCGGCCAGCAAACCACATACAATTCCACGCCACATGCAGCGACACCCACGTCATCACTCAAGGGCGCCAGTATGGCATGCGCTGCCGTCAGCCCCTGGCTTTTCTCTGCTCGGGAATGAAGTGTTCGCGCACAGCCTTGGCCAGCAGGCCAGGCGGCAGCAAACCCTGGCCCAGCAGGAAGTTATTGAAGGCCAGGCGGTCGAATTTCTCGCCCAACGCCAGCTCCGTTTCCGCGCGCAGCTGCAGGATGCGCGTATAGCCATAGAAATAGCTGCCCGCCTGGCCCGGCATATTGAAGGTATAGCGGTCCAGCTCCTGGCGCGCCATCGGTTTCGACAGCATCACTTCATCCGTCAGGATGCGGCCCGCTTCTTCGCGCGTGACCTGTCCCAGGTTCAGCATCGGGTCGAGCATGGCGCGCGCCGCGCGCAGCATGCGGAACTGCAGCGCGATGAACTGGCCTTCGGCCGGCTCGTAGGGAATCATCTCCGCTTCCGCGTACAGCGCCCAGCCTTCCACGTTGACGCTGTTGAACGCGTACAGGCTGCGCGCCTGCGACACGCCCCGCTCCACCATCGCGCTGAACTGCAGCTCGTGGCCGGGGCGGCCTTCATGCGCGCTCAGGGTCCAGGCGGCGCCCGCGAAATTGAAATCGTCATACGCTTCGCCCTTGCCGCTGGCGGCCGGATTGCTGACGGGGAGGACAAACTGGCCGTGTTCTCCCGTATTGCCGATCAGCGGAGGCGGACGCATGTGCGGCGCCGGCTGGGCCGCCGATTCGGCGGCGGACGCCAGGCGCATGGTCATGGCGCGCGCAGGTATATCGACCACGCGCTGCTGGGCGATGCGCTCTTCGAGCTGCGTATTGACGCCCTTGTAGTGCGCTTCGAGCTGCTCGTTGGGGATGGAAGCGCTTTTCAGCGCGCGCAGCACCTGGCGGTAATCGGTGCCGTCGACGCCCTTCAAGGCCAGTTTGGCCGCCACCACGGGCGCCAGCGCCTGCATGGCGGCGCGCGTTTCCAGGTAAGCCACTTGCGCCCGTTCCACCAGCGCGCGCGGTTCGATGTCGATGCCCACCTGTTTCAAGCGAAACGCGTACAGCTCGGGCGCCATGCGGAAATCCGTGCGCGACAGGGGCAGCACCACTTGCTTCTCCCACGCCGCATACGCGTTCAATTGCTGCTCCATGGCGGCCAACGCAGGTTCGGCGCCCGCGATCTGCATGTCGGCATACAGCTTGCGGATGCCGGCGATATACGTCGGCACGTTTTCCAGCGACTGCTCCACCTGCAGGCGCACAGGGCCGGCCAGGCCTGGCTTGCCGATTTTTTCCGTGAAGCGCGCCTTGGCCTGCGTCGTGATCGGCGTGCTGCCCGGGAACTGGCCCACATAGCGCTGCAGGCGTTCGAGCGCCTTGGCGCGGCGCGCGGCCGGACGCTGTTCCTGCAGCAGGCTTTGCATGCTGCCAAAGACCATTTGCGGCACATCGACCCAGGGCAAGGTGTATTTGGCATCCAACCGGGCACCGCTGATTTCCTGGTCGACGGCCTGCGTCAGGATCTGCAGATCCTGGCGGATGCGCTCATCTTTTTCCGCCGCCAGCTTTTGCTGCAATTGCGCGCGCGCCTGCTGCATGGCTGCCACGTAACGTTCCGTGATCTTCGGCCCCAGGTCGGCGGCCAGGCCGTCGTACTGGGCCAGGCCCGTGTCGGAAGCATTTTCGGGCGAGAACTGCGCCTGCGCCGCCAGCACGATGGCCGCATTGCGGTTGCTGGCCTCGACCCAGGCCGCTGCGGCGCCGTCCGCTGCAGGGGCGGCGGCCATGGCGGGCATGGCCAGCGCGGTTGCAAGCGCTGCGGCAAGCACGGTCTGGTGCAATTTCGGAATAAGGCACATCGGGGGTTTCCTTCCTGGCAGAATCGGCGAACAAAACGGCGAACGAAGCGGCCAGTATCGGCGAGCGCCAGGAGACTGTCAATCGGGCGGGAACAGGCCGCGCCGGGCGGCCCGTCCCGCTCCTGTCAGTACGCCAGGCCGTAACCGAACTTGTACAGCGGATGGGCCGTGTCATACGGCACGTCCGATTTCTGCACCTGCACTTCAGCCATCGACGATGGCAGTTCGAACGGCAGCTTGCCCTGCGGTTTGGCCTTGCCCGTCAGGACATCGAACAGCGCGCCATCGCTGACGCCAAAGTTGGCGAGTATGGCGCTGGCCTTGTCCTGCACGTTGCCGAGGATGGCCGGGCGGTCCAGGTACACCGTCACCACCGTCTTCGGCGCATATTTCGCCGCGTTCTTGATCGCTTCGTAGTCGGCATTGCCGTCGACGTAATCGAGGCGGCCCTCGTGCTGCATGCTGCCGAAGATGTAGTTCGGGTGCAGGGTTTCATACGGCGCGGCCACGCGCAGCAGGGCCACGTCCGCTTCCTGCGGCGTGGCGACCACCGTGTAGCCATACTTTTGCGCCACGGCTGCGTCAATGCCGTACAAATAAACCTTCTTGACGCTGGCCGCCAGCGGCAAGACCTTGTCCTTGTTTTCCAGCAGGACCAGCGAGCGGCGCTGGGCCTCCAGGCCCGCTTCGACAAAGTCCGCCTTGCCCACGGTAGCCGCCGCCTTGGCCGCATCGACAAACGGATGTTCGAACAGGCCCTGCTTGAATTTCTGGATCAGGATGCGCCGCGCCGACGCGTTGATGCGCGCTTCCGTCAGCTGGCCCCGCTGCACGGCTTGCGTCAGGTACGGCGCTTCCGTCACGCCGCCAAACTGGTCCATCCCCGCCGTCACGGCCTTCACGTAGCGCTCGGCCTTGGTGGCGTCTTCCATGCCCCACGGCGTGCCGAAGCCAATGAAGGAAGGCGCCACTCCCGGCGCCGTGCCGTTGCGGCAGTTGGCGTCGCAGTCGGAAGTGATGCCCCAGTCGGACAGGATCACGCCCTCGAAGCCGTATTTGCCCCGCAGCAGATCCGTCAGCATGGTCTTGCTGAAACCGGCCGCCACCTGTTCCAGGGTGATGCCGGCTATGGTGATATTGCCGTCCGGCAGAGCGTAGGTGGGCATGACGGAGGCCGCCTTGGCCGTGAAGGCGCCCTCGAACGGCTTCACATGGTAGGCGAAGTTGTTGCCCGGGTAAGTCATGTAGCGGCCATAGTAATTATGGCCGTCGAAGCCCTCTTTCGTGGCGCCGTAGCCGACCCAGTGCTTGACGACGGCCACCACGCTGCCGTCATGCAAGCCCGTGTTCCCATCCTGGAAGCCCTCGATATAGTGCTGCACCATGCGCTTGGCCAGGTCGGCGTCTTCGCCGAAGGTGCCGTTGATGCGCGACCAGCGCGGTTCCGTGGCCAGGTCCGCCTGCGGCGACAGGGCTTGCGTGATGCCGACGGCCAGGTATTCCTGGCGTGCGATGTCGCCGAAGCGGCGCACCAGCGCATCGTCGCCGATGGCGGCCAGGCCCAGGGTTTCAGGCCACTGCGAGAAGCCCTTGGTGCCGGCGCTGGCGCCCACCGTGTACTGGAAATGGTGGCGCGGGTCAGTGCTGATGGACACGGGAATGCCGTGGCGCGAGGTTTCGCTCAGGGCTTGCACCTTGTTGTACTGCGCCGCCATGTTGGCCGTATCGCCCGCCATGCGGGTAATAAAGGTGTTGACGTACTGCTTGACGATCAAGTCCTGCAGCGCCACCAGGTCATACGCGCCGCCCAGGCCGATGCCGGAAGGGTCGGACACGGTGGGCGCCGTGCCATGCATCATCAGGCCCGCTTTTTCATCGAGGGTCATGCGTGCCAGCAGGTCGTCGGCGCGCGCTTCGGCTGACAGGCGCCAGTCTTCGTACGGGTCGATCTTGCCGTTGCGGTTCATATCCTTGAAGGTATAGCCGTCAACCTTGAGCTGGGTGTAGGTGGTGGCGCCGAATACAGGCTGCGTGTATTGCTCGCTGTCGTTATTGCCGCAGGCGGCCAGGGCAAGCGTGGCGACGCAGCCGGCGACCACGCGGGCCATCGGTTTCAAAGTGCAATTCATCATTATCTCCAAGACTGTTTTTGTAGGTATCAAGGCGCAGCGGCAAGGCCGGCCGAAAACAATATAGCGTGAGAATGCGTGACTTTCTTGACCCCACAGCACGCGTTTTATACCCGCGAGAACAATTTTTACTTAGAGGGCACGACAAGCAACAATCTCCTACAAAGTGCTAATATTTGTGAAAAATTACTACAACAAGCAGGAGACACCCTTGCACAAACCCGACACGCGCACGGTTTCGAACCGCATCGCGCAGCAATGCGCACGCGCCATGCAAGCCGATGGACACGACCCCGCCGACTTTTTCCGCCACACGGGCATCACGCCGGGGCAGCTGGACGAGCCGGGCGGCCGCATCAACGCCGAGCGGCACCGCCGCATGACGGCCTACGCCCAGCAACTGCCGCAGCACCGGGCCATTCTCGATCTCGATGTGACGCACTGGTTCGCGCATTACTCGGGCATCGCCCACGTCTGCTTCAACCGCCCCACCCTGCGCAGCGCACTGCACGAGCTGCTGCACTTGCGGGGCCTGATCGGCGAATTCGACTTCATGCTGATGAGCGAGAATGGCACGCGCATCGAAATCGAGTACCTGTCCGAGTTCTGCCCGGCAGGGGGCGCCATGCAGGCGCTGGCCAATTTCCGCATGCTGTCGCTGGTCGCGCGCGCCTATGACAATGGCGCGGCCACCGCCTTCCACGCCGGCTTCCAGGGCAAGGCGCCGTGGTTCGCGCCCGCCATTGCCGAGTGCTTCGGCGCCGCCGCCACCTTTGGCCAGGCGCGCAACACGCTGACGTTCAACGCGCCGGCGCTGGATCGGCCCTTCGCCCAGTTCAACGCCATGCTGGCGCCGCACGCGCTGCGGCACGCGCAGGGGCAACTGCAGCAGTTGCAAGGGGCGCAGCTGTTTTCGGCCCGCGTGGAGCAAGCCATCATCGATTTGCTGGGCCAGCAGGCCGACGCGGACGGCGCCTCGCTGCTGCCGGCCCTGTGCGACGGCCTGGCGATGAACCGCTGGACCTTGCAGCGCCAGCTGCAGCAGGAACAGACCTCGTTCCGGGCGCTGGAATTGCGCGCCAAGAGCCGCGAATCGCGCCGTTTGCTGCGCGAAACGCGCATGAGCGTGGCGGAAATCAGTGACCGCCTGGGGTTTTCCTCGCAAAGCGCGTTTACCCGCTTTTTCAAGAACCAGTTCGAACTGCCGCCAGCGCGCTACCGGCAGGATGCGGCTGGCGCCTGATCCGGAACCAGATAGCATACATCGCCGGCAGAAATACCAGGGTCAGCACCGTGCCGGCAAACGTGCCGCCGATCAGGGTGTAGGCCAGCGTTCCCCAGAAGACCGAATGGGTCAGCGGAATGAAGGCCAGGATGGCCGCCAGGGCGGTAAGGATCACCGGCCTGGCGCGCTGCACGGTCGCTTCGACGACGGCATCGAAAGGCGCCAGCCCGGCCGCCTCGTTATGGTGGATCTGGCCGATCAGGATCAGCGTGTTGCGCATCAAAATGCCCGACAGTGCGATCAGGCCGACCAGCGCATTGATGCCGAACGGCTGCTGGAACAGGATCAGGGTGGGCACGACGCCGATCAAGCCCAGTGGACTGGTCAGGAAGACCATGACCATGGCCGAAATCGAGCGCACCTGCAGAATGATCATCAGCAAGGTCAACGCCAGCATGATGGGGAACAGGGGCAGCATAGCCTGCGTCGCCTTCGCCGACTCCTCGATCGAGCCGGCCTGTTCGATGCGGTAGCCGCCTGGCAGTGTATCGATGATGGACCGCAGCTGCGCCGTGATGGCGCCCGACACGTCGGGCGGCTGCATGCCCTCGGCGATGTCGCCGCGCACTGTAATCGTCGGCTGGCGGTCGCGCCGGCGCATCACCGGTTCTTCCCAGCGTACCTCGACCGTGCCCACCTGCGACAGCGCGATGCGCTCGCCGTTGGCGCCAGCCAGGGTCAGGTCGGCGATACGGGCCGGGTCCAGGCGCATGTCGCCGGCCGCGCGCGCCACCACCTGCACCGTGCGGATATCTTCACGCACGGCGGTGACGGGTACGCCACTGAGCAGGAACTGCAACTGCTGCGCCACGGTGCCTGAGCTCAGCCCCATGGCTTGCAAGCGGTCCTGCTGCAGGCTGAAATGCAGGGTGGGCGTGCGCGTGCCCCAGTCGGTATTGACGGTACGCATCATGGGACTGGCCTGCATCACGTGCTGCACCTGGCCGGCGATGGTGCGCAGCACCTCGGGGTCCGGGCCGCTGACGCGGTAGGCGACGGGAAACGGCGAATACGGGCCGAACACCAGTTGCGTGACACGCACGCGCGCCTCCGGCGCCAGGCCGGCGGCAACGGCCACGCGCAAGCGCTGCTTGAGCGTGTCGCGCGCTTGCTGGCTGTCGGTGCGTACGACGATCTTGGCAAACGAAGGATCGGGCAATTCCGGCCCCATTGCCAGGTAAAAGCGCGGCGCGCCCTGGCCAACATAGGCCGTGACGATCTTCGCCTCGGGCTGGCGCGCCAGCCAGGCCTCCACTTTCACCGCCGCGCCGCTGGTCTGCCCGATCGCGCTGCCGTAAGGCAGTTGTACTTCGATCAGCACTTCAGGACGGTCGGAGATGGGGAAAAACTGTTTCTTGACGATGGCCATGCCCAGCACGGCCAGCACGAACAGGCCGATCACGGTGGCGAACACCAGCCATTTGCTGGCGATCACGCGTCCCAGCAAACGACGAAAGCGATGGTAGCGCGGCGTGTCGTACAACGCATCATGGCCGCCGGCGACCTTTTTCAGCTCGGGCAGGAGCTTCACGCCCAGGTAAGGTGTAAACACCACAGCCACCACCCACGAGGCGATCAGGGCGATGCCGACGATCCAGAACATATTGCTGGTGTACTCGCCGGCACTGGAGCGGGCAAAGCCGTTGGGCATGAAGCCGACGGCCGTGACCAAGGTGCCCGCCAGCATGGGCGCGGCCGTATGGCTCCAGGCATACGCAGAGGCGGCAATGCGGCCGTAGCCCTCCTCCATCTTGACCACCATCATCTCGATGGCGATGATGGCGTCGTCCACCAGCAGGCCCAGTCCCAGGATCAGGGAACCGAGGGTGATGCGGTCGAAATTCTTGCCTGTCGCGGCCATCACGATGAACACGACGGCAAGGGTCAGCGGCACGGCGGCGGCAACGACGATGCCGACGCGCCAGCCCATGCTGACAAAACACACCAGCATCACCACCAGCAGCGCGGCGAGGAACTTGAGCATGAATTCATCCACGGCCGCGCCGATATTGACAGCTTGGTCGGTGACCTTGGCCAGGCTCATACCCAGCGGCATTTCAGTGCCGATGGCCGTCACTTCCCGCTCCAGCGCCTTGCCCAGGTCCAGGCCATTCCAGCCATCGCGCATGACCACGCCCAGCAGCAGCGCCGGCTCGCCGCCATTGCGCACCATGAAGCTGGCCGGGTCCTCGTGGCCGCGACGCACGGTGGCGATATCGGACAGGGCCAGCGTGCGGCCCTGCGCCACCACCGGCGTGTCGCGGATCTTTTGCAGCGCGTCGAGCGCGCCGTCGAGACGGATGAACACTTGCGGCCCCCGCGTCTGGACCGAACCGGCTGGCGTGAGTGCATTCTGGCCGTGCAGCGCCGCAAACACGTCCTGTGCCCTGACGCCCAAGGTGGCCAGGCGCTCCTGAGAAAACTCGACATAGATGCGTTCGGCCTGCTCGCCGATGATATTGACCTTCTTCACGCCCGGCACGTGCAGCAGGCGCTGGCGCAAGGTTTCAGCCTCGCGCACCAGCAGGCGCTGCGGCTCGCCCCGCGCCTTGAGCGCAAACAGGGCAAAGGTGACGTCCGCGTATTCGTCGTTGATCATGGGACCGATGACGCCGGACGGCAGGTTGGCAGCCTCGTCGCCAGCCTTCTTGCGCGCCTGGTAGAACTCGGCCTGCACCTGGTCGGGCGGCGTGCTGTCGAGCAGGGTCAGGGTAGTGAACGCCAGGCCGGGCGTGGTATAGGTTTCGGCGCGCTCGTACCAACGCAGCTCCTGCAGGCGCTTTTCGATCTTTTCGGCCACCTGGTCCTGCATTTCGCGCGCGCTGGCGCCTGGCCAGGCGGTGACGATGGTCATCACCTTGACCGTGAAGGCCGGGTCTTCCGCCCGTCCCAGCTTGAAGAAGGACAAGAGGCCGGCCAGCGATATCAGGCAGATCAGGAACAGCGTGACGGAACGCTCGCGCACGGCCAGCGCCGACAGGTTGAAGCCCCCGCTCATGGCCGCGCTCCCGCGCCCGCTTGCTCAAGTGCGACCTGCTCGCCGTCGCGCAGCAGGTGAGCGCCCAGCGCGACGATGAGTTCGCCGCTTTTGAGCTGGCCGCTGACGTCGGCGCTGTCATCGTGCAGGCGGCGCACTTTGACGGGCCGCCAGGCCAGCCGCGCCGGCTCGCCCTGAATCAGCCACACGCCCGGCCCCTTGCCCCCGTCGTGCAGGGCCGCGAGCGGTACCCGTACGGCATCGCCGGCATCGGCGCTACCGGCAATGCGCACCGTGACGGTGGCGCCCAGTGGCGCGCCCGACAGCGCTGCATCGAGCACATAGCGTGCCTCGAAGGTGCGCGTTTGCCGGTCCGCATTCTGCGACAGCTGCCGCAGCGTGGCCGGCACGCTGGCGCCCGGCCTGCCAAATAGCGTGGCCTGGGCGGCCGAACCAAGCGCAGGGCGCAAGGTTTCCGGCAGCTGGATCGCCGCTTCGCGCCGCCCGTCATGGGCCAGGCGCACCGCCGGCTGCCCGGCAGCGAGTACCTGGCCCGGTTCGGCCAGCGTATCCGTCACGATGCCATCGGCATCGGCCACCAGCACTGCGTAGCGCAGCGCATTGCGCGCCACTTCGGCCTGGGCCTCGGCTGCCTTGAGCTGGGCAGCCGCGGCGTCGGCCAGCGCCCTGACCTGGTCGTAGGCTGATGCCGAGATGGCGCCGGTGCCGCGCAAGTCGCGGTAGCGCGCCTCCTCGTCGGCCGTCTGGCGCGCGCGGGCGCGCTCGGCCGTGACCGCGTCCTGGCGTGCCTGAGCCAGCAGTTGCAAGTCCTGCGCATCCAGGCGCATCAAGGCTTGGCCGCGCCGCACCGCCTGGCCAGCATCGACCAGGCGCTCCTGCAACTTGCCGGCGACCCGAAAACCCAGTTCGCTTTGCACGCGTGGCGCGACGACGCCGGTAAAGCTACGCGCACCCGACTCGGCACCCTGCACCGTTACGGCGCGCACCAGCGGCATGGCGGTACGCGGATCGGCTTGCGCCTTCTCGCCGCAGGCGGTCAGGCCCAGGGACAAGGCCAGGGGCAAGGCGGAGATGACAGCAGATGAGGCAAGACGGCGCCAGCGCATAAGAATCCCATGAACGAATTGAACAGGGTTCTCATTCTGGTACTAGTGACCAAATAAGTCAACAGTCACAAACCGGCGTTGTGACTAGGGTGACAAGCTGCGCAACACCAGACTGGACAATTGTGCCGGCGCCGTCTCGCTCGTCTCCAGGCTGTGCTGCAGCAGCAAGGGATTGATGTAGGGGCGCATCACCAGGTAGATCGCGCTGGCTGTTTCGTCGAGCGGCGTCTTGCGCTCGAAGTCGCCCGTCTTGCGGCCCTGCTGCAAGATATCCTGCAGCAGGGCGCCCATGGCCAGCTCATAGGCCTGCACCGTCGGCCAGCGCCCGGTGGCGGCCGAGGCGGCGATGTCGTACAGCTTACGGTCCTGGAAGAACAGCCGCAGGCTGGCCTCGACGCTGGCCTTGAACATGCGCCGCAGCTTCTCTGGCGGCTGGCCGGCGGCATCCACCGCTGCCCTGACCTCGGTTTCGATCTGGCGCAGGCAGTTGCCGCAGATATGTTCGCCGATAGCTTGCTTGGACTCGAAGAACTTGTAGATATACGCCTTGGAAAAGCCGATGGCCTTGGCCAGGTCGGACACGGTGGTCTTTTCGTAGCCATACAGGCTGAAATATTCGGTGGCGGCGACGACGATCTGCTCGCGCACGTCATGGCCGGCCGGGCCGCGCGCGGGCGACGGCATTGTTGGATGCAGTGTGGTGTGGTTCATGGCAACAGCTTAACGCGCCACGCCAAAATGCACAATAAGTGACCAATGTGTATTATAGTCACTCATTATTCCCATTTTGACGAACAGGACGATCCCTATGCCCATCCCGCCCCTTCTGCGCCTACCCCTCATGCTGCTTGCCGCCGGTCTGGCCGCCGGCTGCACCGCCGGTGCCGATTACCACCGGCCCGCACTGCCGCAAGCGGCGCAGTATCTGCACCAGTCGGCAGTCGGCTTGCGCCAGGACGCCGATACAGCCGAACTGCAGCAGTGGTGGACGGCGTTTGGCGATCCGTACCTGACCCGCTTGGTGACGCTGGCACTGGCGCAAAACCTCGACCTGGCGCAGGCTGCTGCCAGGGTGCAGCAGGCGCGCGCAGTGCTTGGCGCGGCCGACACCGCCTTGCTGCCCTCGGTCAATCTCGATGGCCAGACCGCGCGCGCCTATCAATCGGTGCAGACGCCGCTGGGCAAGGTGCTCAATGCCGCGCCGGGGTTTGCGCGCGCCGGCAGCGCGCATGAAGTCAACCTGGAAGCGTCGTGGGAAATCGACCTGTTCGGCGGCCTGCGCCGCGAACGCGAAGCGGCGCGCGCCGACTACGAGGCAACGGCAGCGGGATGGGCGGCAGCGCGGCTGGCCGTGGCGGCACAGACGGCCGACTTGTACCTGACCATTCAGGGCCTGCAAACGCGGCGAGATCTGGCACGCAAGCAGGTCGACACCCAGGCAGCGGCGCTGGACATCGCGGTGCTGTTGTACGGCAAGGGGCTGGTGAACGAGCCGACGCTGCGGCAAGCCGAGGCGGCACTGTCGCAGGCACGCGCGGCCATTCCGGGCCTGGAAACGGCGCGCGAAGTGGCACTGCATGCGCTCGACGTGATGCTGGGCGCGGCGCCCGGCACCCATGGCCACGAACTGCCCGCCAGCGGCATCATCGCGGTCGCGCCACGCATCACGGCCGGCGGTACGCCAGGCGACCTGCTGCGGCGCCGGCCCGACCTGATCGTGGCCGAGCGGCGCCTGGCCGCAGCGAGCGCGCGCACCGGCGCGCAAGTGGCCGAATATTATCCCAAACTGAGCCTGGGCGCCCTGCTCGGCAGCACCACCGCCGGCGGCTCCCTGTTTGCCAGCGGGTCCGGCCAGGCCGCGGGCGTACTCGGCATGCGCTGGCGCCTGTTCGATTTCGGCCGCATCGCTGCACAGATCGACGCCGCCCGGGGCCAGGAAGCCGAGTTACTGGCGGCCTACCGGCTGGCCGTGCTGCATGCCACGGAAGACGTGGAGAATGCCTGTTCGGCACTGCTCGGATACGAACAGCAGGCAGGCCTGCTGGCGCAAAGCGTCGATGCGCTGGAGCGTGCGCGTGCCTCTGCACTGGCGGTCTTTCACAAAGGAGCGATCAGCCGCCACGATGTGCTGCAGGCCGACGCCCAGCTGTTGCGGGCCGAGGATGCGCGCGCGCAGGCGCAAACGGCCGCCGCACGCGCAGCGGTCGCCACCTACAAGGCGCTGGGCGGCGGCTGGCAGGCGCCTGCGCCTGCGGCCCTTGCTGCACGGTAAAGCTGGGACAGCACTCAGAAAAAGTGGCGCATCCCCGCCATCACGCCATTCTGCGTGCGGCCCGCGCCCACGGTGCCGCCTGCGTCCAGCGCCACGGCGGCAGCGCCATCGTTATCCATGCGGCCGATGGCGCTGTAGATGGCCGTGCGCTTGGACAGGTGATAGGTCAGGCGCACGGTGGCCAGGGTGGAATCGTTCGGACTGTCCTTGACGGCCAGCCTGGCGATTTGCCCATCCAGCACCAGCGCGGGCGCGACCGGCCAGGCGGCGCCCACATACAGCAATTGCGAGTCGACGGGACCGGTGGCGGCGCGGATGGTGCGGTCGATGATGCCGCCGCCGATTTTCAGTTGATCAACCATGACATAGGCGCTGGCGATCACGCGGCGGTCGAAGTTGCGGCTCGACGTCAGGCCGTTGGCCGCGCCTGCGTTGCCATACATGATGTCGTATGAGGCCGTGGCACCATGGCGGCCCGTGTCGTAGCCCAGCAAGGCGGTGATTTGGCGGCAAGCCTTCGCATTGCCCGCCACTTCGCCTGCACAGCCAGTGGCCGCCGGACCGCCCGCTGCAGAGGCATCGCGCCCCAGGCTGTAGGTGGCGCCCACCGTCACGTCGGAAAACGTGCCCAGGTAGCCGATGGCGTTGTCGCTGCGCGCATTCGGCAGGTACAGATCGAGGCTGCTGATGGAAAACAGGGCCGGCCCCATGATGTCGGATTTTTGCGTGGCCCAGAACGACATATTCATTTGCCGCCCCAGCATCACGCTGCCATAACGGCCCTTCAAGCCCACGTACGACTGGCGGCCGAACAGGCGCCCGCCCTGCCCCGCGATGCCCGTGTCGACGCCGAAGCCCGATTCCAGCGCGAAGATCGCTTGCAAGCCGCCGCCCAGGTCTTCCACGCCCTTGAAACCGAAGCGCGATGGCAATGAACCCGTCAGGGTAGGCACTTTGACCATGCTGTCGCCGGCCGCATTGACATTGCTTGTGTAAGCCACGGAGCTGTCGAGCACTCCGTACAGGGTGACGCTGCTTTGCGCGTGGGCGATGCTGCAGGCGCACGTGCCCAGCAGCGCCATGGTGATGGCGTTGATTTTTCTCATGCTTGTCTCCGTTTTTTGTGGTTTTTATTCTGCGTCTGGCTGTGTATCGGGGTGCGCTTGCTGAAACGCCGGCAGCGCCTCGCAGTGCGCGACGATGCGCAGGATCGTGGGATACGGCGCTAGGTCGCACTGGAAGCGCCGCGCGTTGTAGACCTGCGGCACCAGGCAGCAATCGGCCAGGGTCGGCGTATCGCCATGGCAGAACAGGCCAGTGTGCACGCTGCTCGCCAGTTCGGCTTCCAGCGCGGCCAGGCCCAGATGGGTCCAGTTCTGGTACCACGCGTTCTTCTGCTCTTGCGACAGCGCCAGAGGCCCCGTCAGGTAATTGAGGACGCGCAGGTTGTTCAACGGATGGATGTCACAGGCGCAGACCATGGCCAGCTGGCGCACGCGGACGCGGCCGGGCGCGTCGGCCGGCAGCAGTTTGTGCCCTGTTTGCGTCTCGTCCAGGTATTCGATGATGGCCAAGGATTGCGTCAGCACGGCGCCGCCGTCCTCCAGCACGGGCAGCAGCTGCTGCGGGTTCAGGCTGGAAAACGCCGGCGTGAACTGCTCGCCGCCATTGCGGCTCAGGTGCACATAGGCCGTGTCGGCGGGGAGGTGTTTCAGGTTCAGCGCGATGCGCACGCGGTAGGACGCGGAGCTGCGGTAATAGCCATGCAGTTTCATACGGTGCTTTCTTTCAGGGTGACAGGAACGGTGGCAGAACTGCTGCGGGCGCGCATCAGGCGCCCCATGGCCAGCAGCGCCAGGGATGCCAGCACGGCCGGGATGGCCAGCAAAAAGAAGATGGTTTCGTTATCGAGTTTCAAGGTCAGCATCAGGCCGCCGGCCATGGAACCGAGCACGGAACCGCTGCGGCCCACGGCGGCGGCCCAGCTGACACCCGTGGCGCGGCTCGACGTGGGGTAGAAGGCGGCAGCCAGCGCATTGGCGCCCACTTGCGAGCCGCTGACGCCGAAGCCCACGCCGAAGACGGCCAGCACCAGCAAGGCCAGACTGCTGCCCGACAGGGCCACGACGACGATGCAGCCGGCGGCCGCCAGGTAGGCGATGCTCAGCACCTTATGCGGACTGTAGCGGTCCATCCAGCGGCCCAGCAGAATCGCGCCCACCGTGCCGCCCACCTGGAACATCATCGTCACCAGCGAAGCGTTCGACAGGGACAGGCCATTGCCATTCAACAGCGTCGGCATCCAGCTCGAGAGCAGGTAAATGATCAATAAACTCATGAAAAACGTCGACCACAACAGCAAGGTTCCGCCGATCACGCCGGGACGGAACAGTTCGGCCATGGGCGAGCCGGCGAGTTTTTTATCGCTGACCACCAGGCGCGGCAAGGTGGCCAAGGCGGGCGCGATGCGGCGCACGATGTTGGGCACCTGGCTGCCATCGCGCCCCTTGAGCACCAGCCAGCGCAAGGATTCGGGCAGCGCCAGCAGCAACACGGGCACGAGCAGCAGCGGCAAGGCGCCGCCCAGCATCAGCACGCCGCGCCAGCCGATCAGGTGCAGCAGCTGCGCCGAGGCCAGGCCGCCCAGCGCGGAACCGATGGTAAAGCCGCAAAACATCATGGTCACGAGGCCGGAACGGCGCTGCTGCGGACAGTATTCGGACGTCATGGTCACCGATGTCGGCATGGCGCCGCCCAGGCCCAGCCCCGTGAGGAAGCGCAACACCAGCAGCATCGTCAGATCCGTCGACCAGGCCGACAGCAGGCTGGCCGCACCAAAGAAGGCGACGGACACGATCAGCACGGGCCGGCGGCCGTAGCGGTCGGCCAGGGGGCCGAACAGGAACGATCCGGCCATCAGGCCAAACAGCCCGGCGCCGAACAGGGGCGCCAGCGCGGCCGGCGTCAAGCCCCATTCGGCGCGGATGGCGGGCGCAATGAAGCCGATCGATGCCGTGTCGAAGCCGTCGATGGCCACGATCAAAAAGCATAGCCAGAGGATCAGCTTCTGGTAGCGGGAAAACGGGTGCTGGTCGAGGAAGTGCTGGACGTCGGTGCCGGACTGGGTAGTCATGAGGGTCTCCATTATTATGCGTGATGGTGCTGTCGGGCTGCGCGATCTGTGCCGCGCTGGCCCGTGATGGTTATTGCACGGCGACGGTGATCGGCGTCAAGCCGGCGATGCGCGCGTCCATGGTCTGGCCGGCGGTGACGGCGCCCACGCCTTCGGGCGTGCCCGTCATGATGATGTCGCCCGGCTGCAGCTCGAACAGGGTCGAGAGATTGACGATAACTTCGTTGACGGACCAGATCAAATGCGTGAGGTCGCTCGTCTGCACGACCTTGCCGTCCACTTCCAGCACGATGGCGCCCGTGGTGATTTCACCGCTGTCGGCCATCGGCGTGAGCTCGCCGATGGGCGCCGAATAGTCGAAGGCCTTGCCGATTTCCCATGGGCGGCCCTGTTCGCGCATGCGCATCTGCAGGTCGCGCCGCGTCATGTCCAGGCCCACGCCGTAGCCGAAGATGTGCGTAGCCGCATCGGCCAGTGCGATATTGCTGCCGCCCTTGCCGATGGCGACCACCAGTTCGATCTCGTGGTGGTAGTTCGACGTCTGCGCCGGATACGGCACCGTGCCCGTCACGCCGGGCGGCACGGGCACGACGGATTGGTCATCGTTCGGTTTGCAAAAGAAGAATGGCGGTTCGCGGTCGGGGTCAAAACCCATTTCGCGCGCATGGGCGGCGTAGTTGCGGCCCACGCAGTAGATGCGGCGCACGGGAAACTGTGCGTCGGTGCCGAGGATGGGCAGGCCGGCGATGGCTTGGGGTTCAAAAATGAAATGGGTCATGGCGAAATCCTGTCAAAAAAATCAATCGGTCAAAAACTGCTCGCGCAGCACGCCCATGGCTTGCTGCACGGGGCGGTCGGAAAAACTGAACAGCACGACATCGTCTTGCGGGCAGTCGAAGGCCGCGCTGGCCCACGACGGCACGACGAAGGTGTCGCGCGGGGCAAACTCGAAGCGCTGGCCGCCGATATCCACGCTGCCATGCCCCTCGACCACGCTGTAGACGGTGCCGTCGGTGCTGCGCGCGCGCTTACCCTTGAAACCTTTGGGCAGCAGCTGCATGAAGGTAGCCATGGTGGGCATGGGCGAGCCGCCCGTCAGCGGGTTCGTATAACGCAGCTTGTAGCCGTGCCAGTCGTCGATGGCGTCCGTGCGCGACAGCAGGTCCAGCGCCTCGCGCGAACGGGCGTACGGGTAGTTGAAGATGGGCGAGGTGGCGCCCTCGTGCAGCTGCTTCACGGGCGCCATGTTGTAACCGTAGCGGGCGAAGCTCTGGCCTTCCGGGCGGCTGACCACCTGGCTGTCTTGCGTATCGTTTTCCGCGAAACCGGAATCGAAATAGCGCAGCATGGGAATATCGAGGCCATCGAGCCACACGACAGGTTCGCAGACACCGTCCACGCCCAGGTTTCCATGGTCATGCCAGGTCCACGAGGGCGTGATGATGAAGTCGCCCGGGTGCATGGTGGTGCGCTCGCCCGCCACCGTCGTGTAGGCGCCCTGCCCTTCGATCACAAAGCGCAGCGCGGACTGGCTGTGGCGGTGCGAGGGTGCCACTTCGCCGGGCAAGATCAGCTGCAAGCCCGCGTACAGCGATTGCGTGATGGAGGAGCGGCCGGGCAAGGCCGGGTTTTCCAGCACGAGGACGCGGCGCACGGCTTCGTGGGCCGTGATCACTTCGCCAGCGCGCGCCAGCTGGGGCGCGATATCGGCATAGCGCCACAGGGCGGGAGCATACGGCGCCGTCGGATGGGGCGGCACCAGCGTGTGCAAGGATTGCCACAGCGGCGACAGATGCATGCCGCTCAGCGCTTCATACAGGGCCTCGCGTTCGGGCGTTTGATGGGAAGTCATGCTGCGTCCTTGTCGGTGGTGGCCAGGCAGGTTTGCGCGGTCCAGCCATACAGCCAGGCTAGCGCCTCATAGAATTGCGCGGGCGTGCGCCCCCGCCACAGGTCGTTGCGCACCAGGCGTTCGACGCCTTTGGCGTGGTACAAACGGCCCATTTCGCGCGCCGACAGCACGACCCTGGCCGTGCGGGCGATGCGCGAGCGCTGATACAGCGCAAAGGCGGCGGCCATGTCGAAATCGCAGGCGCGCACGGCCTCGCCCAGGGTCACGGCGTCCTCCAGCGCCATGCAGGCGCCCTGCGCCAGGTATTGCAGCATCGGGTGGGCCGCATCGCCCAGCAAAGTCACGCGCTTCGTGCTCCAGTTGGCGACGGGGTCGCGGTCGGCCGTGCTCCAGCGTTTCCACGACGTGGGCTTGTGCAGCAACTGGCGCGGCTGCGCGTGGATGCCATCGAAGTAGGACAGCACTTCTTCCTTGCTGCCGTCCGTGACGTTCCATTCCTCCTGGTCGCGGCTGTGGAAGGTCACCACCAGGTTGTATTGCTCGCCATTGCGCAGCGGGTAGTGCACGAGGTGGCAGTTCGGACCGGCCCAGACGACGGGCGCATTCCAGCGCAAGTCGGCCGGCATGTCGGCGGCCGGCACCACGGCGCGGTACACCACGTGGCCGGAGACGCGCACCGCATCGCCCACGATGCGCTCGCGGATCACGGACTTGACGCCATCGCAGCCGATCAGCACATCGGCGCGAAAGCTGCGCCCTGCCGCATCGACCACGGTGACACCGTCCGCATCTTCCACGACGTCCGTCACCTGCGACGACGTCACAAAAGTAATCAGCGGCGCGGTGCGCACGGCGTCGAGGATGGCGCCGTGGATATCGGCCCGGTGGATGACGGCGTAGGGGTTGCTGAAGCGCTCACGGAAGGCCGCGTCGACGACAAAGGTGCCCACTTCGGCGGCATCGACGGCGTCCATCATCACCAGGCGTTCCGTGAACACGGCCTTGTCACGCGTGCGTTCTCCCACACCCAAGGCATCGAGCGCGGCGAAGGCGTTGGGCGCCAGCTGGATTCCGGCGCCGATCTCGCCCAGGGTCGATGCCTGTTCCAGCACGGTGACGGCCAGCCCCAGGCGCGACAGGGACAGGGCGGTGGCCATGCCGCCGATGCCGCCGCCAACGATCAGCACCGACGGTTTGTGGTTAGCTTCCATTTCTTTCCTCCAATTGATCTGTGTGCTTGCGCGATGCACGTTTGCCGTGCTCTTGGTATGGCAAGCAGTGTGCCGACAGGTCAATATTTGGTAAAGCGATGGAATACAATAACAACAATCACGTTTTTAAATAATGGTGGAATCCTCTTATGTCGCGCTTCGATATCGAACTGCTGTTCATCTTTGACGAGATCTATAAAAGCCGCAATGTGACGCGCGCGGCGGAAAACCTGGGTTTGCCGCAATCGACGGTCAGCATCGGCCTGGGCAAGCTGCGCACGCATTTCGGCGACCGCCTGTTCGCGCGCACCTCGAAAGGCATGGAGCCGACGCCGCGCGCGCAGAACGCCGTGCAGGATGTGCGCGCGGCGATCGCCGCCTGGCAGCATGCGCTGGCCGACCAGCCCGTGTTCGACCCGGCCGCCAGCACGCGCGAATTTGCCATCTGCATGACGGACATCAGTGAAATCGTGCTGCTGCCCACCCTGCTCAACCATTTGCAGCAGATCGGCCCCGGCATCACCCTGGACGTGTCGAAGATCGCCACCGACACGCCGGCGCGCCTGGAAGGGGGCGAAGTGGACCTGGCCGTGGGCTTCATGCCGCACCTGGAATCGGGGTTTTATCAGCAGAAACTGTTCGACCAGCATTTTGTCTGCCTGGTGGCGCAGGCGCACCCTCGCATCCGCGACACGATTACTGTGGAAGAGTTCCTGCGGGAGGGGCATATCGAAGTAAAAAGCTCGGGCACGGGCCACTCCATCGTGGACAAGGTGCTGGCGGCAGCCGGCGTGCAGCGGCGCATCGTGCTGAAACTGCCCAGCTTCCTGGGCGTGTCGCGCATCGTCGCCGAAACCGAGTACATCGTCACGGTACCGTACCGCTACGCGCTGCACATGCAGGACCATGAAGCGTTCCGCATCCTGCCCCTGCCCGTGGCGCTGCCCAGCTTTTCAGTCAAGCAGCATTGGCACGAGCGCTACCATGAAGATGCATCAAACCGCTGGCTGCGCCAGACCATGGCGCAGTTGTTTGGGGCTGGCGACGCGACAACGTTGCCTATTGAGTAATTTCTCTCCATACTGGCAGGCCTTGTCCTTACATTCCATTGCTTGAACATGCTCATCAGCCTGCGCCCCGTCACCGCCGACAATGTTGACATCATCAGCGAACTGCCTTTGCTGCCACAGCAACGCGACTATCTGGCCAGCAACGACTATTCCATCGCGCAAGCGAGTTTCCATCCGGCCATCCTGCATACACGCGCCGCGTATGGCGATGAGGAGGTGATCGGTTTCCTGATGTTCGTCTCGCCCGATGACGAAGATCCGCCCGGCCACTACCAGATCTGGCGCTTCATGATCGATCACCGGCGTCAGGGACAGGGTCATGGCAGGGTTGCCCTCGCCCTGGCGCTGGCGGAAATCCGCGCCCGCCCGGACGCGCGCAGCATTGAAATTTGCTACAAGCCCGGTAATGCCAACGCGAAACAGTTCTATGCCAGCATGGGTTTCGTGGAAAAAGGCTTGGACACGGATGGCAATGACATGCTGGCCGTGATCGAACTAAGCTAGCTGTCTGGCGCTGCGCCCGCACCGGCCCTGGCATCAAACGCCAGCCGCGCCGCATCGATGGCGTCGCGGTGGCCGTAGGCCCAGACACCCAGCGCGCTGATGGGGATCAACAGCGAGCGGCCCAGGTCCGTCAAGGCGTAATCGACGCGTGGCGGCACGGTGGGAAACACCGTGCGCGTGACGAGACCATCGCGCTCCAGGCCGCGCAGGGTCAAGGTCAGCATGCGCTGCGAGATGCCGCCGATCAGGCGGCGCATCTCGTTGAAGCGCTTGGTGCCATTGCCCAGCAACATCACCACCATCACACTCCATTTGTCGCCCACGCGCGTGAGAATATCCGTGATCGGGCGGCACGAGTCCGCCACGCCCGCATGGCCGCCCTCGTCGCGCATGCGCCGCTCCAGGGCCGCCCCTTGCGCGGCGGCATCGCCAATAGTCACATCTGTGTGCCCCACTGTGGAAAAAGTGCCTTCTTGTGCGTTCATTTGATAGTCACTATATTTACCTCGGTTACAAAAGCATACCACCCGATCATACCATCCAAGAAGGCTCACATGAACATCCTGCATATCGATTCCAGCATCCTCGGCGAGTATTCCGTCAGCCGCCAGTTGTCCGCCGCCATCGTCGCCCGCCTGCAAGCGGCCTCGCCCGGCGCCACCGTCCACTACCGCGACCTGGCCGCCCAGCCCTTGCCGCAATTCACTGCCGCCCCCAGCGCCACCGAGGGCGAAGCACTGTCCGCTGCGCTGGAGCAAGTGCTGGCCGCCGACGTCATCGTCATCGGTGCGCCCATGTACAACTTCGCCATCCCCAGCCAGCTCAAATCGTGGCTCGACGCGCTGGCCGTACCCGGCAAGACGTTCCAATATGGCGCCAACGGCCCGGAAGGCTTGCTGGGAGCCAAGCGCGTGATCATCGCATCGACGCGCGGCGGCTATTACGGCGCCGACACGCCGATGGCCGCCCTGGAGCACCAGGAAAGCCATCTGCGCGCCTTCCTTGGTTTCCTCGGCATCACGCAGCTCGAGATCGTGCGCGCCGAAGGCGTCAAGGTCAGCGACGAAGCCAGGGCGCAGGCATTGACGAGCGCCTTCGAGCAGATCGGGGCGCTGCAGGCGGCGTAGATTTACCTTGATTATCTGGCTGCGGCAGAAACTGTTTTGGTGCAGCCAGGCTGGGCATGGCAGGCAAGAAAGGGCAAGATGCGCTAAGCTGCATCCGCCCCAACACTCTATAAGGACCACCATGACCCTGATCGTCGTCGCCACCATCGATGCCCTAGCTGACCATATCGACGCCGTGCGCGCCGCCCTGGAAGCCGTCGTACCGCCCAGCCGCGCCGAAAGCGGCTGCCTGCGCTACGAGCTGCACCTGGACAACAAAATTCCCACCCGCTTCATCATGCTGGAAGAATGGACCGACAAGGCCGCGCTGACGGCGCATGACACGACGCCCCACTTCAAGGCGCTGGTGGCCGCCGTGGGCGACAAAGTCGTCAAGATCGACGTGGCGGAGTTGAGCAAGCTGAAGTAACGCGCTCGGACGCGTGCAATCGCGCGTTCCCCAAAGAAAGTTGTCACTTATAATATGGCAACTTTTTTTATGGCGCCATCATGACACCCTTTTCCTGGATACACGGCGCCCTTGCGGCGGCCGCCTTCACCGTTTGCGCCGGCGCCGCCGCGCAAGCGCCCATGCCCAAGCTGATGGGCGAGTACAATCTGCTCTCGTCGACGACCGTGCCGCCCAGCACCTGGGGCTATTCCAAGGCCCATGTTTCAATCAAGCAGCTCGATGACCATCACCTGTTGATCCTGCTCGCCTGCGAATGGAAACGCGAGCCGAAGGCCGTCTGCGGCGACTATTTTTATGCCCAGTGGCGCGACGATGGCCTGTATCTGCAGGATATGAACACCTTCGCCATGCGCCTGTACTTCGATCCCGCGTCACACAAGCTCACCATCATTTCGCGCGGCGCCGACGCCAAGCAGAGCGTGCGACACGAAGTGTTCAGCGCCACGACGGCGCCACTCGTCGATACCGCCCTCGTGCGGCGCATGAAGCGCGAGCAATCGAATGCCGACAGCAAGGAAAACCGGCGCGTGTTCGGGCCCTACACCAAGTGGGACTACCGGGAAAACCGCATCGAATTCCAGCGTCAAGACTTGACGGCACCATGATGTCGCACCCGACCCAAACCATGCGGCGCCAGCTGCTGCGCCTCGCCGGCGCCCTGCTGTGCTCGCCCGTGCTCGCGCGCGCGACCGACGGCGGCCTGCCCCACGCCGTGCGCCAGCGCATCCTGTCCACGCTCGACGCGCCGCTGCCCAAGGTGCTTAATGTGCAGCACCTGGCGCTGATACGGCGTTTCAACATCGGCTGGTCACCCGTGGAAAGCGGCGCGCCCATGCTCAATCCGGCGTACCCGCTGGGCAAGGGCGATACCCTGGCGCTGGCCATGCAAGCCATCGCCAGCAAGGATGCGGCGCTGGCCGCGCAGCGCCTGATGGAAGCGTCGCAAATGCTGCCCCACTTCGTGCAGATGGCCGACCTGAAACCGGGCAGCTATGCCAACGGCAAGGCGCCCTTCACATTGACTGCCAGGCATGTGTCACTGCTGCGGCAACAATCGTGGATGCCGCAGGAAATGCTGGCCATGGGCGCGGAAGATTACCTGGCCGAAGGCTACTGGCCCACCCCGTCCGTCGACGGCAAGCGCCCGTACGGCGACTTCACGAACTACCCGGTGGAAATGGCGCAAGCGCTGGGCCTGCCCGTGCGCAAGCAAGCGGACGGCAGTCTGGCCATCGCGCCCAAGCTGCAGGCGGAAATGAAAATGCTGCACCGGCAAACCATGCCAGCGCTGCAAGTATTCGTGCAGCAGGCGGGCTTGCGGCGTAATACGGTATAGACCACAGTGGCCGGGGCTGGCCCTTCATGCCGGCGGTGGATCATCGGCATGATCAGCTATACAAGAGTGCCCATCTGAATGCCGGGCAATGCTCACTAGCCGCACGCATCCAGATCTGTATTCAAAAAACTGAATACGCCATTGGCTTTTTTTATCAGCCGAACCATTTCGGCCCAGCTCACCACCGCACCGCCAGATTTTTTCCTTCTATGCGATTTACTATCCGCTACACCCGCACCCATTTCCTTGACTTCGCAAAGAAGGATTTGCGATACCATGCCTCGCCCTGACTGCAGGTCCAGCCACTCTCCACCAAATTGTCTTGCAGCGTCAGCATCAAATGGAAGTGGCACCAAACCGCTGGGAACGTAATATCCCTCCTGCAATTTACACATCAACTTTTCAAGTTCCCCATAAGTCAATGCCTGCTTCAAGGACGCATCAATTTCTTTCGCATTCTGCGCACTTCTATTGTTCAAAAACACAAGATACTCGCGACCCAGCTTGTATGGATAAGCTTCCAAGAGTACGAAAAACTGCACATTAACTTCATGGCGGCCTTTCAATGCATGCATCACTTTTGCTTGGTATACGAATCCACAGGGTTTATCGTCACCCTTCTCATTGTTCGACACTGTCATCACGGACATGATCCTCACCTTCGCGATCAGGGATGACTGCTTGACCACTTGACCTAACGCAATATAGTTGGTTTCCGATCCTACTTGAATCAGTTCTTGCGCATGAGAATCACAGCAGCAAGCGAGAAAATAGACAAATAAAAAGCGTTTTATAGATTCAAGATACATTCTTCCTCCGCGAACTTATGTCATTTTCGTAGCTAGTAGTTGGCTGCACAATACATTGCGCTCTATTACTTTCTAAAGGTAGCGCCATCTTGCTCGCATCATCAATTAATCTTTGTTAATCTATTTTTTGATTTGAAAATGTAATAACTCCAATGACGACAGGATTTAATAAATTAGCCAGCCTCCGCATCACTCATCATCCTTGATTTCAGCAATCCCCGCATCAACTGCTTGTTCTGAGACGAAGTTAGATAAACGGTATAAGAATGCCCCACCTCCAATCCATCCATGAAACCAAATATCAAAACAGGTCCAGCCACCTTGCCTTTGATTCCCCTTTGAAGCTTAGCCTCGTAAACGACTCCGCAATTGATCGAGGCATTTACGCGCTGCGACCTTTGAAGTATCTCCATGTCATAAACTGCATCGGCAAGCGCAAAAGAAATTTTTTCGTTCGCCGCAATGACCGATCTTGCCTCCACGCCAGAAGCAAGAAAAAATGGCATTAAAATAATACTTTCGCGATTCTTTTAAATACCATCATTTCCCCTTGTTACAGGGAATCGAGCCTGGCCAGCATCGTAGCGGCCTGCTGCCGGAAATCCGCAATCGCCGCCGCGTCCATTTTATCCAGCTGGCGGTACGCCATGCCGATGCGGGGATTGCGCTCCAGTGTGTCCGCGTTGCGATGGAAAAAATCCCAGTACAGGGCATTGAAGGGGCAGGCACGCTCGCCGATGCGCGCTTTCTTGTCGTAATGGCAGCCTTTGCAATAATCTCCCATGCGGTCGATATACGCTGCGCTGGAAACATAGGGTTTGGTGGCCAGCAGGCCGCCGTCGGCGAACTGGCTCATGCCTACGGTATTGGGCAACTCCACCCATTCGAAGGCATCGATATAGATGCCCAGGTACCAGCCATGCACTCTGGCGGGATCCAGGCCGGCCAGCAGTGCGAAATTGCCGATCACCATCAGGCGCTGGATGTGATGCGCGTGCGCCTGCTCCAGTGACTGGGTGATCGCCTGCGACAGGCAATGCATCTTCGTCTTGCCATCCCAAAACCATGAAGGCAGCGGACGCGTGTGGCCAAAGAAATTCTTCTCCGCATAGCCGGGCATGTGAGCCCAATAAACACCGCGCACATATTCGCGCCAGCCCAATATCTGGCGGATGAAACCCTCGACCGCGGCCAAGGGAGCATGGCCGGCGTGATACGCCGCCTGCGCCCTGGCGACGACTTCGCGCGGAGCCAGCATCTTGACGTTCAGCGCAAACGACAGCAGGGAATGAAACAAGCGCCATGCCTTGCTGCTCATCGCATCCTGGAAATCGCCAAAATGCGGCAAGGCCCGCTCGATGAAGGCATCGAGCTGCTGCAGTGCCTCATCCCGGTTCAGCGCCCACGGCAGCCGGTCGGCATGCGGCGCGCCGAAGCTTTTCACGCCGGCAGCGACGATGGACTCCCATAACTGCCGATGATCGTGCACGGTGCGCGGGTCTTGCGGCTCGGCGGGTGTGCCGCGCCAGGGCTTGCGGTTATCGTGATCGAAGTTCCATTGGCCGCCAACGGGCTTCTTCGCGTCTTCCATCAGCACCTGATGCTTGCTGCGCATCTGACGGTAGAAAAACTCCATCAGCCATTGCTTGCGTCCGGCAAAAATATCGGCTGCCTCGTTGCGGACCGTATAAAAATGGTCGCTGTCGACCATCAGCCAGGGGATGGCCGAGCGTCGACTAGCCTGGTAGAGCTGCTGGTCCAGGCGCCACTCATCGGGTGCCTGGTATTCGAAGGCGCCGGCGCCATAACGGACAAGCAGCGCTTCGATATTCTCCGGTATCGACTGCGTGCTTTCCACGTCGTCGATGGCGATGTAATGCACGGTGTGGCCGAGCTGGCGCAGCTGGCGCGCCAGCTCGCGCATGGCAGCGAAGATCGCCAGGATTTTCTGCGCATGATGCAGCACATAATCCGTTTCCTGCCGCACCTCCATCAAAACATAGATGGTGGCGTCATCGACTTCGGTAAACCAGCGGTGCTGGGCATTGAGCTGGTCGCCGAGTATCAGGCGCAACGTGGGCTTGCGTGAGGTCATGATTATTCTTTGCAATGGTTGAACTCGCCTTAGAGGCGGCGCTTATCCTTGCGGCGCCGGCGCCGGCACCGGCTGCGGCACGGGAGCTGGCGCGGGAGCAGGCTCCGGCACCGCCTTGCCATGCGTTTCCTGCTCGCCGTCGGCCGGCACGGCCAGCGGCGCGGGCGGTGCGCCTTCCTGCAGCAAATCGCCCGGCTCTTCCACCGGTTCGTCCTGTGGCTCCTCGACCGGCTCCACGTGGCGTAGCGGCGGTGGCGGCTTGCCGCCGGGGAAGATGGCATCACGCGACAGCTTGCCCGTGTCCAGCGCAGTCTTGAAGAAATCGCCCACCACCAGTACGGCGTTGTGGCCGCCCTGGCCCCAGTAATTGCTGCGCATGGTGACGCGGGCGTCGTTGAAGCCCACCCAGGCGCCGCCCACCAGTTCCGGGTGCATCAAAATAAACCAGCCGTCCGCATTGTTTTGCGTGGTGCCGCTCTTGCCGGCCACGTCGGAACGGATGCCGAAGCGGCTGCGGATGGCCGTGCCCGTGCCACGATCGATGACGCCGCGCATCATGTCCGTCAGGGTGGCGGCAGATGCCGCCTGCATGGCGCGCTGGGGCTTGTCTTCGCCGAAGCGGGCGATGACCTTGCCTTCGCGGTCGGTGATGTGCGTGACGACGAATGGCAGGCGCGCCTCGCCCTGGGCCGCGATGCTGGCGTAGGCGTTGACCATTTCCAGCAGGGTAACGGGACTGGTGCCCAGCGCCAGCGACGGCACTTTCTCCAGCTTGCTGTCACGGATGCCCAGCGCGCGCGCCAGCTTGATGATCGGCGGCAAGCCCACGTCTTGCATCACTTGCGCCGTGATGGTGTTTTTCGAGTACACGAGGCCATCGCGCATGGTCATGTCGCGGCCCGTGGTGCCGCTCATGTCCGTCGGGCGCCATATCGTGCCGTCGGACGCCTTGATATCCATCACGGCATCGCGGTAGACGTGTTCGGGGCTTAGCCCCTTTTCCAGCGCCGCGCCATACACGATGGGCTTGAAGGTGGAGCCGGGCTGGCGCGCCGCCTGCGAGACATGGTCGAACTGTTCGCGCGCAAAGTCGCGGCTGCCCACCCAGGCGCGCACGGCGCCCGTGGCCGGGTCCATGGCCGCGAAGCCTGCTTCCAGGCGCGTCTTCGACTTGCGCAGGGCCGCGATGAAGGCGCGGTCGCCCTTCAGCTGCGCCAGCGCTGCCTCGGGGGTGCCGCCGGCGGCCGTCAGCTTGCGGTAGTCGGCCGACTCGCGCACGAAGGCGTCCAGCAAGGCCGGATGCGATTTCCAGAAATAATCGAACGGCGCGCTGCCGCCCTGCATGCCCGCGTACATGCCCGTCGAGGTGGACGACGGCACGCCGGCGCGGCTCCATTCCACGTCGGCGATCGCCTGCAAGGCATTGGCCTGACGCTCGACGGCGCGCTCTGCCGCCTGCTGCAAATCGTGGTCCAGCGTGGTGTGCACCACCAGCGCGTCCAGTTCCAGGTTGTAATCATTCTCGTCGGCCCAGTCGATCAGCCATTTGCGCACATAGGCCGTGAAATGGCTATCCGACTGCGCGCGCTCGCTCTGGCGCTCGAAATGCAGGCGCAGCGGACGCTTGATCAACTGCCTGTAGCGCGCCTCATCGATGACGTCATGCTTGCGCATCTGGCCCAGCACCACGTTGCGTCGCTGCAGCGAGCGTTCCGGGTTGCCGACGGGGTTGTAGTAATTCGTGCCCTTGAGCATGCCCACCAGCGTGGCGCTTTCCAGGATATCGAGGCGCGACGCGGACTTGTCGAAGTAGGTACGGGCCGCCATCTCAATGCCGTAAGTGTTGTACAGGAAAGGCACCGTGTTCAAATACGCTTCCAGGATTTCCGTCTTGCTGTAGGTGGCCTCGATCTTCAGGGCCGTGATCAGCTCCTTCAGCTTGCGGTTCAGGTTGCGCGAGCGGCCAATTTCCTCTGGGAACATATTGCGCGCCAGCTGCTGCGTGATGGTGGAGCCGCCCTGGGGATTGCCCCCGGCCGTGTGCAAGATGGCGCCGGCCGTGCGCGTGAAGTCGATGCCGTGGTGTTCGTAGAAACGGTGGTCTTCCGTCGAGATCAAGGCGCTGATCACGTTCGGCGAAATCTGCTTTAACGAGACCCGTTCCTGCAAGCCCTGGTCGAAGCGGGCCAGTTCCTTGCCATCGGCACTGACCATGGTGCTCGGCGCGGCGGCCCGCGCCTGGCGCAAGTCGTGGATGCTGGGCGTCAAGGGAATCAGCAGCAGCATGTATAAAATCACCAGCGCCAGCAAGGCCAGGAACGACCACAGGCCCAGCACCAGCGCGCGCCGCTCGGGCGGCAAGGTCATCAAGTGCGCATGGCCGCGCCGGTACAGCGCCACCGCCTTTGCCCACGCCACGCCCGCTACGCGAACGACCAGCGTGCGCGCCTGCGCCAGCGCCTGTCGTGCTTTTTCCTGAAACTGCTCCATGCCTGATGCCATGCTTGTAACCTTGTCTGATGCCGGATGATCCGTTTCAGCAAGTATATAGGGCGGGCAAGCAAGCGGGCTGGATTTTACGCCAGGCAAGCATCGAGCCGTGCCAGGGTGACGCCGACATACGCTCCCACGCAGCGCGCATCGCGCGTGTGGAACGCGTCTTCCACTTGCAGCAAGCCACAGTCGCAGATGACGGGGTCAAGCTGGGTCACGACGCCCAGCGCCAGGTAGCGCCAGCCATCGAGGCGCAGCAAGCCTTGCTCCCGCCCCGGATTGGCGCGGAAGATGGCGTCCCAGTCGTCCATCTCGCTGGACACAGGCCACAGTTCCGCCTGGAACTGCGTGCCGGCGGCCAGTTGCGCGCCACCAAACTCGTCCATCACGTGCAGGCGCTGGCCGCCCACCTCGATGATGGCTTCCAGGTACTCTCCCTCGGAAGCGATGAAGGTGGCGGCGACGATGCTGGCCGTCACTTCTGCGCCGGCTCCAGCAGGGCCGGCAATTCTTTCAGCATCGCCTCGCGCGTGCGCAGGCCCGCCGATGGCAGGCCTTTCTGCTCGTCCTGCACCAGGCGCGCAAACACGATGCTGCGCTCGCCCTTGCTGGCCCAGCCCACGAACCAGCCATAGCCATGCGCTTCGTCAAAGCTGCCGTCGGCCTTGCGCGGGAAGGCCGCGCCCGTCTTGCCATGGACCTGCCAGCCATCCACGTCCGCCAGGCGCGTCAGGCGATGCGTTTCCTGCATCGCCTGCTTGCTCACGGGAAGCTGATAATTGACCAGTTTGCGCAAGAAGCCCAGTTGTTCCAGCGGAGATATCTTCAGCGAAGAACTGATCCACGAGCGCTCCAGGCTATTGTTCTTGCCCGGGTCACCCGAGACGTCCGCATTGCCATAGCGCAAATCCTTGGCGTATTTCCGGAAGCGCTCGGCGCCCAGCGCCTGCGTGATCTGCTGCGAATACCAGACCACGGAATACTGCATCCAGCGCGACGGGTCCGTATCCTGGCGCCAGGCATCGCCGCCCCAGTCCACATAGCCCTGGCGGTATGGCAGGGTCGGCTTGTGCTCATCCTTGAGGAAGCCGGCGTCGTAGCCCATCAGGCTGAGCGCGATCTTGAACGTGGATGCGGGGGTGACGCGGTCGATGCAATTACCCTCTTGCAACAAGACGGCGCCCGTTTTGGCGTCGGCCATGGCGGTGCAGATGGTGGCGGCCTGGGCCTGCGAGGCGGCCAGAGTGCCGCCTGTCAAGCCGAGGATGAACTGGAAGAATGCGCGATATTTCATGGGCCTCCGGGGCTGGGGGAGAGTAGGAAAGGCGAAATTGTACCGGGCAGCGCGGCGCGATGCCAGTCACGATACATCCGCTTGCACCTTAGCGGCCGCCCGGCGTGCCCGGCTGGCGTTCCCGCTTCAAATGCTCTTCTTCCAGCTCGTCCATGCCCAGCTTTTCCTCGTCGATCAGCGCATGTTCGCGCCGTTCGCGCTCCAGTTCCTCTTCCAGGCTGCCTTCGCCAGGCTCCTGCGCGATTTTCTCCGGCATGCTGTCTTCCTCCAGTGTCGAATACTGAAAAACTCAGGTAAGCTGGCCCGCCTGCGCCATGGCATCATGCGGATGCAGGCTTTCCATATGCCGTACGGTAACACGCGCCTGCGCATAATGTGGCGCCAGCGCCGCCTGTACGCGGCGGGCCGCGTCTTCCACATACATCAGATTAGCACCATTCAGGCGCGCAAACGCCTGCTCGTCAGCCCGTTTCACGGCCGTCTGCAGCGGTGTCGCCAGCGCCGCCTCCACCAGGCCGATCAGGGGAAACAGATCCAACTCCGCCTGCTCCGTCAATGCCACGGTGACCGTCGCCGTGCTGCGCTGGCTGTGCGGCGTGGCCAGGCTGGCGTGCTCCTGCAGCCAGTCGCGCGCGGCGATGCCGTCGATGCCACCCTCGCCAAACTGCGCCGCAAAGGCGTCGGCGAGCAATTGCCGCGCCAGCGCCGCCGAGCACGGACAGGTCGACGAATAGCCGATTTCTACCGTCAGGGACAGGGCAAAGCCCTGCGGAGTAACATTCGCCCGCAGGCGCACGGGATACGACTTCCAGCCCGACAGCCCCGCCGTCAGCAGCGCCGCCTGGCGCCGCAGCACGGGAAAGGCCAGCGTCAGGCGCGCCTGCGTGCTGGCGCAATCGGCGTGGCTGTCCACCATGCGCCGCAGCACGGCGGCCAGTGCGCCCGCATCAAGCGGCTGCGCGGCGGCAAACGCATCGAGCAGCACATACAGGCGCGACATATGGATGCCCTTGACGTGCGGCGCAGGCAAGTCCACCTGCACGTCGGCCCAGGCATGCACCTGCTGCGCCTGGCCCCCCTCTTCCAGCCACAAGGGCAAGGCGATGCCCTGCATGCCGACCCAGTCCAGCGGCATGGGGCTGCCCAGATGGGGTCCGGCCGCCACGTCGGGCAAGGGCTTAGAAAGGGAATCGCGCTTCATGGTCAAGGCTCCATATGCAAACAAGTTGCATATCATGCAGAGAAACACATTAATTTGCAAGTATCTTGCATTAATGGAGGGGGGGGATCGACAGATCAGCTGGCCTTGCGAAACGTCAGATTGATGCGCTGCGCGCCCTGTACCGCGTGTTCGCCCTCTTTCAGGGGCGCCACGCCGTGGAAGCGCAGGCGGTCGGCGCCGCCCCACACCACCACGTCGCCATGCAACAAGGCGATGCGCGCCGCCTTGTCGGCCCGCTCCGCCCCGCCGAACAGGAAGGTGGCGGGCAGACCCAGCGAGACGGAAATGATGGGCGCATTGAAATCGCATTCATCGCGGTCCTGGTGCAGCGCCATGCGCGCTCCAGGCGCATAGCGGTTGACCAGGCAGGCGTCGGGCGTGAAGCCCGGATAGCCGGCCGCCAGCGCAGCCTGCTGCGCCAGGCGCAGGAACACGGGCGGCATCGTCGGCCAGGGACGGCCACTGGACGGATCGAGCCGCGCATAGCGGTAGCCGCGCCCATCCGTGACCCAACCCAGAGTACCGCAATTGCTCATGGCAACAGACATGCGCAAGCCGCCCGGCGTGGCCATGTGGCGCAGGGGCGCCGCCAGCACGATGGCATCCAATGCCGGCAGCACCTCGTCCAGATAAGGCAGCGCAAAACCGCGCAGCAGGACCGACGCGGACGAGCCGGGCACCAACGGCGTCGGGCCGGGCGGGGCATAATCGTCATCGGCAAACAGGGACAGGTTCATGCTATCTATTGTAGGCCCGACATGGAAAAAGCGCACGCGACTGGCCCATGGTGCGCTACAGTAGCGCTTCCAGCCACTCCCCCCTCCTCCACGATGGATCATTACGCCGATTTGCTGCACACCCTCGCGCAACAGGAACAATCCCTGCAATTCGAACGCTTCGACAACGATACGGCGCTGGCCGTGGGCCTGTGGATCGTCGAAGAAGTGCGCAAGCGGGGCAAGGCCGTCACCGTCAACATCACGCGCAATGGCCAGGTGCTGTTCCATCACGCCATGACGGACGCCACGGCGGACCAGGCGGACTGGATACGCCGCAAGAACAATACGGTGCAGCGCTTTTGCCGCAGCTCCTACTACATGGGCATCTCGTATAAAAGCCGCGGCAGCACCTTCGAAGACGTGAAATACCTCGACGACATCGAGTACGCGGGCCATGGCGGCGCGTTCCCTCTGCTGATACGCGGCGTGGGACTGGTCGGCACCGTGACCGTTTCCGGCCTGGCGCAGGCAGACGACCATGCGCTGGTGGTGGCCGCGCTGCAGGCGCAGTTGGACAAATAGTCAGGCGGCCAGCGCCCGGCGCAAGGCGGCGCGCGCCAGCAGACGCGTGGAATCGAGCGTCGGCAGCGGCGAATTGGCGTCGTTGATGATGAGCGGGATTTCCGTGCAGCCAAGGATGACGGCATCGCAGCCCTGCTCTTGCAAGCCGCCGATGATGGCCTGGAAGCGCGCCACGCTGTCCGCCTTGACGACGCCTGGCACCAGTTCCTCCATGATGATGCGGTTGATCTCGCTGCGCGCGTCCTCGCCCGGCCGCACGCAAGCGATGCCGCGCGCAGCCAGCATGTCCGGATACACGGCGCTGTCGACCAGCCAGCGCGTGCCCGTCAGGCCCACGCGTTGGTAACCCCGCTCGGCCGCTTCGCCGGCCACGACGTCGGCGATATGCAGCCAGGGCAGCGGCGAACGGGGCGCCATCAGGGCAAACGCCTGGTGGATGGTGTTGTCGGGGCAGATCAGGAAATCGGCGCCGGCCGCGGCCAGCTTGTGCGCCGACGCCAGCATCAGTTCGGCCACGCCGGCCAGGTCGCCCGCCTTCAGGCAATCCACATAGCGCGCCAGCGGCGGCGTGTGCAGCGTGACTTCCGGATGTTCATACGCTCCCATTGCATGCGCGCCCTCTTCGCAGATGGTGCGGTAGCACAGGGCCGCGCCTTCGGCCGAACAGCCTACGATACCGATATGCTGAGTCATGATTTTCCTTAAATGCGCTGGCCGCCGTCGATGGGGATTTCCGCGCCCGTGATGTACGAGGCGCGCTCGCTGCATAAAAACTCCACCAGGTCGGCCACTTCGGCCGTCGTGCCCAGGCGGCGCAGGGGGATTTGCGTGTCGACGATATGCGAGGTGCCGGGCGACAGGATCGCCGTATCGATCTCACCCGGTGCGATGGCGTTCACGCGCACGTTCAGCGGCGCCATGTCGTTGGCCATTTCGCGCGTCAGCGACGCCAGCGCCGCCTTCGAGCTGGCGTAGGCGGAACCGGCGAACGGGTGCACGCGGTAGCCGGCGATCGAACACAGGTTCACGACGGAGCCGTGCGCGTTCGACAATTCCTGCGCAAAGCCGCGCGTCAGCGCCAGCGGCGCAAAGAAGTTCGTGTTGTACATTTCTTGCCAGGTCTGCATGTCGGTGGTCAGGGAATTGACGCGCGAACCACCCGGCCCTTTCGGCGATACCCCCGCATTGTTCACCAGCGCGTGCAGCTTCGAGTCGCCCAGCATGGGGCGCAGGGTCTCGACCATTTGCCCGATCTGGCTCAGGTCCGACAAATCCATGCACACATGCGTGTTGTGCTCCTGGCTGCGCGGGCAGCCACCGGGAATCGGGCTGCGCGAGACGGTGATGACGCGCCAGCCCAGGCTGCGGAAGCGTTCGGCCACGGCGTGGCCGATGCCGCGGCTGGCGCCCGTGACGATGGCCGTTTTTTGTTCAGTCTTGTGCTGGATGTTCGTCATGTTCTTCCTTGTCATGTGCGCTTGTGCCGGCGTGGATGCGCTCCTGGCGCATGACATAGGCCAGCATCTGCGTCCCGCCGTCGAGAATGTCCTGTTCGATGGCGCGCCGCGCGGCCGCGCTATCGCGCTGGCGCAGCGCGCTGATGATGGCGCGATGGTGGCCGACGCGCATGTCGGGCGAAAAGCTGGCGTAGCCGGCGGCGATCAGGGGCGCCGTCTGCATCCACAAGTGGTCGACGAAGCGTTTCAAGGTCGGCATGCCGGCCGCCTGCGCCAGCCCCAGGTGAAACGCCTGGTTGCATTGCAGGGCCGCCGCCAGGTCGTTCCGCGCGATGGCGTCTTCATTCGCTTGCAGCAGGCGTTCCAGGTCCGCCAGCGTGGCGTCGTCGATGCGTTGCGCCGCTTCAAACGCGCCCAGCCCTTCCAGTTCCAGGCGCAGCGCACGGATTTCCAGGTAGCGCGCCACGCTCAGCACGGGCACGCGGAAGTCGCGCGGCGAGCGCAGTACCAGCGCCTCTTCCTGCACCAGCTGCAGCATGGCATCACGCACGGGCGTGACGCTGGTGCCCAGCTGCAGCGCCAGCTCGCGGATGCGCAGCCGGTCATTCGGCTGGAAGCGCCCCGCCGCCAGCGCATCGCGCAGCGTCGCGTACACGGATTTGCCCAGGTTGACGTGCGCCAGGCTGTCCAGGGGATGATTCATAGGCATTTTCAGATCTGTCAGATTATGATGCATCATACATCAACGAATAAAACAGTGTTTTTCCCTGCGTGCGCCGCAGACAGGAAACACGGCAAGCACGTACAATCAGCCGCCAATGCATTGAAAGGATCGCACTTGAACTGGGATTATCCGCACGCCTGCACCCTGCCCGTCACGCCAGAAGCGGGCGACATCGACGGCTTGCAGCATACGAACAACGCCGTGTATGTGCGCTGGTGCGAGCATATCGCCTGGCACCACTCGGCCACCTTGGGGCTGGACCTGGACGATTACCGGCGCCTGGACCGGGCCATGGCGATCCGCCGCGGCGAATACGATTACCTGCTGCCCACCAGGGCTGGCGAAGCGCTGACCCTGGCCACCTGGCTGTGCGCCAGCGATGGCCGCTCCAGCATGGAACGGCGCTTCCAGCTGATCCGCGACAGCGACGGCGCCACCGTCGTGCGCGGACGCTGGGACTTGATCTGCATCGAATTGAGCAGCGGCCGCGCGCGCCGCCTGCCGCCCGAGTTTTTGGCCGCGTACGAACCGGCCATCGTCTCGACGCGCCAGAGCGCGCAGGATTAAGCTGGCAAGCGCGCCGGCTCCAGCGCAATCAGCACCAGCAAAATGGCCAGCGGCACGGCCAGCGCGGCAAAGCCCACTGCCAGGTAGGCAAAGGCGGCCAGGATGGCGCCCGCGGCAAACCCCAGCAGGGGCCAGAAAAATTTGACGCAGCGCTCGCGCGTGGCGCCGTCGGCCGCGCCGCGCAGCACGTCGACCGTATCGATCACCAATTGCGTCACATTGCCCGTCATCATGGACGTGGGTGCCAGGTGCGCCAGCAGCAGACGGCTGATGGCGCTATGCGCGCCCATGGCCGCCGCGCCGAGCAGGCCGGCCGTCATCGCCAGCGCGCCTGGCTCCGGCCCCAGCGGTTCGGCCAGCACGCCAAACACCATGAAACCGAGCAGTAGCGCCAGTTCCAGCAGCAGCGTCAGGCGCAGCGCCGGTCCGCCGCGGCGTTCGGTCGCCACGCTCAAGAGCCGCGCTGCCGCCACGCCCACGATAAACGCAGGGAAGGCCAGCAGCTTGAGGGCAATCGAGGCATGCGTGGCGTTGGCCAGCGCCGCGCCGATCAGCACGAAGTTGCCCGTCACATGGGCTGTGAACAGGCCAAACAGGGCGACAAAGCCCAGGGTATCGACATAGCCGGCCAAAAAGCCCAGGCTGATGCCCTGCAAACGGCTGCGCTGCGCAAGATTCATACATGCTCCTCAAAAATTTGCCATCATGATACCGTGCCGCCGTCGCCGGCGGCAGCGGTTTTGCGCGCCGTTCGGCGAAGATGCATGGCTTTTCTTGCGCCCCCGCAGTGCAACATGCATTTCGCTCCTGATTTGTGCGCCCATGCTTTAGAATCAGCGACCTCAGCCCCGTAAAAACAGGATAAAACATATGACGGCAGTCGGGAATACCGAACCACAAGAGCTCAAGCGCGGCCTGAAAAGCCGCCACATCCAGCTCATCGCCCTGGGCGGCGCCATCGGCACCGGCCTGTTTCTGGGCATCGCGCAAACCATCAAGATGGCCGGCCCTTCCGTGCTGCTGGGCTATGGCATCGCCGGCGTCATCGCCTTTCTGATCATGCGCCAACTGGGCGAGATGGTGGTCGACGAACCCGTCGCCGGCTCCTTCAGCTACTTCGCCGACAAATACTGCGGCCACCTGCCCGGCTTCCTGTCGGGCTGGAATTACTGGGTGCTGTATGTGCTGGTCAGCATGGCCGAACTGACGGCTGTCGGCATCTATGTGCAGTACTGGTGGCCGGGCGTTCCTACCTGGGTCTCGGCACTGATTTTCTTCTGCGCCATCAACGCCATCAGTTTGTTGAATGTCAAAGCCTTCGGTGAAATGGAATTCTGGTTTGCCCTCATCAAGGTAGTCGCCATCATCGGCATGATCGTCTTTGGCGCGTACCTGCTCGCCTCCGGCGATGCGGGCCCGCAAGCGTCGGTGGCCAACCTGTGGCAGCACGGCGGCTTCTTTCCGAATGGCTGGCAGGGCCTGGTGATGGCCATGGCCGTCATCATGTTCTCGTTCGGCGGCCTGGAACTGGTGGGCATCACGGCGGCCGAGGCGGACGACCCGAGCACGACGATTCCGCGCGCCACCAACCAGGCCATCTACCGCATCCTGATCTTTTACATTGGCGCGCTGGGCATTTTGCTGTCGCTGTACCCGTGGCAGAAGGTCGTCACCGGCGGCAGCCCCTTCGTCCTGATCTTTCATGCACTCGACAGCAACCTGGTGGCCACGGCCCTGAACGTGGTGGTGCTGACGGCCGCCCTCTCCGTGTACAACAGCGGCGTGTACTGCAACACGCGCATGCTGTTCGGCCTGGCCAAGCAAGGCAATGCGCCACGTGCCCTGCTGCACCTGAACCGCCGCGGCGTGCCGTTGGCGGCGCTGGGCGTGTCGGCCCTGGCCACGGGTGCCTGCGTGGTGGTCAATTACTTCATGCCGGGCGAAGCGTTTGAAGTACTGATGGGCCTGGTGGTTTCGGCCCTGATCATCAACTGGGCCATGATCAGCTGGATTCACCTGCGCTTCCGCGCGCAAAAGAAATTGGAAGGAAAAACGACGCTGTTTCAGAGCCTGGGCTACCCGTTCACGAACTACCTGTGCCTGGTCTTCCTGGCCGGCATCCTGGTGATCATGTACCTGACGCCGGGCCTGCGCATTTCCGTCTACCTGATACCCGTGTGGCTCGCTGCGCTGGGCGTCGGTTACTGGATCAGGCAAAGCAAGGCCAAGGCATAGACTGCCTTGCTCCATATCAAGCAATAAACAGGTAATCAACAAACAAACAAAAAGCCCGTCTTCGCAGACGGGCTTTTTGCATAGTGCGCTGGCGTTTTCAAGCGGCGGCGGCCTCGCTCTTTTCCGGCAGCACATCGGCTTGCCACATGCTAACGGTCTGGCCCGCATACGATTGCAGCAGCACGTCGTCGCTCAAGGTCAGCAGCGCCTGCTTGCGCTGCTCCATGCGCGCCTCGGGCGACGTGTCCTTCTCGCCCGTCTTGTACGGTCCCAGCACGGGCAGCAGGTCGCGCAGCACGGAATAATTGCCCGGCGTGGTCTTGTCCGATTCCAGCTTGCCCAGGAAATACTTCATGACATGCTCGGATTGGCTGGCCTCTTGCCGCAAGCTCGCCTTCACCATCTTGCCATCCTTGTAGGCCACTTGCGCGTCGCTGCTGGCCGTATCCTCGATCTGGTGGTAAGTATAGTTCTGCGATTCTGTGCTGGTCGTCAGGCGCAGCGGCACACCGGGGACGAGCGTCTCATGGTAGCTGGCGCTCAGCTTCGATTGCTGCTGCTGCCGGATCGAACGCGCATCCTGGCTGGCGCCGGCCTGCACCGTCTTTTGCGACACCTCATAATTGAAGCCATCCTTTTCCGCGCTGCGCATGGGATTGCTGAATTTCACGGCTTGCGACACGGAGGCGCTGAAATCGGCCAGCCCCGTCAGGATGGACTTGTCCTCGGCCGCCAGGCGCCACTTGCCCGTCTCGGGAGTGTCCGTGGCTACCTGCGGCGCGGCGGTGTTGCTGTGCAAGGCCGTGAAGCTGTCCTTGAGCATGGCCACCAGGCCCGCATCGCCATGGCCGCGCGACGCCGCCTGGTCGAACTGCTTCATGTAGCTGCCCAGCGCCTTGGCTTGCCGTTCCTTGCTGCCCAGGGTGTTGAGTTGGCTGGCATCGACCTTCAGGTCCAGGCTGCCGGCCTCGCCAATGAAGCTGACCTTGCGCTGCGCACCGTCGGCCTGGAAATCTAGGGTTTGCACGCTTTCCGGCTCGCCGCGCACCTTCACTTCCGCATGCAGCTTCACCGACGCCAGCACTTGCTGGTCGAACTGCATCAAGCCCGCCAGCTTGATTTTCGGCGTGCTCTGCCCCAAGCCGTCGATGGCTTCCTGAAAACCTTTTGCCAGGTCGCCCAGCGCGCTGGCCTCAGCGTCGCTAAGCTCGCCGCTCGTCGTCATGTTCACGGCCAGGCCGTCTCCCTGGCTGTCGAGCGACAGCTTGACTTCCACGCCGCTCCTGGTGGTGATGCTGAGGGAAACATTATCTTCGCCATTGCCGTGCAGGCTGCCCGGCGCGATGCCGGACGCCGCATAGACATTCGGCGAGGTGCTCGGCGGCGGCTGGCGCATCGCCTGCGAGAAATTGTAGTTGCCCAGCTTGGCCTGACCCAGCATGGCCGCGCCCAGGCCGCTGAAGCGACCGCCAAACGCATACGAAGAGAAGCTTTTCGTCATCGCCTCACTCACCTTGTCGCGCGACGCGCTTTCCCACACCATCGGCGACGGCACGAGGGATGACACGGCCGGCGGGCCGCCAAAGGCGACGATGGCGGATGGGGTCGGCGCCGGGGATGAGGGCGTGTCCGCCCTGCTTGCCGTAGCGGCAGGCGCGCTGGACGGGCTTGGATTCCAGCTCGGGATCGAGGAGACGGAGGTCATGGTCGTTATGCCTTGCTAAATGAGTAGTAGTGTATGGGTAAGATATTCATAACTTTCAGTTTTTGATAACAATCAACCGTCAAGCTAGCCCACTTTCAGCCAGACGTGGGATACACGCCGCTTCAGGTGCCAGGCTGACACAGCTATAACGACGTGAAATGTGAAATCATGAGTGAAGTGTGGCATGAAAATTTTTCATTCTTGATACAAGTCATGCTCCGCCCCAGCGGCGGCGCCAGCGAGGGCGCGTCATTTAACTCAAATTGGAACTGTTGCCGCAAGTAAATTTTATACTGTTGCTCAAATGATGAAAGTGACTATGTGTGACTTTTCACTTACCAGCAATCACTATGATCGCTGAGTGCTTCGCGATAAATCCGCATTAGCTTATGCGAAACAGCAAGCGCGGCCTTAAGGAGGCAGCATGAAATTTATGAACTTAACCATAGCCAAGCGGCTCGGTCTGGGCTTTGGCCTGGTGGCCCTGTTCCTGTTGCTGGTCATCACGCTGGGGCTGACCAGCATGCGACAAATCCAGGACCGCATGGATGAAACCACCAAGGTCAACAACGTCGAAACCAGCTTGGCCCAAACCATGGATTTGACGGTCACCGAACGCGCGCTGGCGCTGCGCAATCTGATTTTGCTGAAAGAGGATAAGGAAATCCAGATCGAAGTCGCGCGCATCGCGGCGCAGGAAAAGAAATACACCGCCGCCCAGCAAAAGCTCGGGGCCATGTTCGCCAAGCTGGGAGGCACGTCGAGCGAAGAAAAAAGCCTGCTCGAACAGATCCGCAGACAAAGCGAACTGGCCGCCCCCTTTATTCAAAGGGCCGCCACGCTGGCTCTGAACCAGAAGCAGGACGATGCCTACAAGCTGCTACGCTATGAATTTCGCCCCGTGCAAAAGCAATGGTGGGAATTGCTGCGCACCTTGATCGCCGTCGAGGAAAAGCAGAATAACGAGGCCTCCAGCGTCGCCGAGGCGGCCTACAGCCAGGCGCGCCTGGTCATGCTGAGCATCGGCTCGCTGGCCCTGATCACCAGCCTGCTGGCCGCCGTGTTGATCACGCGCGGGGTGACACGTCAGCTCGGTTGCGAGCCCGGCGAAGCGGCGGCGATTGCCGGCCAGATTGCCAGTGGCAACCTGGCCGTGCCCATCCATACCCGCGCCGGCGATACGCACAGCCTGCTGTACGCCATGCAATCGATGCGCGACAGCCTGGCGCAAATCGTCCAGCAAGTTCACGCCAGCACCGAGACCATCGCCACGGCAGCAGGACAAATCGCCATGGGCAACCTGGACTTGTCTTCGCGCACGGAACAGCAGGCCAGTACGCTGGAGCAAACCGCTTCATCCATGGAAGAACTGACGAGCACCGTGCGCATCAACACCGACCATGCGCGCCAGGCCAACGGGCTGGCCGAATCGGCCTCCGATGTCGCCACCAAGGACGGCGCCGTGGTGGCGCAGGTGGTCGACACCATGGCGGCCATCGATGTCTCGGCGCGCAAGATCGTCGACATCATCGCCGTCATCGACGGCATCGCCTTCCAGACGAATATCCTGGCGCTGAACGCGGCGGTCGAGGCGGCCCGTGCCGGGGAACAGGGGCGCGGCTTTGCCGTCGTGGCCACCGAGGTGCGCAATCTGGCGCAGCGCTCGGCCGCCGCAGCCAAGGAAATCAAGGACTTGATCGGCGATTCGGTCGACAAGGTACAAGCCGGCAACCGCCTGGTGGAACAAGCCGGATCGACCATGCACGAGGTGGTCGCCAGCGTCAGGCGCGTCACCGGCATCATGTCCGAAATGATGTCCGCCAGCCAGGAGCAATCGGCCGGCATCGAGCAAATCAATATGGCCGTGACGCAGATGGACAATGTGACGCAGCAAAACGCGGCCTTGGTCGAGGAAGCCGCCGCCGCCGCGCAAGCGATGCAGGAACAGGTCAACAGCCTGAACGACGTGGTCAGCGTCTTCCGCGTGGGCAACATCGCTGGCGGCCGCGATGCGGGACTGCGCGTCCTCCACCGTCCGCCACCACCACCGCCGCTGGCGGCACGACGCCCGCCCGCCACGGCAAAGCCGGCGCCTCCGGCAGCGGCCAAACCACGCGAAATCGAGTGGCAATAGTTCTGAGCCGGCAACGGGGAGTGGCGCATGGGTAAACTGGAACAGATCGCCGCTGCGGGCGACGTGGTGGCGACGCACATCTTCCCGCACGCCGGCCATATCAGCAAGGAACAGCGGGGGCCGCTGGCCGGCCAGCAGGCCGCAACGCTATGGCTGACCGGCCTGAGCGGCGCAGGCAAGTCGACGCTGGAGTACGCGCTGGAAAGGCGGCTGCTGGCGGCGGGTCGCCTGAGCTGCGTGCTCGACGGCGACAATATGCGGCACCACCTGAATGGCGACCTGGGTTTCTCTCCCCGCGACCGCCAGGAAAACATCCGCCGCAGCGCCGTCGTGGCCAGGCTGATGAACGACGCCGGCATGATGGTCATCTGCGCCTTCATCTCGCCGCTGCGCAGCGACCGCGAGATGGCGCGTCAGATCGTCGGCAACGACAATTTTATCGAAGCCTACATCAGCACGCCGAGCGCGCTATGCGAAGAACGCGACCCCAAGGGGTTGTACAAAAAAGCGCGGGCCGGACTGATCCCGGCATTTACGGGCGTCTCCGCGCCCTACGAGGCACCGCTGGCGCCGGCGCTGATGCTGGACACGGGCGTGCTGTCGCTGGAACAGGCCTGCGAGCGGCTGTTCCAGCAGCTGAGTCCGCGCTTCATCTGATGCCGCACTGCCACCTTTTTCGAGGAATGATGAGATGAGCAGCAGCCACCATCCCGGCGACGCCGGGCGCCCGCGCCCCGTCATGATGATCCCCCTGCGCCGCTGCGGCAGCCATGCCCTGCGCCTGCGCCTGAACCTGTCGCCCCAGTTTTATTCACCATATCCGCTGCACCTGGTCGATATGATGCCGCTGCTGCCCCTGTACGGCGACTTGCGCGACGACCGCGCCTACTTTCGCCTGGTGGTCGATGTGGTGGGCCTGGCGGCGGCCAGCATGGTCAAGTGGCCGGGCGTGGTCTTCGATCCGGTGGAAGTGTTCGAGACGCTGCGCGGCCAGCCGCGCAGCATCCACCGCGTGGCATGGGAGCTGCTGTTGCGCGCGGGCGAACGCCACCACGCGCAGGTGGTCATGGACAAGTCGCTCGACAGCGTGCACTACGCCGACGACATTGTGCGGCTGTATCCGGACATGCTGTTCCTGAACGTGGTGCGCGATCCGCGCGCGCAAGTGGCGTCGATGAACCGCGCCATCATCCACGATTTTGACACGCTGCTCAATGCCAGGACATGGCTGGCCGCCCATGCGGCAGCCGACCAGGTCGTGCAACGCTATCGCCAGCGCGTGCTGACGATACGCTATGAAGATTTCCTGTCGCGGCAACAGGAGACGCTGGAAACGGTATGTGACTTTCTCGGCATCGCCTTCCTGCCGCAAATGCTGGACGTGGCCGCGTCGGCGGAAGCGCGACAGATTGCGCAATTGTCATCGCTCTGGTCGGCCAACTGCTATGCGCCGATCGCGGCCAACATCGACAAATTCAGGCAGCAACTGTCGGACGATGACATCAACCTCATCGAAACGCTCACCGGCCCGTATATGGACCGCTACGGCTACACGCGCCTCAGCCGCGGCGACGCCAACGTCACGCCCGCGCTGATCGATCTGGCCGGCATGCGCTCGGCGCAAGGACGCGAACGCGCCTGGCGCGCGCTGGAACGGGATAATTTCCGCGATTTCGTGCTGCGCCGCTGCCGCGCCGATTATCTGGCCCAGCTGCATGCACGCCTCAACCAGAGTAGCGGTGCGCCGGGCAGCGGCACCATCGTAACGCTGGATCAACTCGACCCGGGCGCGTTTGCCGTCAGTGATTAAGCGCCTGGCCAGCACCTGTTCCAGGCTGCGCTCCTGCGTCCGGAAGGCAACTTTTTGACGGGATAAGTCCTCCGAAGTGACAAGCATGAGTACGCCGCCCTTGCCGGCCGGGCAAGCGGCGTTCAATGCTCACTTTTTCCTAAAAACAACAACTTCAATATCCATCGGCAATGTCCACTAGAATAGTGGACATATGAAACATATGATTAGCGCGCCGGTCGCCAGTTTCACCGATTTATTGCTCGACGCCGTGTGCATGGTCGATGTGGAGGGGCGCTTCGTGTTCGTCAGTGCGGCCTGCGAACGCATCTTCGGCTACACGCAGCAGGAAATGATCGGCAAGCTCATGCTCGACATGGTCGCTCCCGCCGACCGCGCCCGCACCCTGGCCGCCGCGCGTGCCATCATGGATGGCCATGCCCAGACGCACTTTGAAAACCGCTACCTGCGCAAGGATGGCCGGCTGGCGCACATCATGTGGTCCGCCCGCTGGTCCGCCGCCGACCAGCTGCGCGTGGCGGTGGCGCGCGACATCACCCTGCTGAAACAGGCGCAGGCAAAGCAGGCCGCGCTGTACGCCATCTCCGAAGTCATGCAGGCGACGCAAGACTTGCCCGCCTTGCTGCACCGTATCCAGCACATCATTGGCGACCACTTGCCAGCGCGCAGCATGACACTGTTCTTGCAGGACGAAGACGGCGCGCAGCCCCTCATGACCTGCCAGGCCGACGACAACGCAGCCCAGCCAACGTCGTCCCTGGCCAGCCTGCTGTGCGATGAAGTCCTGCGCAGCGGCCGCCCCTTGCTGCTGCAGCCGGGACAACTGGCCGGCTTGCCGGTGGCGCTGCAAACGGCGGCCGTCGCGCTGTCCTCCTGCTGGCTTGCCGTGCCACTGTATTCTTCCATGGGCAGCATCGGCGTGCTGGCTTTGCAAGGTGCCCAGGACGCCGTCATCGGCACGGAGCAAGACCAGGATATGCTGCAATTTGTCGCCAAACAGCTGGCCACCGCCATCGAGCGCCGGCAGTTGCAGACGCAAATGCAGTTCATGGCCATGCACGATGAACTGACCCGCCTGCCGAACCGCCGCCTGTTCCACGACCGCCTGCGCACGGCGTTCGCGCGCGCGCACCGCCAGGAAGGCCGGCTGTCGCTGCTGTTCCTGGATCTGAACAACTTCAAGCGGGTCAACGACGACCACGGCCATGCCTGTGGCGACCTGCTGCTGCAGGCGGTGGCGAGCCGCCTGCGAGATTGTATGCGCGAAACAGACACCCTGGCCAGGATGGGCGGCGATGAATTCGTCGTGCTGCTGGAAAGCAATGCCACGCCGGCGGACGTCAGCCTGATCGAGCAAAAAATCCATGCGGCCCTGGCCGCGCCGCTGCACCTGGACAACGGACAGCAATTACACATCGCCGTCAGCATCGGCGTGGCCCACTATCCGGACGACGGCGATAGCATGCAGCTGCTGCTGCGCCATGCGGACCGGGCCATGTACGCATCGAAGGCGCGCGCCACCGCCGCGCGTTAGCGGGTGCCTGCTTCTGGCGACATTGCCCCCATGCTATACTTTCCGTCGATGCTAAGACTCTTCAAAACATGGCTGATCCTGCTGTTGATCACGGCGGTGCCGCTGCAAGCGGGGGCTGCGGGCGCCACGCGGACGTGCGCGCCGCTCGCTGCCTTGCCTGCCGCCATGATGGCAGCGGACTGCCAGCATCACGCTGCGCAGTCATCCGCCGTCCCCAACAGCGCCGGCACGCAAGAAGACAACAAGCCCCCCGCCAAGCACCAGGCGTGCGGCGCCTGTGCCAGCTTTTGCCTGGGCGCACTGATGCCGCCCTGCCTCGCCCTTCCTGCCCCGGCCTGCAGCGGCGCGCAACAAGTCACCATCGCAACGGCCACCTTGCTGACGGGATTCATTCCCGACGGCCCGCGCCGGCCGCCCCGGCTGCTTTCCGCTTAAATTCCAAGCTCGTCCCAAGCAGGCCACCGAGGTGGCCACGATAGCCCTTATCCGTCTGAAAGCAACACATGATCAAACATTTCTTATTGCGCGGCATCTTCGCCGCCATGCTGGGCTTGCCCACGTTCGCCATAGCGGCCCTGCCCGTCATTGAAGTCTACAAGAGCGCCTCGTGCGGCTGCTGTTCCGAATGGATCAAGCATCTGGAAGCGAACGGTTTTACCGTGCGCGCGAAAAATGTCGAGATGCCGGCGCAATACCGCAAGCTGGCCGGCATTCCCGACGCGCTCGGTTCCTGCCATACGGGCCTCGTCAACGGCTACGCCATCGAAGGCCATGTGCCGGCCAGCGAGATCAAGCAGTTGTTGCGCGAGAAGCCCAAGGCGAAAGGCCTGGCCGTGCCCGCAATGCCCATGGGTTCGCCAGGCATGGAAGGACCGCGCAAGGATGCGTATGACGTCTTGCTGGTCAAGAACAACGGCAGCACCACGGTCTACAAGCACTACAAATAATCGGTAAAGAAATAAAAAACGCCGCCGGAATCGCTCCCGGCGGCGTTTTTTTATCAGGCAGCAGTCAAGAACTGACTGCCTTCAAGACTGCATCAGATGCTGTCCAGCACCGCATTCAAACTGGCGCTAGGACGCATGACCGCTTCCGTCTTCGCCGGATCGGGCAGGTAGTAGCCGCCGATATCCGCTTCCTTGCCTTGCACTGCTTTCAGCTCGGCCACGATCTTCTCTTCATTCTCGGTCAGGGCTTTGGCCAATGGCGCGAAATGCGCTGCCAGTTCCGCATCGTCCTTCTGCGCTACCAGGGCTTGCGCCCAGTACATGGCCAGGTAGAAATGGCTGCCGCGGTTGTCGAGTTCACCGGTACGTGGCGATGGCGACTTGTTGTTATCCAGCAGCTTGCCGGTGGCTTCATCCAGGGTTTTCGCGAGGATTTTGGCCTTCGCATTGCCCGTCTTGATGCCCATGTCTTCCAGCGACACGGCCAGGGCCAGGAACTCGCCCAGCGAATCCCAGCGCAAATGGTTTTCTTCCACCAGTTGCTTGACGTGTTTCGGTGCCGAACCGCCTGCGCCCGTTTCGTACATGCCGCCACCGGCCATCAGCGGCACGATCGACAGCATCTTGGCGCTGGTGCCCAGTTCCAGGATCGGGAACAAATCGGTCAGGTAGTCGCGCAGGATGTTGCCGGTCACCGAAATGGTGTCCAGGCCGCGGAAGGCGCGTTCCAGGGTGTAGCGCATGGCGCGCGTCTGCGACATGATCTGGATTTCCAGGCCGCTCGTGTCGTGCTCCTTCAGGTACACCTGCACCTTCTTGATGACTTCGTTCTCGTGCGGACGGTAGGAATCGAGCCAGAACACGGCAGGCATGCCCGAGTTGCGCGCACGCGTGACAGCCAGCTTGACCCAGTCGCGGATCGGCGCGTCCTTGACCTGGCACATGCGCCAGATATCGCCCTCTTCCACCGTTTGCGTCAGCAGCACTTCGCCCGTTTCCAGGTCGGTGATGTTGGCGGTGCCACCTTCCGGCACTTCAAACGTCTTGTCGTGCGAACCGTACTCTTCCGCTTGCTGCGCCATCAGGCCCACGTTCGGCACGGTGCCCATGGTCTTCGGATCGAAGTTGCCATGCCATTTGCAGAAACCGATCATTTCCTGGTAGATGCGCGCGAAAGTCGATTCCGGCATGACTGCCTTGACATCCTTCGGACGGCCATCGGCGCCCCACATCTTGCCGCCGATACGGATCATGGCGGGCATGGACGCGTCGACGATGATGTCGTTCGGCGAATGGAAGTTGGTGATGCCCTTGGCCGAATCGACCATGGCCAGTTCCGGGCGATTCGCGTGGCAGGCGTGCAAATCTTTCAGCACTTCATCTTTTTGCGACGCTGGCAGGGTCTCGATCTTGTCGTACAGATTGCTCATGCCATTGTTGACATTCACGCCCAGCTTGTCGAACAGTTCTGCGTGCTTGGCGAACGCGTCCTTGTAGAAAATACGCACGCAGTGGCCGAAGACGATCGGGTGCGAAACTTTCATCATGGTCGCCTTGACGTGCAGCGAGAACATCACGCCCGTCTTGAAGGCGTCGTCGATTTCCTTCTCGTAGAACTCCAGCAGCGCTTTCTTGCTCATGAACATGCTGTCGATGATTTCGCCCGCTTTCAGCGCAACCTTCGGTTTCAGCACGATGGTCTTGCCCGAGGCGGTGACCAGTTCCATCTTGACATCACGCGCCTTTTCCAGGGTCAGCGATTTTTCGCCATGGTAGAAGTCGCCATGATGCATGTGCGAGACGTGGGTTTGCGACGCCTGGCTCCATTCGCCCATCGAATGCGGGTGCTTGCGTGCATACTCTTTGACAGCCTTAGGTGCGCGGCGGTCGGAATTGCCTTCACGCAGGACCGGATTGACCGAGCTGCCGATGCACTTGCCGTAACGGGCCTTCAAGGCTTTTTCTTCTTCCGTCTTCGCGTCTTCCGGATAGTCCGGCAGCTTGTAGCCACGGCCTTGCAATTCGCGCACGCAGGCGATCAATTGACCTTGGGAAGCGCTGACGTTCGGCAATTTGATGATGTTGGTGTCTGGATTCTGGGTCAATTTGCCCAGTTCAGCCAGGGTATTCGGGACTTTTTGCGCGTCCGTCAGGAATTCGGGAAATTCGGCCAGTACACGCGACGCCACCGAAATATCCGTGGCGACCACGTCCACGCCAGCCGGCGCGGTGAATTTTTTGATAATTGGCAGCAGGGAATACGTCGCGAGCAGCGGCGCCTCGTCAGTCAGCGTGTAGATGATTTTGGATTTTTGTGTTGCCATGTTCATTCCCTTGTATGCGGTGATGCCTGGTGGTTAACTTTCTTCATTCCAAACACAGGACGGTTAGCCTTGCTTTGGATGGCTAGTGTGCCGGCGGTGACGCCGTGCTTGCCCACCACGTATTTTAGACTGTCCTGCCGCTGTTTGTGTATCCGATGGCGACGAATCTTATATAAGACAGCAAATATCTGAAGCTGCCGGGCCAGAACGGCCATTTTCCTCCTTGAAATGCGCGCAGGAGAATAGCAGGGCATGTATGCGGCCATGAAGAAGCATTCAATATTGACAATATTTAAGTAGAAGCGATGTCATGCCCGCTGGTTCTTGACGATGCCGCACATTCGTCAGCGCCAGGCAAAAGTTGAGCACGATCAAGGCCCAAGCTTCGTATTGCCAGCCCCAGCAGACCCACAGCACATTGCTGATCAACAAGACCCAGAACCCGGCAAAGCGCCGCGCGGCCGTGCGCGAGCCCACCAGCCAGGCCGCCACCATGGCGGGCCATGGCAACAGTTCGATGATCTCAGACATGGGGCCTCCCGTATGCTGCGCGCTTGGCCGACTTGCCATGACATCAGCGCGCACCAGCGCAGCGATGCGCGCCCGCCATGCTGCGCCGCGCTGCCTGCGCATCCTGATGTCAAATGGTGTCAATTAAGTCATCTTTTCAGATAATCCATAGCATGCGCAAGCTTCGTGCTTGTCCATGCATTGTTTGTATCAGAGGTGTGTCCGATAAAACGGAATCAGCTGCGCGAGCGCCACGGATATGCGCGCGAAATTCGTTTCTATCGACTGGGCAAGCAAGCAGGCATTGCATCGCCTGATTACGGCGTCAAGCTCACGAACTAGGTAACCCTTACCGCAAAGGCAAGCCCGTGGGTATCTCGCGGAGACGGGTGAGCGACTGGTGAAGTATCGCAGCAATTCAATAAAGTTCCCTTGAGCAATTCGCTCAGGTGCTTGATGCGCCTCCCGTGTCTGCGCAATCGCCAATGTATTTTCTCGGAAGAGTCAACGGCACATGCGCAGCTGCGTTAATGCATGCAGGCACGTCATTCCGTGCACACCGGAGACTCAAAATGAAGAAAATTTTAGCAATGCTCGCTGTAAGTGCCGCCTTCGCATCGCAGGCGTTCGCGCAAACTCCGACGGCCGCGCCTTCGGTTACCCCTAAGCCATCGGCCGCAGCAATGGGGAATCCGGCTTCGCCCGATGCAGCTCCAATGCTCAAGTGCAAAGATGGTTCGGCGCCAACAGGCCAATCCACTCATGGCTGCCGAGGTCACGGCGGCATGATGACCAATGGAGCATCTGCGAAGATGGTGTCTGGCACAGCTTCTGCGGCGGCAGTTGCTAGCAAGGCAGCGCCAGCTCAGATGGCTCCGGGTGGCGGCGCTGGCAAGGTTTGGGTTAACACCTCAAGTAAGGTCTATCATTGCGAGGGTGACAAGTATTATGGCAAGACAAAAAAAGGTGAATACATGGCAGAAGCCGATGCTAAAACCAAAGGTTTCCATGCGGAACACGGAAAGGCTTGCGGCAAATAGTCCAATGTGAAGATTCGCATTGACCATATTATTGCCGGTCGACGCGTTGCCTGCTTTCCAGTTCATCAGCCCGCCTCGCGCGGGCTTTTTTACGCCTGTCACTGCAACTATTGAATAGATTTCCTGTTGGTAATTTTACATATAATTGGTACGCGCAACGGCACGCTTGTATGCCGCACCAGGAACAGAAATGAAGAAAATTTTGGTTGCGATTTTAGCGCTCTCCCTCACGTTGCCGGCCTTCGCGCGCGGTGATGGCCATGGTGGAGGTCGTGGTGCGGGGCATTCAGTCGGCAGTGGCCATCATTCCTCAAAACCAGCATCGGGGAATGGCGCCACTTCTAGCCGAACACATGTTTCGGGATATACAAAAAAAGACGGGACCCACGTCGCGCCTCACAATAGGTCATCCAAGGACTCGACCGCTGCAAACAACTGGTCCACCAAGGGCAATACAAATCCTGAGACCGGCAAGGCTGGCACAAAGTAAACCAACTCAGCAAGCAGCCCTGCACGCGGCAAGCGCAGCGCAGAACGAAATACATTACAAATAAAATATTTTCCATGAAGGAAAAATGAAAACTTTTATCTTTTAAGTTGCCATGGCCTTTTTCACCGCACTGACCGGATGCGGGGGCGGCGACGTTGATAGCGGCTCTGTCAAATGCAAGGACGGGTGGATCTCACCATCAAAAGACAAGCAAGGGGCTTGCTCGTCGCATGGCGGCGTGGCCTGATTTTCATTTCCAATCACCACGAACCACGCCCGCCTCGCGCGGGCTTTTTAGTCTCATCGCATTTCCAATCACTTCCAACTTGGCAAGATGCGACGCATAATACTTTCATGCAACTATGTGCCGCCATCATCAAGATCAATCAGATTCAGTTGGCCGTAGTTCAGGTCGAGCCAGGGCATACTTGGCCGTCCACTGGCCCGGCCGCCCTGCGCCATGCACAGCAGTTCTTCCCTACCCTCCCCATCCTGCTGCTTTCGCCGCGCGTCGGCGGCTTGCCGATCATGCTATTCGTGACATGAGCAAGCTCATACCAAATAAGAAATCCGGCAAACTGGAGCCTGCCTATGCGCCAGCAACGGTGAACCGGTCATTGGCCTGTGCAAAAAAAGGATTGCAGCTGGCATGGCGCCAGCGCCTCATTCCTGAAAACTATGGCTTGCGGATCGATAACGTGGCCGTCAGTAACAAGCGCGAGGTGTTTCTCACGGTTGAGCAAGTGAGGAAGATTGCCGCCTTCTGCACGCCGATTGCGCAGGCCGCGATATGGGCAGCACTGCTGACTGGCGCGCGCCGCGGTGAACTGTTCCAGATTCAGCGTGAGCATATTGGGAAGGATTCGATCTCCTTCCCTGCCAGCAATACTAAAACACTTCGCATGCGCGTGGTACCGATCATTCCGGCCTTGCGGCCATGGCTGAAATATTTTCCATTGGAGATGACGTTGTACGGCGTGCAATCGTCTTGGCGCCGCGCGCGCGTGAAAGCTGGAATGCCTCATGTGAATTTCCATGACCTGCGCCATTCTTGCGCAAGCATCATGCTGGGCCTGGGCGTGGACCTGTACACCATCAGCAAAATTCTCGGCCATGCCAATGTGCAAACAACCCAGCGCTACGCACACTTGCAGGTGGATGCTCAGCGCCTGGCGCTGGATAAGCTATCGGCACTGGTGGTGGCGAAGTAAATTACACCCGAAAATTACACCCAATAAAAAAGCCGACTACATAAATGTGTCGGCTTTAATATAAGTACTTGATTGTATTGAGAATTCTTGGTGGGAAGTGCAAGTTTCGAACTTGCGACCCCTGCAGTGTGAATGCAGTGCTCTACCCCTGAGCTAACCTCCCGAAGCGAGGCGAATTATCGCATAGGTATTGCGGCATCTGCAAGGACTGGCAACAGGAAATTTAGCATGTCACGCTTTTTTCTCAGGCGGCCGCTGGTGGCGCCAGGACGGCGGTCCAGATGCACTGGCCTTTGGCGGCCTTGTCGAGGCCGGCGATGGTGGCTTCGTGGGCGGCAAGCTCGTCGGCCGTGGCGCTCTGGAAGATGACTTCGGCCAGGGGCACGATTTCCAGCACGGCGCCGTCGGCAGCCACTTCCACTTCTTCTTCCATGCTCAGGCTGTTTTGCCCCCGCGTCATGGCCAGGTAGACGTCGGCCAGCAATTCGGAGTCGAGCAGCGCGCCGTGCAGCTTGCGGTGGGCGTTCGACACGCCGTAGCGGTCGCACAGGGCGTCGAGCGAGTTGCGCTTGCCCGGATGCATTTCCTTCGCCTGCACCAGGGTATCGATCACGCCATGCACTTGCTCATGCACGGGCGGCAGGTTCAGGCGCTTGAATTCCGCGTTGAGGAAGCCAATATCGAACGGGGCGTTGTGGATGATCAGTTCGGCACCGGCGATAAACGCGCGAAATTCTTCCGCGATTTCCGCGAATTTCGGCTTGTCGCTGAGGAATTCCGTCGTCAATCCGTGGACGGCCAGCGCACCCTCTTCCGAATCGCGCTCGGGATTGATGTAATGGTGGAAATTATTCCCCGTCAACATGCGGTTGCTCAGTTCGACCGCCCCGATCTCCAGGATGCGGTCGCCCGTGCGCGGGTTCAGGCCGGTGGTTTCAGTATCGAGAACAATTTGACGCATGGCGGATTCCGTCGTAAAAGCAAAAAGCGAAGGGCACAGTATAGCAAACCTGTGCCCTTCGATTACAACTGGCGACGCCGGACAGTCTTACGCGCGCACGGTTTCCACGCCCATATTGGCCAGTTCATCGGCCCGCTCGTTGCCCGGATGACCATTGTGACCGCGCACCCAGCGCCATTCCACTTCATGCACGGCCTGGGCCGTATCGAGGGCTTGCCACAGGTCGACGTTCTTGACAGGCGCCTTGGCCGCCGTTTTCCAGCCGCGTGCTTTCCAGCCGTGGATCCATTCGCTGATGCCCTTCTGGACATACTGGCTATCGGTATACAACACTACCTGGCAGGGACGTTTGAGCGCCGTCAAGGCTTCGATCACGGCCTTCAATTCCATGCGGTTATTCGTCGTATTGAGTTCCCCGCCGTAAATTTCTTTCTTGGCGCCATCGGCCACCATCAGCGCGCCCCAGCCGCCCGTGCCGGGATTGCCCTTGCATGCGCCATCAGCGTAAATTTCTACCTTATCCATCTTGCTGTTCCCGCCTTTTATTCGTGACCGGTGCGCCTGCGGGCGCCGTCGCCGGTTTTTTGGTCCACGCCGGACCGATCAAACGCATCCCTTTGACGCGCTTGATCGCCTGCACTATATACACTGCGCCCAGATATGGCCACCAGCGCGCACCGGCCTTGTCCATGAAGGCGTTACGGCGCAGCCATTTTTCTGTCCTGCAGGCAGGTGCGTAACAGCCGAAGTGGCTTTGACTGACGCCCATGTTCAACAATTTTAACCAGTCTTTCATGCGCGACATAGAGATCAGCTCGCCCGCCCGCGGCAGGTAATGGCGCCCCGTGACCCGCCCCAGGCCCTGGCGCATGCCCCACAGGCTGGCCGGATTGAAGCCGCAGACGATGACACGCCCCTCCGGTATCAGCACACGCTCGACTTCGCGCAAGACCTGGTGCGGCTCGGCGGCAAATTCTAGTACGTGCGGCAAGACCACCAGGTCCAGGCTTTGCGAGTCGAACGGCAACTCGTCGAAGGCAGACACCAGGGTCAAACGGCTCTCTTGCGGCGAAAGCAAAGGCAGGCGCGAATCGAGCAGCCATTTGTTCGGCATGCGACTGGCGGCCAGCGCGTCGAGCTGGGGCAAGCCGATCTGCACGGCGTTGTAACCGAAGATGTCGACCGTCAGACTGTCAAGGCATTGCTGCTCCCAGGCACGCACGTACACACCGGCCGGTGTCTGCAGCCAGCCATCAAGCGCTATAATGGATTTTTCGGATGCCACACTGTCCATTCAGTTTTCTCTTTTGCTCATGACACATTCCCCTGAACACGCTTTATCGGTACTTGCCGTGCCCGCCTTTGCCGACAATTACCTGTGGCTGATCCATGACGGCCGCCATGCCGCCGTGGTCGACCCCGGCGATGCGATGGCCATCCTCGATGCGCTGCAAGCCCATCAGTTGACCTTGTCCGCCATTTTACTCACACACCACCACGCCGACCACACGGGTGGCGTGCCTGAATTGTTGCAGCATTTCGCCGTGCCCGTCTTCGGCCCTCGCAATGAGGCTATCACAGCCATCTCGGAACCGCTTGCCGAAGGCGATGTTGCCTATGTGGCCGAGCTGGGCTTGCAGATGACGGTCATCGACGTGCCCGGCCACACCAAGGGGCATATCGCCTATGTGCGCCAACGCGACGAGCGCAGCGGCGCACCATGGCTGTTTTCCGGCGACACCCTGTTTGCCGGCGGCTGCGGCCGCCTGTTCGAAGGCACGCCGGGCCAGATGGCCGACTCGCTGGGCAAGCTGGCCGCCCTGCCCGACGATACCGAGGTATTTTGCGCGCATGAGTACACCTTGTCCAATCTGCGCTTCGCCAACGCCGTCGAGCCGGGCAATGTGACCTTGCAGGAACGCATCGCCATCGACACGGAAAAGCGCCAGCAAGGCTTATCGACCGTGCCGTCGACCATTGCCCTTGAGAAGGCCACGAACCCCTTCCTGCGCTACAGCGAACCGGAAATTCTGACCAGCCTGAAGGTGGAAGGCAAGCTGGCCGCCGGTGCCTCGCCCGTGGAAGCGTTCGCGGCCTTGCGCATGTGGAAAAATAGTTTTTAAGCCGATCTTGCCGCAATGAAAAATCCCGGCAGATGCTTTATGGCATCGCCGGGATTTTTTCATGCTGCTACTTGATCAGGATCATATTTCTTCGTACAGCGGCAAGGTCAGGAATTCGGCGAACGATTCCGACGTCGACATTTCCTCGAAGATTTGGCCGGCGCGCACATAGGTCGGCCCGTTGCCGCCTGGCGCATCGCGCTGCACCTTGGCCAGTTCTTCCGGAATCATGGCGCGCACCATGTCGGCCGTGACCTTGCGGCCGTCTTCCAGCACACCCTTGCTGGATCGAATCCACTGCCACACTTGCGAGCGGCTGATCTCGGCCGTGGCCGCATCTTCCATCAGGTTATGGATAGGCACGCAACCATTGCCAGCCAGCCAACTGCCCAGGTAGTGGATACCCACGTTGATGTTGTAGCGCAAGCCAGCTTCCGTGATCGGCGCTTCCGGCTGGAAGTTCAGCAAGTCCGACGCTTTCACATCGATGTCGGGACGCTGTTTCTCGATCTGGTTCGGCTTATCGCCCAGCACTTTCGTAAACTCGCCCATGGCCAGCTCCACCAGGCCCGGATGGGCCACCCAGCCGCCGTCGTAGCCGTCAGTGGCATCGCGCGCCTTGTCGGTGCGCACGCCGCCCATGGCGATATCGTTCTTTTCCGGATCGTTCTTGATCGGGATCAAGGCTGCCATGCCGCCAATCGCCGGTGCGCCACGTTGATGACACGTTTTCAGCAGCAGCAAGGCGTAGGCGCGCATGAATGGCGCCGTCATCGTGACTTTGGCGCGGTCGGCCAGGCAGAAATCCTTGTCCAGCTTGAATTTCTTGATGCACGAGAAGATGTAATCCCAGCGGCCCGCGTTCAGGCCCGAGCTGTGCTCCTTCAGTTCGTACAGGATTTCATCCATTTCAAACGCAGCCAAAATGGTTTCGATCAGGACAGTCGCCTTGATCGTGCCCTGTGGCAAGCCCAATTCGTTTTGCGTCATGACGAAAATATCGTTCCACAGGCGCGCTTCCAGGTGCGATTCCATCTTCGGCAGGTAGAAATACGGGCCGGCGCCGCGCGCCAGTTGTTCCTTGGCGTTATGGAACATGAACAGGGCAAAATCGAAAATGCCACCGGAAATGCGCTTGCCATCGACCAGCACGTGCTTTTCATCGAGGTGCCAGCCGCGCGGGCGCACGACGAGGGTGGCGATCTTGTCGTTCAGCTTGTACGACTTGCCATTTTGCTCCAGCGAAATCGTCTTGCGCACGGCGTCGAACATATTGATCTGGCCCGTCAGCTGGTTATCCCAGTTCGGCGTGTTCGAATCCTCGAAGTCCGTCATGTAGCTGTCCGCGCCGGAATTGAAGGCGTTGATGACCATCTTGCGCTCGACGGGACCGGTGATTTCCACCCGGCGGCATTCCAGCGCCTTCGGGATCGGCGCGATCTTCCAGTCGCCGTTGCGGATGTGCGCGGTTTCTGGCAGGAAATCAGGACGCTCACCCGCGTCGAGGCGCTTGGCCCGTTCCACACGCACGGCCAGCAATTCCTGGCGGCGCGGCTCGAAGGCGCGCGTCAGCTTGGCCACCAGAGCCAGCGCCGCTGGCGTCAAAATCTGTTCGTAGCCGGGCTGGATGTCACCCGTGATTTGCATGCCTTCGGGAAGTGCGATCGTGTTCTGCGTCATGAAGTTCTCCGGTTTTTAATAAATATAAGCAAAGGTAATCTGGTGATCTAAGTATAAGCTGAATGACTGCGCGGACAAGCCGGACAAAGGCGTAAAAACACTCTGCCGGGCGGCGCGTTTGTTCTATAGTATTGCACTATAAGACATGGAAACGAGATTAAAAATCACTTCATCTATGCGTTTTTATCACAAGTGATGGCATCGCGGGAGTACGGCATGGGGCAGTTCAGACAAATATCAACGTTCGTGGAAGTGGTGGCCAAGGGCAGCCTGTCGGCCGCCGCGCGCGCGGAAGGCATTGCCCCGGCCATGATAGGCCGACGCCTCGATGCGCTGGAGCAGCGCCTGGGCGTCAAATTGCTGCAGCGCACGACGCGCAAGCTGGCCTTGACGAATGAAGGCGCCGCCTTTCTGGAAGACTGCCAGCGCATCCTGAGCGAGCTGGAAGAGGCGGAAGCGGCCGTCGCCGAGCGCAGCGTGAAGGCCAGCGGCCATCTGCTCATTTCCGCGCCGGCCGGCTTCGGGCGCCAGCACGTGGCGCCCTTGATCCCCTCGTTCGTGGCCGAGCACCGCGACGTGACGGTGTCGCTGAACCTGAACGACCGCCTGGTCGACCTGATCGGCGAAGGCATCGATGTGGCCATCCGCATCGCCAGCCTGTCCGATTCCTCGCTGGTAAGCACCAAGCTGGCCGACAACCAGCGCGTGCTGGTCGGCTCGCCCGCCTACCTGAAGCGAGCTGGCACGCCATGCATCCCGGCCGACCTGGCGAAGCATAATTGCCTGGCGATCAGCAGCGAAGGCAGCCAGCGGGGCTGGACCTTCCGCGAAAACGGCAAGAATATCATTTTAAAGGTGGCGGGCAATATGGTGTGCAACGATGGCGAAGTGCTGCACGACTGGGCCCTGGCCGGCAAGGGACTGGCGTGGCGCTCGATGTGGGAAGTGGGTGCCGAGATCGCCTCGGGCCAGCTGGTGATGGTGCTGGACCAGTTTGCCGCGCCGGGCAACGATATTTATGCCGTGTTTGCCCAGCGCCGCCATTTGCCGCTGCGCATACGGGCGTTCGTGGATTTTTTGCGGCATAGCTATTCGCAACCAGATTACTGGCGAGAACGAGCAATCTGAGGACCCCCAATCAGACCTACTGCGCGGCGCGCTTTGCAGCCGGCGATGCTCACCGTACTAGAGTACGGTTGCGCTTCTCGGCCACAAATCACTGCCGCTCGCTACGGTCTGATTGGGCGCCGCGCCGGTCCAGAACAGTACGCACCCGCAATCTACCCTAACTCAAAGCGCGCAGAACAAGGGCCATGCAAGCTACAAACCACACGCATAAGGCAGGCAAAACCCATGCCTCACAGAAATTCAGGCGAAAAAAAATCCTCGGAGACCGAGGATTTCTTTATTTCGTTTGATCCAGCGTATTAGATTGGCTGAATGTTCGAAGCTTGCTTGCCTTTAGGGCCAGCGGTCACTTCAAAAGAAACGCGTTGGTTCTCTTGCAGGGACTTGAAGCCGTTCGACTGGATAGCCGAGAAGTGAGCGAACAGATCTTCGCCGCCTTCGTCAGGGGTAATAAAGCCGAAACCCTTCGAATCATTGAACCATTTTACGATGCCAGTTGCCATTACAATTTCCTATTTCAGTTAAGTTGGGCTTGCGCCCGTTATATCGTTTGAAGCAAGAAAGAAATGACAGACAAACTGCACTACTACCTCGAATCCAACGATGCCCAATTATACCAACAAAACTGAGAAAAACCATTCTTTCGCAAAATAAACTTGCAAACACTACTTTAATAGCCAAATCCCCGTCTTGCGGCGCCCTGTACCAGCGGCTTGGAGACACTATATCCTAATCTGCGACGCGGGTGCTTTGCGTTGCATCAAATGAATCATTGTAACCACATCCCTATGGCGCTTGTCACTCAGGCGCTGAAATGGGTGGCGCCCGCATCGCGTGCGGCCCAATGCAGCAGCGCCTCCACTTGCGCCCGCACGGCGGGCCATTCCGCCACCGCCTGCGCCGGCGCATTGAGCATGGCACGCACCTGTTGTTCGATGCGCCGGCATTCCTGCCCCAGCGCAGCAAAACCGAAGGTGGCGGCCGAGCCGGCTACCGCATGCAGCGCACGGTGCAGTTCCGTCAACGGTTCCAGACGGGGTCCTTCGCTGTCGCAGCGGCCGCTTGCCTGCGTAATCGTTTGCATCAGTGCTGGCACGCCAGCCGCATATTTTTCGTTCAGGGCGCGCAAACGCGCGCGAAAATCCGGATCGATCAAGGTCGCCATCGCAATACTCGCCTGAAGTGGCTTACTTGGTGCCGAAGATGCGGTCGCCGGCATCACCGAGGCCCGGCACGATGTAAGCGTGGTCATCCAGGTGCGAATCGAGCGAGGCGCAGAACATCTTGACGTTCGGGTGCGCGTTCTGGAACACGGTCACGCCTTCCGGTGCGGCCACCAGCGCCAGGAAGATGATCTGCTCGTCCGTCACGCCCCGCTTCTTCAGTACGTCGACGGCGTACACGGCCGAATTACCGGTGGCCACCATCGGGTCACACAGGATGAAGGTGCGTTCATTCAAGTCCGGCAGGCGCACCAGGTATTCCACGGGCATGTGGGTAGTAGGATCGCGGTACACGCCGATGTGCCCCACGCGCGCCGATGGCACCAGGTTCAGCAAGCCATCGCTCATGCCGATGCCGGCGCGCAGGATGGGGACGATGGCCAGTTTCTTGCCGGCAATGACGGGCGCGTCGATCGTCACCAGCGGGGTCGTGATTTGGCGCGTGGTCAGTGGCAAGTCGCGCGTGATTTCATAGCCCATCAGCAAGGTAATTTCCTTGAGCAATTCGCGGAAGGTGCGCGTCGACGTATCGTGCTCGCGCATGTGGCTCAGCTTGTGCTGGATCAAAGGGTGATCGGTAATGAACAAATTCGGGAAGCGTGGATCTTGTTTCATATTGTTGTACTTTCTCTGCTCTCTGGCGCGGCGGCAAGCATGGCCGCAGGCGCGCTGTGTGTCGATAAAATGAAGGATTGCCACATTATCCCAGCCCACAGCCCGCCTGTGGCCTGAATTTTCGAAATAATCGGATTTATCGGGGTCAATACTCGCGTAGTGCGCGCGCCAGGATGGCCGCGCAATCAGTGCCCGCCGGCAAGCGGCCATATGCGCCGCCCGGCGCTTGCACCAGCCGCGACTGCAGGAATGCCTGCGCGATGAAGGGCGGTGCATGGCGCAGCAGCAAGGCCGCCTGCACGGCCAGCACGATGCGCTCGGATAATTGCCTGGCGCCGAATTCATCCTTCTGCGGCCCGTCCAGTTCGCTCAGCAGGCGCGTCCGGTACTCGGCAAAGGCGGCGTCGGCATCGCCGGCCAGCGCCAGCTCGGCCGCCAGAGCGTCGCGCGCGGCCGGCGACTTGCCGAAGGCGCGCAAAACGTCGAGGCACATGACGTTGCCCGAACCTTCCCAGATCGAGTTGACGGGCAGTTCGCGGTACAGGCGCGCCAGCGGCGCGTCTTCCACATAACCGGTGCCGCCCAGCACTTCCATGGCTTCCGCGCCGAAACCGGGGCCGCGCTTGCAAATCCAGTACTTGCCGGCCGGCGTCAGCACGCGCGCCAGCATGGCTTGCTGCGGATCTTCCTTTTCATCGAAGCAACGGGCCAGGCGCAGCGCAAACGCCGTGGCCGCTTCCGATTCCAGCGCCAGGTCGGCCAGCACGTTTTGCATCAGGGGCTGTTCGGCCAGCGGCTTGCCGAATACGGCCCGCTGGCGCGCATGGTGCAGCGCCTGCGTCAGGGCGGCGCGCATGATGCCGGTGCTGCCCAGCACGCAATCGAGGCGCGTGTGGCTGGCCATTTCCAGGATGGTGGGAATGCCCCGCCCTGCCTGCCCCACCAGCCAGCCGTAGGCGTTGGTAAATTCCACTTCCGACGACGCATTCGAGCGGTTGCCCAGCTTATCTTTCAGGCGCTGCACGCGGATGGCATTGCGGCTGCCGTCGGGCAGGTAGCGGGGCAGGAAGAAGCACGATAGTCCGCCCTCTTCCGCCTGCGCCAGGATCAGATGGGCGTCGCACTGGGGCGCCGAAAAAAACCATTTGTGGCCGACGATGCGCCAGGCGCTGCCGGCCTCGTCGCCGAACAGGGCCCGCGCCTCGTCGGGCGGCACGCGCACCGCGCGCGTGGTGTTGCTGCGCACGTCCGAGCCGCCCTGCTTTTCCGTCATGCCCATGCCGACCAGGGCGCCGCGCTTCTGTTCCACGGGCAAGGAGCGGGGATCGTATGTGCGCGACAGTATCTTCGGCAACCAGCGGGCGGCGATTTGCGGCAGATCAAGGGCCTGGCGCAAAGCCGGCACCGAGGCATACGTCATCGTCACGGGACACTGCGTGCCGTTTTCCACCTGCCCCACTAATAGATAGGCGGCCGCGCGCGCCACCTGGGCGCCGGGACCGGGCGACGCCCACGGCGACGCGTGCGCACCGGCGCCGACGAGGATGTCCATCAGTGCATGCCAGGCCGGATGGAACAGCACTTCGTCGATGCGGCGCCCGGCCCGGTCGAACTGCTGCAGTTCGGGCGTGTGGATATTGGCCAGGCGCGCCAGCGCGTAGGTCTCGGCGCGGCCCAGCTTTTCGCCCAGCGCGTCGAGCTCCTGCAGCGCCGCGCCACCGCCCTCGCGCAGCAACGCTTCGATCAGTGCCGGGTCGCAGGCGAACAGATTGACGTTTTCAAAGGGCGTGGCCTGGTTGAAAACGTCATGCGTGTCAAAGGCATTCATGGGGGTCTCCTGCGATTTGTTATCATGGCGCCCTTGCCGTCGTTGGCGCACCGTCAACACCGTCTGCCAGCCAGACTAGCGCAAAGCGCATGGCAGGGCAAGCGCGCGACAGGAAACCGGTGCGGCAGAAAGTTTCCACAGGGAACGAAAATGCCTGTGCGTATCGCGCAGCATGATTTTTTTCATGGAAGGCAGGAATATTTACAAAACCTGAAGCAATGTTGCTCTATTTCATGTAATCGAATGCTTTTCAATGATACATTTCGTGTGGATCGCGTTCCGATAGTTGCCCTCCGGCCCGCTATGGCGCGCGTACCACACGATGCACTCTTTCCGTTGGCGCCCTGCCCTGCAGCGAGCGCCGGCACTGATAATAAAAAGGTTAAAGCCAGCACGATGTTTTCCAGTACCCCATCCGCCGCCCACCGCGAGGCACGCCACGAGTTGGACAACCTCATGGAAGAGGCAGGCGACGTCGTGTTCCGGCTCAATACGGACGGTCTGATCCTGTTCGCCAGCAAGCGCGCAGCTACCCTGTTCGGCGCGCCATCGGGCCTGGCCGGCCACTTGCTGCTGCCGCTGGCGGCCGAAGCGTCGCGCGCGGCGCTGCAGGCGGCGCTGGAAGATTCCCTGGAAGAACCGGGCCGCCTGGAAGTGCGCCTGCAAACGCCAGACCAGGAAATCTGGTTCGAGCTGCGCCTGTCTTCTTATATGAACGGGGACGGCATCGCCGAATTACTGGTGGTCGGGCGCGACACCTCGGCTCAGCACAACACGGAAGAGCGCTTGCGCCACATGGCGACGCACGATGCGCTGACCGGGCTGCCGAACCGCCTGCTGCTGTCGGACCGCATCCGCATGGTCATCGCCCAGGCGGCGCGTTCGGGCCAGGGCTTTTCCGTGGCCACCATCGGCCTCGATGGTTTTAAAAAGGTCAACGATGGCCTGGGCCACCCCGTCGGCGACGCCGTGCTGCGTCTGGCCGCCGCGCGCCTGCGCAAGACCTTGCGCGACAGCGACACCCTGGCGCGCGTGGGCGGCGATGAATTCGTCGCCGTGCTGCCCGGCAGCGCCACCGATGCACAAATCAAGCTGGTAACGGGCCGCCTGCTGGCCACCCTGCAGGCGCCGTTCGAAGTCGATGGCCACACGATCTACGTGGGGGCGTCCGTGGGTGTATCGATCTATCCGCAGCACGCAGAAGATGAAGTGCGCCTGGTGGCGCTAGCCGATGCGGCCATGTCGCGCGCCAAGGAAACGGGCAAGGCCCGCTGCCTGGTCTACAGCCCGCGCCTGAATGGCCCGTCGGAACACGACATCTCGCTGGAAGCGGCCATGTTCCACGCCGTGCGCGAAGGCGAATTCCTGCTGTTCTACCAGCCCATCGTCGATGCGCACACGCGGCAAATCCAGGGTTTCGAAACCCTGATGCGCTGGAAGCACCCGACCCTGGGCCTGGTGCCGCCCGTGCGCTTCATCCCGATCGCCGAAGCCAATGGCCTGATCAACCTGCTGGGCGCCTGGGCGCTGAAGGCGGCCTGCGTGCAGCTCAAGCAGTTCCAGGAAGTGGCCAAGCGGCCGCTGTACATCTCCGTCAACATCAGCCCGCGCCAATTCCGCAACGACAAATTCCTCGACGTGCTCGATGACGCCATCGCGTTTTCGGGACTCTCCGGCGAACACCTGGTGCTGGAAATTACGGAAGGCACCCTGATGATCGACCCCGTGCATGCGGAAACCATCCTCGTCAAGATGACGGAGCGCCGCGCGCGCATTGCCATCGACGATTTCGGCACCGGCTATTCCTCGCTGGCGTATCTGAAGCGCTTCCCCATTTCCGTACTGAAGATCGACCGCACCTTCATCAAGGACTTGCCCGAATCGAGCAAGGATGCGGCCATCTGCAACACCATTCTCGACCTGGCCAAGCACTTGAATTTGTCCGTGGTAGCCGAAGGCGTGGAAACGGAGGAGCAGATGCACTTCATGGAGTCGCGCGGTTGCCAGTATGTGCAAGGCTATTTGACGGGCAAGCCGATGCCGGCCCATGCCGCGCTATCGGCCTTGAGCGAAAAAACCTATGCGGCGCTGGTGCCCACGCCGTCTGCCAATGAACAGCGCGGAGGGGTGCAATGAATCCAGGTCATTTCACGGTGCCGACACAGCTCGGCAAAAACACCCTGGACCTGCTGTGGGCGCGCACGCGCCAGCAGGGCGACATGCCCGGCTTCGCGAAAGCCATCAGCGCCATCCTGGGCGCCATGCGCGGCGAGGATGACCACGAATTCGACATCACGCAAACGGTGCTGTCTGACCCTGTCCTCACGCACAAGGTACTGAGACTGGCCAACAGCGGCATGTACTCGGCCTTCGGCCAGAGGGTCAACACGGTCTCGAAGGCCGTGCTGGTGCTGGGCATCGACGCCATCGGCCATCTTGCGCTGGGACTGAAACTGATCGAGGAGCTGTCGCAGGCATCGCCCGACTCCGTCAGCGCCCACGTGGAAATGGAAAAGGCCGTGCTGGCCGGGATGGTGGCGCAGCAGGTGGCCACCAGCGCCGGCAGCCTGCAAGCCGAGCAAGCCGTCGTCTGCTCCATGCTGCATACACTGGGCCGCATGATGGTGACGTTCTACATGACGGACTTCTGGGCGCGCATGCAGGCGCACGCGGGGCCGGGCAACGAGGCGGCCGCCGCGCGCGAAATCCTCGGCCTGTCGCTGCCGGAAGTGGGCTATGCCACGGCCGCCCACTGGGGCTTGCCGCAGCACCTGATCAACGGCATGCGTCCGATGGACCCATCGCCCGACAACGCGCCCGTCAGCGGCGCCGACTGGATGGCGGGCCTGTCGACCATGGCGGCGCGCTGCGCCGACTCGCTGTGGCATGACGATGCGGCTGGCACGGCGCAGGTGCACGCGCTGATCGACGACTATGCGGGCACCCTGGGCATCACGGCCACCGACCTGGTGGTGGCGGTAGACAAGGCCAAGGCGATGGCGGCGGCCGACCTGTCGATCGCGCCACTGTCAAAACCGGCCGAACGGCGCGCGCGCCAACTGGCCTCGACGCGCATGCGCGCCGAGGGCAATCGCGTCCTGATCAGCGGCCTGGCCGACCTGCGCGGCGCCATCGGCAGCGCCAACCCGGGCCAGATGGTCTCGATGGCGCTCGAAACGCTGCACCAGGGCTTTGATTTTTCGCGCTCGGTGGCGTTCGTGCGCAACCACAAGGATCATTTGTACTCGGCGCGCATCAGCATGGGCGAAGGCATGGCCGACCTGCAAGACCTGATGGTGTTTGGCGATGCATATGAGCCGAACGTGTTCCACGCGGCCCTCAATAGCGACCGCGTAATCTTCATCGACAATGCGCGCGACCCGAAATTTGCCGCCAAGCTGCCGCAATGGTGGAAAGCCACCCTGTCGGAAGCGCGCAGCTTCGTCGTGCTGCCGCTGTCGGCCAACGGCCACCCCACGGGATTCTTGTACGGCGACTGGGACGACAGCTTCCCGCCGATTCAATTAAACCAGACGGAATTCAACCTGATCAACGATATCCGCGCGTTACTGGTGCAGTCGGTGGAGATGCGGCATCAATTGGAATTGGTGGCGAACAAGGTGGCGTGATGCTGCCAGCTTTGACCACAAAAGCAAAATCTGGGGTCAGACCCGCCCGGTCTGACCCCAGCTCTTCCGCCGGGAGCTAAAACTTACTTCAACTTCGGCGTCGATACCGACACATCGCCGCATTGCGCGCGGTGCATCAGGGCGTGGTCGATCAGCACCAGCGCCAGCATGGCTTCGGCGATCGGCGTGGCGCGGATGCCCACGCAAGGGTCGTGGCGGCCGAAGGTTTCCACCATCACGGGATTGCCCTCTTTATCGATCGAGCGACGCGGCGTGCGGATCGACGAAGTCGGCTTGATGGCGATCGAGACACTGATATCCTGCCCCGTCGAGATGCCACCGAGCACGCCACCGGCGTTATTGCCGATAAAGCCTTCCGGCGTCAGTTCGTCGCCGTGTTCAGACCCCTTTTGCGCCACGGAGTCGAAGCCGGCGCCGATTTCCACGCCCTTGACGGCATTGATGCCCATCATGGCGTAAGCGATGTCGGCGTCCAGCTTGTCGTAGATGGGCTGGCCCAGTCCCACCGGCACGTTTTGCGCAATCACGTCGATGCGCGCGCCGATGGAATCGCCGTCGCGGCGCAATTGATCCATGGCCTCTTCCATGCGCGCGATCAGGTCCGCGTCGCCGCTGGCGGCAAAGAACGGGTTCGCATGCACGTGCTCCCAGGACTGGAATGGCACGGCAATGTCACCCAGCTGGCTCATGCAGCCCTTGAAGGTGGTGCCGTACTGCTGCTGCAGCCACTTCTTGGCGATGGCCGCCGCACCCACCACGGGCGCCGTCAGGCGCGCCGAGGAACGTCCGCCGCCGCGCGGGTCGCGCACGCCGTATTTATGCCAGTAGGTGTAGTCGGCATGGCCGGGGCGGAAGCTTTCCGCGATATTGCCGTAATCCTTGCTGCGCTGGTCTTCATTGCGGATCAGCAGCGCGATGGGCGTACCCGTCGTCACGCCCTGATACACGCCGGAGAGAATTTCCACCGTGTCCGATTCCTGGCGCTGCGTCACATGGCGCGAAGTGCCCGGCTTGCGGCGGTCCAGCTCGGGCTGGATATCGGCTTCCGACAGGACCAATCCCGGCGGACAGCCATCGATCACGCAGCCGATGGCCGGGCCATGCGATTCGCCGAAAGTGGTAACAGTAAACAGTTTGCCAAAAGAATTGCCGGACATAGTAGGAAGTGTGAAAGACTGGAAAACTCAATTCTACCAGCCTGCGGGGCATGCCATGCCGCTAATGCCGCAGCAAGGCCCGATATTGCCCCACCCGTCTCGCCATTTTAAAATCCCGCGTATTTTTTCACACAAAAATACCAAATATGAGTTGCAATCATGCAATACAAGAAATATTGCTCCGCAGAATAGACTTAAAAAAACATTTTGCTTATTAAATAGCTATATACTTGGATGATGGGCCATTAGAAAATGTGCACCTGAGTGCTGCATTTTCGATGCGCCCTGAGTGCATCAGAAATGGCCAGGGCTAGGCGCGGCGCCGAAGACAGTACGCGAGTACGGCGAGGCGCTGCAACAACGCCATGGACATTTCTGATGTGCTCACATCTCGTTCCGAGTCATCCTGGAGAAGCTATACATGCCCGCACCGATCATCCCCCTTGACGCCAACAAGGACGATCACGACGACCTGGTATTCCTCGATGAGCAACCAGCGGCGCCGCTGGCCGTCGCACCGCGCAGCGTCTGGCGGGTGATGATCATCGACGACGATGAAGACGTCCACTCCACCACCACTTTCGCCCTAGGCAACCTGGAAATGCAGCACCGCCCGCTGGAATTCGTGCATGCGTATTCGGCCGGCCAGGCGCGCGAACTGCTCAAGCATGAAAACGACATCGCCGTCATCCTGCTCGACGTAGTGATGGAACAGGACGACGCGGGCCTGCATCTGGTGCGCTACATCCGCGAAACCTTGAAGATGACGGATGTGCGCATCATCCTGCGCACGGGCCAGCCAGGCTATGCGCCGGAAATCGACGCCATCCGCGATTTCGACATCAACGATTACAAGACCAAGTCCGAACTGACGCGCATCAAGCTGTTTACCACGGTGACGGCAGCCATCCGTTCGTACGAGCAGATACGTTCGATCAGCAACAGCCGGCGTGGCCTGGACCGGATCGTCCACGCCAGCACGCAGCTGATGGCGCTGCATGGTGTGCAGAATTTCTCGGCCGGCGTGCTGGCGCAAATCGCCGACCTGCTGGGCATCCGCGCCGACGGCGTGCTGTGCGCGCAGGACTTGCAGGACAGCGGCGCCAGGGAGCTGCTCGTCTCGGCCTGCACGGGCAGCTTTTCCAGCCTGCCGCACAGCGCCCTGTGCGGCCTGCAAAACCCCCGCGTGATGGCGGCCATCGAGCACACGCTGGCGCAGCGGCGCAATGTGTACGCGCACGACTACGCCACCCTGTACTTTGCGGGCAAGGCCAGCCGCGACGCGGCCGCCTACCTGGTCCTGCCGCGCCCCCTCACCGCCATCGATGAAAGCCTGTTGGAAGTGTTTTGCAGCAACGTCGCCGTGGGCCTGGACAACGTCGAGCTGGTATCGCACCTGCACAATGCCGCCTTCTACGACCAGTTGTCGAAGCTGCCCAACCGCACGCGCCTGGTGGAAATCCTCGATGCCGCCCTGGCCGGCCCCGCGCGCGACGACGCCACCCTGGCGCTGGTCGACCTCGACCACTTTGCCGAGACCAACGACGCGCTGGGGCACCAGTTCGGCGACACCCTGCTGGTCGCCGTGGCGGGCCGCCTGCAAACCCAGCTGGGGGCGCAGCTGACGGTGGCGCGCCTGGGCGGCGACATCTTTTGCGTGCTGGGCGACTCGTCGCAAGTCAATCCGGCCAACATCCTGGCCCTGTTCCAGCCGCCCTTCAGCATCGATGGCCAGGATGTGCAACTGTCCGCCACCCTGGGCCTGGTGCGGCTGGGCGAACATGCGGGCACGGGCGCCGATGCACTGAAGGATGCCGATATCGCCTTGAAACGGGCGAAAAGCCAGCAGCGCGCCGGACACTTCTATTTCTCGCGCAGCATGGGCATTGAAATCCGCGAACGGGTGCGCATGATGCACGCGCTGCGCACGGCCTTCAGCCAGGACCAGCTGTTTGTCGTCTACCAGCCGCAGATCGACCTGACCACGCGCCGCCCCGTGGGCGCCGAAGCGCTGCTGCGCTGGCAGACGCCGGATGGCAAGTTCATCTCGCCCGACCGCTTCATCCCGATTGCCGAATATTCGGGCATCATCATCGACCTGGGTGAATGGGTGCTGCGCACGGCTTGCCGCGAACTGGTGCTGCTGCGCGAGCAGGGCCACCGCAACTTCGTCATGTCCGTCAACGTGTCGCAAGTACAGTTCCGCCACCCCCTGTTTTTGGAAATGCTGCGCGCGGCGCTGGAAGAGACGCAGGCGCCGCCCGAGTTCATCGAACTGGAAATCACGGAATCGATGGCCATGGAAGAACCGGACATGCTGATCAAGATGTTGTGGCAGATCAAGCAGACGGGCGTCAGCATCGCCATCGACGACTTCGGCACGGGCTTCTCCTCGCTATCGTACCTGCAGCGCCTGCAGGTCGACCGCCTGAAAATCGACCGTGCCTTCGTCACCGAGATCACGGGCTCCGCGCGCGGCAGCAGCATCGCCGAAATGGTCATCCAGCTGGGCCGCAACCTGGGCCTGGCCGTGATCGCCGAAGGGGTGGAAGACGAGCGCCAGGCGCAGATACTGCAGGCGCTGGGCTGCCCGATGGCGCAGGGCTTTTTGTTTGCCCGCCCCATGACGGCCACGGCGCTGGGCACCTGGCTGAACAACGAGGCGCTGCAGGGGGCGGCGTAGGCGGCGCCACTCGCTTCTGCAATGCAAAACGCCGGCAGTGCCGGCGTTGTTATTACTGCATTACGATCACTTAGTCAGTGGTTTCAGCCGGCCAGTCGCGGATATACGCCTTGAGCATCTGGTTTTCAAAGCTTTGCGCTTCGAGCACGGCGCGTGCCACGTCGTAGAAGGAGATGACGCCCAACAAGGTCTTGGCGTTCATGACGGGCAGGTAGCGCGCATGTTTTTCCAGCATGATGCGGCGCACTTCGTTGACTTCCGTATCCGGCGTAACCGTGATCGGGTGGTCATCCATGTGCTTGCGCACGGTGCCGCCGCCGATCTGACCCGCGTTTTCATGCAGCGCGTTGAGCACTTCGCGGAAGGTCAGCATGCCGACCAAGTCGCCAAATTCCATTACCACCAGCGAACCGATGTCTTTTTCGGCCATGGTATTGGCCGCGTCAAGCAAGGGCTGGTCAGGCGTGACCGTGTAGAGGATATTGCCCTTGACTTGGAGAATTTCAGATACTTTCATATTGGCCGTCCTGTCCGCGTGATTGGTATTTTAGTTATTCTAGCCCTTACTGCGACTGTAGCCTATGCCTGCGGAAAAATCCAGCCTTGCGCGCAATCAAATCGAGGGGGATTGTCGGGCAAGAAAAACGTAACGAGCGGATGCGCGGCGCGGCCGAGAAGCGCAGCGGTACGCGAGTACCGCGAGCATCGCCGGCCGTGCCCCGCGACGCGCAGTAGTTTTTCTCATGCTCGGCGGCGGAACCAGCCGGCGATGGATAGACGCTCGCGCGCCGTCGGCAGCACTTCGTGCAGCATATCGCCCGACAGGAACATGGCCATGCGCCCTGCTTCGGGCGCGATATCCACGCTGGGGCCGCCATCGGGGTGCAAACGCAGCGCGCCGCCGTGTTCGGGCAGCCAGTCGTCGTTCAGGTACAGCACGACGGACACGGTGCGCTTGTCGTCGTCGCGGAAACGGTCCAGATGGGCCCGGTAAAAGGCGCCCGGCGCGTACAGTGCGAAATGGCTTTCGTACTCGTCCAGGCCCAGGAACAGCTCACGGTTGAGTACCTGGCGCAATGCTTCCATGTGTTCCAGATAGCGGTCGCAGGCCTTTGAACGGCCCGCTTCCAGCCATGCAATATGGTCGCCGCGGATATCGGGCTGCAGCAGGGGCGCATGGCCGCTGCCCACGCCGGCGCCTTTCATCTTGCCGCTGAGCATGGATTGCACGCATTCGGCGGCCAGCTGGCGGCTGAGTTCAGGAGCAATGAAATGCTCCTGCATGAGCCAGCCTGCACGGCACAGGCCGTCGACGATAGATGGTCCGGGCACCGCAAGGGCGCCGTCGAACGATATTGCGGGCATAGAATTTTTCCTGGTGGACATACATGAGAGTGCGCCTGAAGCCCAGGATTTCGTTCGTTTGCAGCTGCTTCCTGGCGGTGCGGCGCACGCGCGAAGGTCGAACAGCCCGAATATCACTGACACGGCATCGTACCACCGCCACGCGGAGCCGGTCACTTTTTTCGACGTCAAGTGACACGCGCCGCCCGCCAGCACGGCGCCATGCGCCCTGCACGCGCGCCCTTTTACTCAGAGGCAAATCAGGTTACGATCTTGCCACTATAAAACTTGGCGGAGACACCATGAGCGGCCCGAAATACCCCGGTTTCGATACTTTATCCCTGCATGCGGGCGCGGCGCCCGACCCGGCTACGGGCGCGCGCGCCACGCCCATCCATTTCACGTCCTCGTTTGCCTTCAAGAGTTCGGAGCATGCGGCCTCGCTGTTCAACATGGAACGGGCCGGCCACGTATATACACGCATCTCGAATCCCACCAACGCCGTGCTGGAAGAGCGCATCGCCGCGCTGGAAGGTGGCGTGGCCGGCATCGCCACGGCCAGCGGCCAGGCCGCCATGCACCTTGGTTTATCTACCATCGCCGGCGCCGGCTCGCACATCGTCGCCTCGCGCGCCCTGTACGGCGGCTCGCACAACCTGCTGGCCTACACATTAAAACGCTTCGGCATCGACACCACGTTTGTCGACCCGCGCGACGTGGACGCCTGGCGCGCCGCCATCCGCCCAAATACGAAAGTACTGTTTGCCGAAACCCTGGGCAATCCCGGCCTCGACGTGCTGGACATCCCGACGATTGCCGCCCTGGCGCACGAACACCAGTTGCCGCTGATGCTCGACTCGACCTTTACCACACCGTATTTGCTGCGCCCCTTCGAGCACGGCGCCGACCTGGTGTTCCACTCGGCCACCAAGTTTTTATGCGGGCACGGTACGGCCATCGGCGGCTTGCTGGTCGATGGCGGCACCTTCGACTGGCAAACGGCGTACGACAAGACGGGCCGTTTTGCCGAACTGTGCGAACCGTATGACGGCTTTCACGGCATGGTCTTCGCCGAGGAGTCGACGGTGGCGCCGTTCGCCCTGCGCGCACGACGCGAAGGCTTGCGCGATTTCGGTGCCGTCATGAGCCCGCACAATGCCTTCGCCATCCTGCAGGGCATCGAAACTTTGGGCTTGCGCATGGACCGCCACGTGGCCAACACGCGCAAGGTGATCGACTTCCTGCTGGCCAATCCGGCCGTGGATGCCGTGTCCTATCCCGAACTGCCGTCGCACCCCGACTACGCACTGGCGAAAACCCTGCTGCCGAAAGGCGCGGGTGGCGTGTTCACCTTCCGCCTGCGTGGCGACCGCGCGGCAGGCCAGCGCTTTGTCGACAGCCTCAAGATCTTCTCGCACCTGGCCAACGTGGGCGACGCCAAGTCGCTCGTCATCCACCCCGCCTCCACCACGCATTTCCGCGTGCCCGACGAGCAACTGGCGCAGGCGGGCATCACGCAGGGCACCATGCGTTTATCGGTGGGCCTGGAAGACGCGGACGATTTGATCGAAGACCTGGCCCGTGGTCTGAAACTGTCGCAGAAAGGCGCCTGACATGTTATTCACCATCGAGAACACCACGGCCTACTGCTACACGGGCGGCAAACCATACAAGCCGGATCAGCCCACGGCCGTCTTCATCCACGGCGCGCAGAACGACCATTGCGTGTGGGCCCTGCAAACGCGCTATTTCGCCCACCACGGCTGGAACGTGCTGGCCGTCGACTTGCCGGGCCACGGGCGCAGCCTGGGCGCGGCGAAAGCCAGCGTCGAAGAGCTGGCGCGCTGGATACTGGCCGTGCTGGACGCAGCTGGTGCGGCCAAGGCCATGCTGATCGGCCACAGCATGGGTTCATTGATCGCGCTGGAAGCGGCGTACCTGGCGCCGGACAGGGTCAGCCACCTGGCCATGCTGGGGTCCACCTACCCGATGAAGGTCTCGCCAGCGCTGCTGGAAACCTCGCTCAACGATGAACAGGCGGCCATCGACATGGTCAATATCTGGTCGCACTCGTCAATCGCGCAAAAGCCCTCGTTTCCTGGCCCGGGCTTCTATGCCATGGGCGGCGCGCGGCGCTTGAAACAGCGCATCGCCGCCCTCAATCCCGATCACGTGTTTCATACGGATTTTTTCGCCTGCAATGCCTACACGAACGGTGAAATTGCCTCCGCTTCGGTACACTGCCCCACTTTATTCATTTTCGGCGCGCGCGACATGATGACGCCGCCCAAATCGACCAGGCTGCTGACGTCCACCATCGCGCATGGCACGATGGTGCAGCTCGACAGCGGGCACGAATTGATGGCCGAGCAGCCCGACGCCGTGCTCGACGCGCTGTTTGCGTTTGCGCAAAGCACGCCGGCATGACGCCATGCCACACACACTTTTTAGGATAGATAGATGATGTTGTTGAATACCCTGCTCGATGAATTGACTGGCCGCAGCAGCGGCACGGAAGATGAGCGCTACGAGTGTTATAAATGGCTGCAACAGCTGCGCTTCACCAACCCGCAGGCGGCCGAAGGCGGCTCCATGGCCGGCATTCCGTACTACCAATGGTGCCGGCTGCCGCAGGCGCTCGTCGTGGCGGGCCAGCACACGGATCTGCTGGTCGGCACCACAAGCTCCCAGTACCTGGTCTTCGAAGGCCGCCACGCGGCAGCCTTCGCGGCCGAACTGGGCTTGCAATACGACGCCAACAACCGCATCGACCGCCCCGGTGGCCTCGACGAGCTGCTCGAAGCCTACGAAGAGCAGACGGACGGCAGCTGGGCCACCCTGCCGAATGAACCGCCCGCGCCACCGCAGGCTGGCTGGGACGACGTGTACTTCCGCGTGCGCGACCTGAGCGACGGCAGGGCCATCCAGAGCGTGACTACCATCGCCTACGAGAGCAGCCGCTTCCCTGGCTACACCCTGCTGGGCACGACCATGGTGGGCGTCGGCGCCATCGTCCACGATGACGAGACGGCGCAGTATATGCAGCAAATCTTCGCTGATTGGACCATCCAGCGCGATTGCGCCGCCACCTGTCCGACTTCGTCCGCACCCTGGCCCTGCACGCCGCGCCAGGCGCCGCCCATGCCGCTCGGCACCCCATTCGATTTCGCCCGCAACCTGGCCTACCTGGACGCCCTGCTGGCGGCCTATGTGCGGGCACAGGCGCGGGCGCAAGACGAGGGTGGCGATAGCGCCTACTGGGATTGCGCGGCCGCCAGCGTGGCTTACCAGGTCTTCTCGCTGCGCTATACGGCCGGCCTGCCCTTGCCCGAGGTGGAGCCTGCGCTGGAAGCGGCCGTCGCCGCCTGCGAAACGGCGCGCGAGGAGCTGGCCGCCGCCTACGATGACGATGCCTTGCCCGCCTTTGATTTCGAACAATTGACGGATTACGCGCGCGCCTTGCAGTTGCTGGGCGCGACCTTGCTGTTCGGCCGCCACGACCTCGCTGCCCGCCTGGCCGCCCTGCAAACGGCCTTCGATGGCGAAAATGTGGTGTATGAAATGCTGCTGTCTGCCGTCGATCCGCAGCGTCCCGCCGTCGACGAATGGTATTTTGCCGAGCCCTATTCCGCCCTGTACGACTGCCTGGACGAGGACGATCCCGCGCAGCAGCTGGAGCACCTGCGGCACTACCTGGCCAGCTGGCATCGCGCGCTGGTGCGCGAAGACTGGTTCAACGGCCATTTGCGCGCGCAGGGCCTGGGCGGCTACTACGGCCTGTGGGCCTTCGAAGCGGCCGCCGCGGCAAAGCAGCTGGGCCTTGAGCGCAGCGCACTGGCCCACTGGGTCATGCCGCCGTCGCCCTGAGTACCCCGTTCACTTTTAGATAAATATCAATGATCAATACCGCAGCCCTGTTCAGCACGGCCTTCCTGCCCGGCCAAGCCGGCTTCGACACCGACGCCATCACGGGCCTGGCAGAATGGCGGCTGGACACACCCATGCTGTTCAAGCTGCTCATCGGCGCCGACGCGCAAGCCGTCGCCTGGCCCATCTATGACGATGGCGAAGACTGCCTCTGCGTGCTGGCCGCGCCAATGGTCCAGGCGCAAGCCAGCTGGCAAGCCCTGTCCGCCCTGATGGACAGGCCGCGCGACGCAGCGTCCATCAGCGCACGCAGCGCCATCAGCGCCCTGCTGGCCGGCGGCCAGCCATGGATCATCCTCGATAGCGTGCAGCTGATCCCGTACGATATCGACACGCCGGAATACGCGGCCGCGCTCGATGCCCAGCGCGCGGAAGCGCAAGCCTTGCACTCTGCCCTGCTGCGTGGCGACCGGGAAGCGCTGGCGTCCCTGCTGGCCGCCGGCGCCACTTCGCCCGCCACCGGCTACTGGTCGGCCACGGCCGATGCGCAACTTGCCGATGTCGAGGAGCTTGAAGGGGAAGACCTGCCCTTCCTGCAAGGACTGGAAGTGCGCAAGTGGCTGGAAGACGCGCTGTGCTACGAGGTCGCTGCGCTGGGGCAACCCGACATCCTGGGCCTGGTCACGCCGTATGGGCGCTGGATCGTGCCGCTGTCGCTGAACGTAACGACACTGGGCGTTTACCACGCGCACGATAGCTGGATCACCTTTGCCACGGCGGAGGCCCCCGATGCGCACGGCGTGCTGGACCTGAACGGCACGATGGTACTGCCGCCCGCACCTGGCGCCCTGAATGTGATCAGCCCCCACCTGGTACAGCAAATCGATCGCGACGGCGCCAGCCGTTTGCTGCGCCTGCCCGATGGCACGCTGCTGTTCGAAAGCGTGTACTACTTCCGCCAGCGCGACGATGGCTATATCGATATCCAGCGTCAGACGCACGATGACGAGCGCAATGTCTGCGGCGTGATCGACGCCACGGGCAAGGTAGTGCTGCCGACTGCCTACAGCTCCGTGCAGGATTTCGGCGCGAAAAAGAAAATCGCCATCGTCAGCCAGCGCATTGATGACCGCTTCCTGTTTGGCCTGGCGAATAAGCAGGGCGAACTGCTGGCGCCATGCCAGTACGAAACCATCGATTCCGCCACAACGTCGTCGCCGCCCAGGCTGCGCAAGAACCTGATTTTCGCCATCGATGCGCAAGGCCGGGCCTGCATGCTGACCCTGGATGGCAAGCAGGCGTTTACGCCCCTGTATCCGCCCGCCCACCATTTGCGCGGCGTGGCCGTGCAAAGCGACTTTTTATATGTCGTCAAGGATGGCATGGCCTGGACCATGGATTTCACGGGCCGGTTGCTGGAGCAGCTCGACACCGTGGACAACTTCAAGGCGGCCATCACGGCCCAATTGAGCGAGACCATGGGACTGGGCAAGAAGAAAGCGGTGCCACGCAACAGCTTTACGCCGGCGCAGATCCTGGCGCGGGCCGACCGCGAACAACTGCACGCCATGGCAACCCTGCTCTTGCTGGGCGATGCGGAACTGGCCGCGCGCTGCGTGGACATCACGCTGGAAGAGCTGGCGGAGGATGACCAGGAAGAAGAATACGAAGGCGATACGCCAGCAGCGGCGTGCTTCTTCCTGCTCTGGTGCACCGCCGCCGATGTGCTGGGCCACGGCGCCACCCTGGACTGGAAATCGGTCGATGAAGTACCGCACATCCACCTGCATATCGAACTGCCCGCGCTGCGGGACTTCCGCTGGGCGGAACGCGAAGACGGCGACGCCTTGGACGATGGCCTGGCCGCCATCGCCGCCCATTTGGCGCCGCATCAGCTGCACCTGGTGAACATGAACGGCGGCGAAGACACGTATTACCTGGGCGTGGTGCGCGCGCAGGATGCTGAGGCGTTCAGCAAGGTGGCGCTGCAGGCGGCCCTGCGGCCCGTAGTGTACTAAGAGTAAGGGGCGCTCAGTTGCATTTGACGGCCCCGAAATGCTGCGCCAGGCTCAGGCCCAGTCCCTGCTCCACGGCGTTTTCCACCTGCGCCGCCAGGGCGGCCGCGTCTTCGGCCGCCTTGATGTCGCGCTCGTTGGTGGAACCTGCCGGATAGCCGGAGTTCACGCGCATGCCGCCGAAGACGAATAAACGGTAGACATCGGCTAGGCTGATGCGGTTGACATTGCCCAGCAAGACCCAGTGGTCAGAACTGTCGGCCACGCGCTTGCCCCACTGCACGCGCACGGCGCCATCCACATTGACCCTTCCCACCCAGCCCTGCTGCACCATCTTGTCGAGCAGGGTTTCCATCTCTTCGAAACCCAGGCGCGTGCTGCGGCGGATCTCGGCCGCGCCCACCAGGGCCGAATCAGCGCAGTGGCAGGCCTGGTGCAGCACTTTCAAGATGGCGACGGCATCGACGAATTCGCTGCCCGGCGCCGCTTCGTACCACCAGCGCTCGTATTTCACGACAGGCAAGGCGGCCACCAGCAAGGCGCCCACCAGGGTGATCATCCAGCTCAGGTAAATCCATACGAGAAACAGCGGCAAGGCGGCCAGCGCGCCATAGATGCGCGAATAGGTGGGAAATTCCTGGATGAATTCACCGAAGCCCCGCTTGGCTACCTCGAACGCCAGCGCCGCCAGCAAGCCGCCCCAGGCCGCGTCGCGCCAATCCACGTCGCGGTTCGGCACGGCGATGTACAGCAGGGTAAACGCCAGCATGGTTAGGCCGACCGACACCAGCGTATAAAACACGGCGCCGAGGAAGGGCACGGCCCCCACCACGCCGCTGGTGGCCATGAACAGGCGCGAGGTCACCGTCAGCGACACGCCCACCAGCAGCGGGCCCAGGGTGACGATGGCCCAGTACACGAGCAGGCGCTTGGTCCAGCGGCGCTCCTGGCGCACGCGCCAGATGCGGTTGAAGACGCGTTCGATCAAGCCCATCATGCCCACCGAGGTGAAGATCAGGGCGCCCGCGCCAATGGCCGACAAGCGCGTGGCTTTCGAGGCAAACGTGGTCAGGTAGTCGAGGATGGTGTTCGAAATCCCCTTGGGCATCACGCTTTGCACGAAATAATCTTCCAGCGCGTGGCGGAAGGTATTAAACAGGGGGAAAGTGGTAAAGATGGCCAGGGCCAGGGTGAGCAGCGGCACAAGCGCGAACACGGTGGCGAATGTGAGGCTGCCGGCCACTTGCGGCAGGCTTTCCTCGCGCACGCGGCGGCGCGCGAACTGCAGCAGGTCGCGCGTTTCGGACCAGGTCAGGCCGCGCACGACGGCCAGCCCCATGCTCAGGGCGCGCCACAGGTATAGCAAGAACGGCAGTATATATTTTGAAAACATGTGCAAAATCAGAACGGCGCCATGACAGCAGTCGTATCAGGCTGTAAAGCGCCCTATAATACCAATGATGAAGCCAACCAATCTGATTATTCTCGTATTGTTTTATTCACGCCATGGCGCCACGCGCCAGTTGGCCGAGCTGATAGCCCAGGGAGTGGAAAGCGTGCCTGGCTGCGATGCGCGCCTGCGTACCGTGCCCGCCGTCTCCACCATAACCGAAGCAACAGCGCCGGAAGTCCCGCTTGACGGCGCGCCCTACGTGGAACTGGAAGACTTGCAGGAATGCGCGGGCCTGGCCCTGGGTTCGCCCACGCGCTTCGGCAACATGGCCGCCGCCATGAAGTACTTCTGGGATGGCACGGCCAGCGACTGGCTGTCCGGCAGCCTGTCCGGCAAGCCCGCCTGCGTGTTCACGTCCACGGGCAGCCTGCACGGCGGCCAGGAATCGACCCTGCTGTCGATGATGATCCCCCTCTTCCACCACGGCATGCTGGTCATGGGCCTGCCCTACACGCATGCGGAACTGATGACGACGACCACGGGCGGCTCGCCGTATGGCGCCACGCACTGGTCGGGCATCGATGGCGACAAGGCGCTCAGCGACGATGAAAAACGCCTGGCCATCGCCCTGGGCCGGCGCCTGGCGGAAAACGCCGCGAAACTGGCAGGCGCATGATGCACGGCGCACTGCACAAGTATTTTCACTGGGGCGCCATCGCCAGTCTCGTCACGCTGATTGTCTGGTGCCTGCTGTGGGAAACCGTCGTCGCGCCGCTGCAGCCGGGCGGCTCCTGGGTCGTACTGAAGGCGGCGCCCCTGCTCATTCCCCTGTACGGCGTCATCAAGCGCGACGTCTACACCCTGCAATGGTCGTCGATGGTGATCCTGCTGTACTTCACGGAAGGCGTGGTGCGCGGCTACAGCGACACGAATCCTGTCTCGGCCCTGATGGCCTGGGGCGAGGCGGCCATCGTCTGCGTCTACTTCTTCTGCGCCGTGCTGTATCTGCGCCCGTATAAAAAGGCTGCCAAGCGCATGGCCAGGGAACTGCTGGAAAAAGTGAATAAAGTGAGCATCAAGAAATGAGCGACACGCTAATGACTGACCAAACCGATTTCCTCGCCGCCTGCCGCGACCTGCTGGGCGACAGCTACGTACTCACCAACGACGCCGACACGGCGCCCTTCCTCACCGACTGGCGCGACAGGTTCACCGGCAAGGCACTGGCCGTGCTGCGCCCCGCCACGGTGGAACAAGTGGCAGGCGTGCTGCGCGCCTGCGCGCAATGGCAGATTCCCGTCGTGCCGCAAGGGGGCAATACGGGCCTGGTGTTGGGCAGCATCCCGGATGACGCGGGCACGGCCATCGTGCTGTCGCTGGCGCGCCTGAACAGCATCCGCGCGCTCGACCCCGTCAACCGCACCATCACGGTGGACGCGGGCTGCATCCTGCAAACCATCCAGGAAGCGGCCAGCGCCTCCGGCTGCCTGTTCCCCCTGTCGCTGGCGGCCGAGGGCAGTTGCACCATCGGCGGCAACCTGGCCACGAATGCGGGCGGCACGGCCGTGCTGCGCTACGGCAATACGCGCGAGCTGTGCCTGGGCCTGGAAGTGGTCACGCCGCAAGGCGAGATCTGGAGCGGCTTGCGCGGTTTGCGCAAGGACAATACCGGCTATGATTTGCGCGACCTCTACATCGGTGCCGAGGGCACCCTGGGGGTCATTACCGGCGCGGTGATGAAGCTGTATCCGCAGCCAAAAGCCTGCATCACGGCGCTGGCCGCCATGCCCTCGCCCGCCCACGCCTTGCGTTTGCTCTCCCTGATGCAGGACCATTGCGGCGCCAGCCTGACGGGTTTTGAATTGATGTCGCAGTATTGCTTGCAACTGGTGGCGGAGCAGTTCCCCCAGCTGCCACGGCCATTTGCCGAAGCCCATGGCCAGTACGTGTTGCTGGAGCTATCCAGCAGCCAGTCCGAGGCGCACGCCGTGGAATTGCTGGAAGCGAGCATCGGCGCGGCGCTGGAAGAGGAGTTGATCGAGGACGCCGTCGTCGCCAGTTCCGTGGCGCAGTCCGAAGGGCTGTGGCAGCTGCGCGAGCACATTCCGCTGGCGCAAGCGCAAGCGGGCAAGAACATCAAGCACGATATATCACTACCCATTTCCTGCATCGCCGATTTTATTGCCGTCACGGACGTGGCCCTGGAAACGGCCTTCCCCGGCTGCCAGCTCGTGTGCTTCGGTCACCTGGGCGACGGCAACCTGCATTACAACGTGGCGCCGCCGCCCGGCATGACAGATCGTGACTTCCTCGCCAACCAGGATGCCATCAACCGCATCGTGCACGACCAGGTCCATGGCTTTGGAGGCTCGATTTCGGCCGAACACGGTATCGGCGCCCTCAAAAAGAACGACCTGGCGCGCTACAAGTCGCCGCTGGAGTTGCAGCTGATGCGCGCCGTGAAACAGGCGCTGGACCCGCAAAACATCATGAATCCGGGGAAAATCCTGTGAAATCGCCGTCCCTCCTGCTCTGCGCCATGGCCTTGCTGGCCGGCTCCGCCAGCGCGCAGGACGTCTACAAATGCGTGCAGGATGGCCAGACCAGCTACAGCGCCACGCCATGCACGGGCGGCCAGTTGCAGATCCTGGAAATCCCCTCTCCCCCGCCTGCCGTCGACAAGGGCGCGGCCACGCGCCAGGAACGGGTAGCCAGCCAGATGGAAGCGGCACGCAAGAAGCAGGAAAATCTGGCAGACCAGGCGCGCGAACGGGCCGCCAAGCAGAAGGAAACGCATGACAAGCATTGCGCCCAGCTGCGCCTGGAGCAAAAATGGGCGGCGCAGGACGCCGTCGGCGCCGGCGACAGGAACCGCGACGCGGCGCAACTGAAAGCGCGGCGCGCCGGCGAACGCCTGGCCGTCGACTGTCTGAATTGAGTGCGCCGCTGGCCAGCCCGGCATCGACGCGCCTGCTGTCGCGCTGGCTGCTGCTGGGCGAATGGCGCGCGCATCCCGTGCGCGCCCTCGTCGCCATCCTCGCCATCGCCATCGGCGTGTCGCTGGGTTTTGCCATCCATTTGATCAACGCGGCCGCCTTCAATGAATTTTCCACGGCCGTCAAAAGCCTGTCCGGCCAGGCCGACGTGCAGGTGGCCGGGCGCGAAGCGTTGTTCGACGAAGCCATCTACCCATGGCTGGCGCAGCGCGACGGCGTGGCCATGGCCTCGCCCGTGCTGGACCTGCAGGCCGCAGTGGCCGGCAAGACGGACGGCGGCCCGCTGCACATCCTGGCGTTCGACGTCTTCCGCGCCGGCTTCATCTCGCCCGACCTGATCGGCGCACCCGCCGAAGGCCAGCCGTTCGACACCCTGGCCGACGACGCCCTCTTTTTATCGCCGGCCGCCTTGCGCTGGCTGAACGTGGCGCAAGACGACAAGATTGCCCTGCAATCGGGCACGGGCACGGTGTCGCTGCGCGTGGCCGGCTCGCTGCAGCGCGCGCGCGCGGGCCAGCGCATCGCCGTCATGGATATCGGCGCGGCGCAGTGGCGCTTCAACAAGCTGGGCAAGCTGTCGCGCATTGACTTGAAGCTGCGCCAAGGCGTCAACCGCGACGCTTTCCAGGCCGAGCTGGCGCGCGCGCTGGAAGCGCAGTACCCGGGGCGTTTCCAGGTAGGCCAGCCCAATGACGAGAACCAGAATAGCCGCAACAATAACCTCAGCCGCGCCTACCGGGTCAACCTGACGGTGCTGGCCCTCGTCGCCCTGTTTACGGGCGCCTTTCTGGTGTTTTCCACGCAGGCCTTGTCCGTCATCCGCCGCCGCGGCCAGTTCGCGCTGCTGCGCGTGCTGGGCATGGAGCGGGGTCAGTTGCTGCGCCAGGTGCTGCTGGAGGGCGCCAGCCTGGGCGTCGTCGGCGCCGCGCTGGGCATCGCCGGCGGCTATGCCGTGGCGGCCGTCGCCCTGCGCTTCTTTGGCGGCGATCTGGGCGCCGGCTATTTCGCGGGCGTGCAGCCGCAGGTGCAATTCACGCCCGTCGCCGCTTTCGTCTACTTTGCTCTCGGCCTGGGCGTGGCCTTGCTGGGCTGTGCCGCGCCCGCGCTGGAAGCGGCGCGCGCCGCCCCCGCCATCGCACTGAAATCGGGCAGCGAAGAAGTGGTGACGACGCGCCTGGCGAAAACCTGGCCCGCGCTGGCCTGTCTGCTGCTGGCCGGCGCCCTGACCTTGCTGCCACCCGTATTCGAACTGCCCCTGTTCGGCTATCTGTCCATCGCCCTGCTGCTGATCGGCGCCATCGCCCTGATGCCGCAACTGGCGGCCGTGGTCTTCCGTTCTCTGCAGCGCACATGGCTGCGCACGGAAACCAGCGCGCACGCGCCCGTGCGCAGCCTGACGCTGGCCCGCCTGGCAAATGCCTCGGGCCAGGCCGGCATCGCGCTCGGCGGCGTGCTGTCGAGCTTTAGCCTGATGGTGGCGATGGCCATCATGGTGTCGAGCTTCCGCGTCTCCGTCGATGACTGGCTGCTGCAGATTTTGCCGGCCGATGTGTATGTGCGCACGGCCGCCAGCGGCGGAACGGCGGGCCTGAACCCGCGCGAACAGGCGGCCATCACCGCCCTGCCCGGCGTGGCCCGAGTGGATTTCCAACGCGTGCGCTTGCTGTCGCTGGCGCCCGACCGCCCGAATGTGGTGCTGCTGGCGCGCCCCGTCAACCTGGCCGATCCGGGCAAGAGCATGGTGCTGGTAGGTGACACCCTGCCCGTGCTAGATGGCGCGCAAGCCGTGTGGCTGTCCGAGGCGGCGGCCGACCTGTACAACCACAAGCCGGGCGACAGCATCAAGCTGCCGCTGGCGGGCGGCTTGCACCAGTTTTTTATCGCCGGCATCTGGCGCGACTATGCACGCTCTTCCGGCGCCATCCAGATGCCGCTGGCCGACTACCGCGCCCTGACGGGCGACAATGACGTGAGCGATGCAGCCCTGTGGCTGGCCAAGGATGCCACGGGCGAGCAGCTGCAGCAGCGCCTGAAAGCCCTGCCGTTTGGCGCCAGCCTGGAAGTATCGAATCCGTCGGCCATCCGTGCCCTGAGCCTGCAAATCTTCGACCGCAGCTTCGCCGTCACGTATTTATTGGAAGCCATCGCCATCGTCATCGGCCTGTTCGGCGTGGCCGCCACGTTTTCCGCGCAGACCCTGGCGCGCGCGCGCGAATTCGGCATGCTGCGCCACGTGGGCGTGACGCGCGGGCAGATTTTGTCCATCCTGGCGCTGGAAGGCGGCGCGCTGACGGCGCTGGGCATCGCCACCGGCTTTGTTCTGGGCCTGTTGATCAGTTTTGTGCTGGTCTTCATCGTCAATCCCCAGTCATTTCACTGGACCATGCAACTGCACTTGCCGTGGCCCTTGATCGCCACGGTGGCCGCCGCCCTGCTGACAGCCGCCGCCCTCACGGCCCTGATCGCGGGCCGCCAGGCGCTGTCCGCAGGCCCCATCCGCGCCGTCAGGGAGGACTGGTAATGCGCCGTATAACTTATCTGCTGTTGTTCTGCAGCGCCGCCGCCATCGCCGCGCCGCCCGTTTTCGCCCCCGTCACGCCGCTGCCGACAGGTCAAACCCTGCGCCTGCCGCACGATTTCGGCGCCCATCCCGCGTATAAGACGGAATGGTGGTATGCCACCGGGTGGGTCAAAACCAGCGGCGGCGAACAACTGGGCTACCAGGTGACCTTCTTTCGCAGCGCCACGGCCGCCGATGCGGACAACCCCAGCGCGTTTGCGGCGAAACAGCTGATCATCGGCCACGCGGCCCTGTCTGACCCCAAGCTGGGCAAGCTGCTGCACGACGAGAAAAGCGCGCGCGAAGGTTTCGGCCTGGCCTACGCCAAGGTGGGCAACACGGATGTGAAACTCGACGACTGGCGCATGCAGCGGCAAGCCGACGGCAGCTACCAGGTCAGCCTGGTCGCGCGCGACTTTACACTGCAGCTGACCCTGGCCCCCACGCAGCCCGTGCTGCTGCAGGGCGAAGGCGGCTACTCGCGCAAGGGCGCGCGGCCCGCGCAATCGAGTTACTACTACAGCGAGCCGCAGCTTGCTACCCGTGGCACGATCGCACGCGCGGGCGGCAAGGCGGAAGCGGTGACGGGCACCACCTGGCTCGATCACGAGTGGTCCAGCCAGGTGCTCGATGCGGACGCCAGTGGCTGGAACTGGATAGGCGCCAACCTCGCTGATGGCGGCGCCTTGATGGCCTTCCAGATCCGCAGCAAGACAGGTGCTAAACTATGGGCGCACGCGACATGGCGCGATGCGTCCGGTAAGATGACGCAGTTCGCCCCCCATGAAGTCGATTTCACGCCCACGCAGCTGTGGCGTTCGCCCCGCACGCAGGCCGAATACCCTGTCGCCACCGAAATCCGTACGGGGTCCACGCGCTGGCAGATCAAGCCATTGCAGCCCGACCAGGAACTCGATTCGCGCCGCTCGACGGGCGCCGTGTACTGGGAAGGTGCCGTGGCGGTCGAGCGCGATGGCCAGCCGGTGGGCCGCGCCTACCTGGAAATGACGGGCTACGTGCAGCCGATGAAGTTATAAGCATTATCAGCACCATCGAATATGTAAATCAAAGCGAAAAACAATGACAACCAGCACAGAAACAGGCAGCACGAGTACCACCGCAACCAAACCGTCCCTTGATACCGGCACCAGCCGCGAACTGAAAAAAGGCAGCCTGGCCGCCTTCAAGGGCTTGATGCCCTTTTTGACGCCGTACCGCAAGCAGTTCTTCCTGGCCGGTATCGCGCTGGTGGTGGCCGCCGCCTCCACCCTGGCCATCCCCGCCGCATTCAAGCAGATGATCGACCTGGGTTTCGGCGGCGCGGCCGGCTCGAAAAGCATCCAGCATGTCGACCTGGTCTTCCTGGCCCTGTTCGGCGTGGCGTCCATCCTGGCGCTGGCCACGGCGGCGCGCTTTTACACGGTGTCGTGGCTGGGCGAGCGCGTCACGGCCGACATCCGCAGCGCCGTGTACCGCCACGTCGTCACGCAAAGCCCCGCATTCTTTGAAACCACGCAGACGGGCGAAGTCCTGTCGCGCATCACCACCGACACGACACTGATACAGGCCGTGGTCGGCACCAGCATCTCCATGGCGCTGCGCAATGTGCTGCTGTTCCTGGGTGGCCTGGTGATGCTGTTCGTCACCAGCGCCAAGCTGGCCGGCATCATCATCGGCTTGCTGATCCTCGTCGTCGTGCCCATCATCGTGTTTGGCCGTCGTGTACGCAAGTTGTCGCGCGATTCGCAGGACCGGATCGCCGACGCGTCGGCCATGGCCGGTGAAATCCTCAACGCCATGCCCACCGTGCAAGCGTTCACGCACGAGAAAATCGAATCGAAACGCTTCGGCGACTCCGTCGAAGGCGCTTTCATGACAGCCATGCGCCGCATCCGCGCCCGGGCGCTGCTGACCATGATCGCCATCCTGCTGGTCTTCGGCACCATCGTCTTCGTGCTGTGGCTGGGCGCGCGTGCCGTGCTGGAAGGCACGATGACGGGCGGCGACCTGGGCCAGTTCATCCTGTACGCCTCCATCGTGGCCGGCGCCATCGGCGCCTTGTCCGAAGTCATGGGCGAAGCGCAGCGCGCCGCCGGCGCCACCGAGCGCCTGCTGGAATTGATGGCCGTCAAATCGGAAATCGAGTCGCCAATCAAGCCCCTGCCGCTGCCGGCGCGCGCCGCGAACGGCGCCTCGCTGTCGCTCGATGATGTCATGTTCTCGTACCCGTCACGCCCGGACACCCACGCGCTGGATCACGTCAGCCTCGACATCCGCGCCGGCGAAACGGTGGCCGTCGTGGGGCCGTCCGGCGCCGGCAAGACCACCCTGTTCCAACTGTTCCTGCGTTTCTACGACCCGCAAAGCGGCAGCATCCGCCTCGATGGCGTGGACATCAAGCAGCTGGACCTGCATACCCTGCGCGACGCCATCGGCATCGTGCCGCAAGATACCGTGATCTTCTCGGCCGACGCCATGGAAAACATCCGCTACGGCCGCGCCGGCGCCAGCGACGAGGAAGTCATCGCGGCCGCGAAAATGGCGGCCGCCCACGAATTCATCGAGCGCCTGCCGAATGGCTATAAATCCTTCCTCGGCGAACGGGGCGTGCGCCTGTCCGGCGGCCAGCGCCAGCGCATCGCCATCGCCCGCGCCCTGCTGAAAAACCCGCCCCTGCTGCTGCTCGACGAAGCGACCAGCGCGCTGGACGCGGAATCGGAACGCCTGGTGCAAAAGGCCCTGGAAGCGGCCATGGTGGGCCGCACCACGGTCATCATCGCGCACCGCCTTGCCACCGTGCAGCGGGCCGACCGCATCATCGTCATGGAAGACGGCAAGATCGTCGAAACGGGCACGCACGCCTCGCTCGTCGCCCTGGGCGGCATCTATGCCAACCTGGCCGCCCTGCAATTTCATCACGTACAACTGAATTAAACACGACTCGCCATGAACGCCTTATTCCACGCCAACCTGGGCATCACCGATTTCTGGACCTTTTTACTGGGGACCATCTTCATCGTCATCCTGCCCGGCCCCAATTCCATGTATGTGCTGTCGGTCGCCGCGCAGCGCGGCGTGCGGCCCGCTTACCAGGGCGCCTTCGGCATCTTCGCGGGCGACCTGATACTGATGGTGCTGTCGGCCTGCGGCGTGGCCTCGCTGCTGAAAGCCAGCCCGGCCCTGTTTTATGTCGTGAAATACATCGGCGCGGCCTACCTGGGCTGGATCGGCCTGCAAATGTTGATCGGCTGCTGGCGCAAGTTGCGCGCGCCCGCGCCGGCTGAAGGCGAAGCGGCAGCGGCGCCGGCGCCCGTCAAGGAAAGCGATCCATTCCGCAAGGCCCTGATCATCAGCCTGATGAACCCGAAGGCCATTTTGTTCTTCATTTCCTTCTTCATCCAGTTCGTCGACCCGGCCTTCCAGAATCCCGTGCTGTCCTTCGTCGGCCTGGGCCTGATCTGCCAGGTGATCAGCTTTACCTACCTGACGGCCATCATCTTTGTCGGCGCGCGCCTGGCCGAGACTTTCCGCCGCCGCCGTCGCCTGTCTGCCGGCATGGGCGGCGGCGTGGGCGCCATGTTCATCGGCTTCGGCGCGAAGCTCGCCACGGCCACACTGTAAGGAACTACCGTGAGCGAGCTTGAACTGCGCCAGCGCTGCCATACCGTCCTGCCTGGCCACCGCCAGCCCACGCCAGCGGCCACTTTTGCCGCCATGGCCGCCTGGTGCGATGCCAACGACATTGCGCACGATACCTATGGCGAAGGCGCGCTGATCGAACAATTCGAAAACAAGGTCGCCAGCCTGCTCGGCTTCGAGGCTGCCGTGTTCTGCATCACGGGCACCATGACGCAAGTGACAGCCCTGCGCCTGGCCTGCCAGGACCGGGGTTCCTCGCTGGTGGCGCTGCATCCGACGTCACACATCCTGCGCCACGAGCGGGGCAACCATGAATTGCTGGAGCACTTCAAGGGCTTGATGATTGGCGACCCGCACCGTCCGTGGACGGTCGACTATTTGCGCGCCGTGCCCGATGCGCTGGGTGCGGCGCAGGTCGAATTGCCGATGCGCGAAATCGGCGGCCAGTGCCCGTCGTGGGACGAATTGAACGACATCAAGCGGCACTGCCGCGAGCACAACATCCACCTGCACATGGATGGTGCGCGCCTGTGGGAAGCGCAAGCGGGTTTTGGCCAGCCCCTGCCCGCCATCTGCGATGGCTTTGATTCCGTGTATGTCTCGCTGTACAAGGGCATCGGCGGCCTCGGTGGCGCCATGCTGGCCGGCAGCCGCCCGTTTGTTGAACGGGCGCGCGAGTGGTTCCGCCGCCAGGGCGGCAATATCGTGCACCGCACGCCCTATGTGGTAGCCGCCGCCATGCAATTCGACGCGCGCATCGCCGCCATGCCGCAGTATTTTGCACGCACGCAGTGGCTGTACACGCTGCTGCGCGACTTCCCGGCCATCGCCGTCAATCCCTCCCAGCCGCAAGCGAACATGCTGCATCTGCACTTGCCCGTCTCGCGCGAACGGGCCATCGCCATCCGCAACCAGGTGGCCGACGACCACGGCATCTGGCTGTACAGCCGCGCCAGCCACGCAGCCCTGCCCGGACACAGCGTGGTCGAATGGTATGTGGGGGATCAGTTGCTGGAACTGCCGGACGACACCGTGCGGCTGGCCTTGACCCTGCTGGACGAGGCCATGCGCGACTAGGCATGATCGGCGCAGGCCAACACCACCACTGTCATGCCCCCGAAAAAAAAGCGCCCGAAGGCGCTTTTTTCATTTCATGGCGGCAGGGTTGGCCGCCACTACCTGCTTAGAACTTGTAGTTATAAGCGAGACCGATCAACTGCATGCGGGTCTTGAACAGGCCCTTGGTGGTTTCACCGTTGCCGGTGCAGCCAGTCTTGACCGGCGAGCAGTCGTTTGTGTAGTTGACGTCAGCATCCTTGAAGTCGATATAGCTGTAGGCCAGGTCGATCGAGGAATTGGCGTTCAGCTTCCAGTTCGCGCCGATCGAGTACTGCATGCGGTCGCTGTCCGGCAGGGCTGGGTGGCGCAGCTCGGCGCTGCGTACCGGTGCCTGGTCATGGGCGATACCGGCGCGCAGCATCAGGCTCTCGCTGTACTTGTAGTTGGTGCCCAGCGAGACGCGGTAAGTGTCTTTCCAGTTCTGGCGAATGCGCTCGGCGCCTTCGGCCGTCGGCGGGAACTGGATATCCAGGTTTTCCAGACGCGAAGTGCGGGTCCAGGTGACGTCGCCCATCAAGGCCCATTTATCATCCATCTGATGGAAGGCGTTGACCGACAGGGTTTCCGGCGTGCGCAATTCCACCAGCGCTTCCGAATTGACCTTGTTCGATGCCTTGGCAATGAAGGCGTTCACGGCAGGATTGCTCGTCACCTGCGAGAAGTCCCAGATGGTGCTGCCCTTGAGCTTGTGCGAAATCGACGAGCGGTAAGCGATACCGAAACGCGTGCCTTCGTTCAACTGGTACAAATAACCCAGGTTGAAGCCAAAGCCCCAATCATGGCCGTCCATCGAAGCATGGCCATCCTTGATCGGGCCCTGCAGCGCGGCGCCGGCAGCTTGCGCCGCAGCCAGGCCTTGCGTCTTGGCGATATTGGCCAGGAATGCCTGCGATGCGGTTGGCGCAAATTTGCCCAGGAAAGCAACCGAACCCGGCACATCCACGCCCTGGCCCAGTTCCGCCTTCATGTATTCGGCCGTCACGCCGAAACCGAACGAGTGGTGCTGGTCCAGCTTGAACGATACGGAAGGATTCAGGGCGATGGCTTCGAGCTTGATATTGGTGATCGCATAGCGGCCATACCAGTCATTACCATAGTCCAGCTTGGCGCCATACGGCACGAACAGGCCCGCACCGACGGTCCACTGATCATTGATTTTCTTGCTGGCGTACAACGCAGGCGCGACCACGGCGTCCGGCGCGTAGTCCTTGGTCGCCGCGTAAGGCGTGCGATTGCCTGCGAAGAAAGGCTTCGAGCCCGCATCCGTGTAGGTCGAATGCGGTACGACGATAGTGCCGCCGCCGACGAACTGCGTGCCTTCCAGGCGCGACAAGCCGGCCGGGTTGTAGAAAATGGTCGACGCGTCGGCCGCTTCGGCGCCGCTGGCATCGGCCGTGCCCTGGGCGGAAACGCTTTGCGAACCAAAACGGTAGCCGGAAGCCTGGGCGGTGGAAGCGAAGCCGGCGCATGCGACGGCGATCAGAAGGGGCAGATATTTATGTTTCAAGTTAGTCTCTCTTTATTATATGAAGTGTCTTCGTCACATTGTCTCGGGTAGCTCAACCTCACCCGTCCTGCACTGTTCTTGCCGCCGTGAACTCCAATTCACTGACGGCATGAGCGAAGCATATAATATTTTTTAGAAAAAAGCGAACGTTCGCTCTTTTTATGAAACAGCGTTGTTTTTCTCGTCAATCACTGGGCTGTAGGGGGGCAGCACCGGGGCTGGAAGCGGTATCAGAAAGCGCTGGTGCATCAGCGCCAGCATCTGTTCGGCCGGCACGGGGCGCGAAATGAAGTAGCCTTGCACCTCGTTGCATTGCAGCGCGCGCAGGATGTCGAGCTGCTCGCGCGTCTCCACCCCTTCGGCCACCACGCTCATGCCCAGCGCATGCGCCATCGACAGGATGGCGCGCACGAAGACCTCGCCCTGCTCCGACCGGCCCAGTTCCATGGTGAAGGCGCGGTCGATCTTCAAGCCATCCATGGCGAATTTCTGCAGCTGCGACAGCGAAGAATAGCCGGTGCCGAAATCGTCGACCAGCAGGCGCACGCCCAGCGCGCGGATGGCCGACAGCTGCTCCACGGCGCGGTTCTGTTCATCCATCATGGCCGATTCCGTGATTTCCACCTCGATCAGCCGCGCATCGATGCGGTGGCGCGCCAGCGCGGACGCCAGCACCTGGTGCACGTCGCCACGGCCGAACTGGCGCGCCGAGACGTTGATGGACACGGGCACCAGTTCCAGCCCGCTGGCCTGCCAGCGCGCCATTTGCAGGCACACCTTCTCGATGACGACTTCGCCCAGCTGCGAAATCAGGCCGCTGCTCTCGGCCACGGGGATGAATTCCAGCGGCGGCACCATGCCATGCTGCGGGTGCTGCCAGCGCACCAGCGCCTCCATGCTGCACAGCTGCCCGCTCATGGCGTCGACGCGGGGCTGATAGACGACGAGAAACTGGTCCTGCTCCAGCGCCGCCACCAGGCTTTGCTCCAGTTCGCGGCGGTTGCGGATGGTTTCGAACAATTCAGGCTGGAAGAAGCGGTGATGGCCCTTGCCTGCCACTTTCACGGCATACATGGCGATGTCGGCGTTCTTCAGCAGCACTTCCGTCTCGGCGCCATCGCGCGGATACAGGCTGATGCCGATCGAGGCGCCCATCTTGTGGCGTTCGCTGCCCAGGTAAAACGGTTCGTCGAAGGCAATGGCGATGCGCTGCGCCACCTGCTCGGCGCGGCTGTCGTCTTCCACCGGGTCAAGCACGACGACGAATTCGTCGCCACCCAGGCGCACCACATGATCGCCCGGCCGCAGCACGGCCTTCAGGCGCAGGGACGCGGCGCGCAGCACCTTGTCGCCCTCGGCGTGGCCCTGCGTGTCGTTGATATCCTTGAAACCGTCGAGGTCGATGAACAGCAGCGCCAGCATCTGCCCCGCAATGGCGGCGCGCCCCAGGGCGCCGGGCAGGAATTGCTGCAGCCAGTAGCGGTTGGGCAAGCCCGTCAATCCATCTTCATTGGCCAGGCGGCGCAAGTCGCGCTCGTGTTCCTTGGCCGTGCTGATGTCTTGCAAGGTCACGGCCAGGCGGTCGCCGCTGCGCACCAGGCGCCTGCGTATCCAGCGCAGCTTGAACGGATTGCCTTCTGGCAACTCGATCTCTTCCTCGGAAAAGCCGGACTGCATGGCGGCCCGGTAATTATGGATCAGGTCGCGGAAATACGGCTCGTGGGCACGCGACTGCAAGCGCATGCCCAGCAGCTGCTCGCGGCGCACGCCGAAGTAACCGGCGCCCGGCTCGTTGCAGTCGACGATCTCGAAGTCGAGGATGCTGCCATCTTCGCCGCGCAGGGCGGCAATGATGTAAAAGCCGTCGCTGGTGCCTTCGGTCGCCATGCGGTAGGCGTTGCGCACCCCTTCGGACTGGTGGTGGCGCCACGCCAGGCGCAGCGACAGCACGGTGGCGACGGCGGCAAAGGCCAGCAGCAACACGGTGACGGCCAGGGCGATGCCGATATAAATGGTGCGCGTTTCCTCGTAGGGGTGCAGCATTTCGCCGTCCGACAGTCCGACCACGGCCGTAAACGGATAGGCTTTCAGCGCCTGCCAGCCCACATAGCGGCTTTGCTTGTCGGAAAAAGCGATCTTGCCGCCCGAATGCATGGCGCCGCTCTCCGTTTCCAGGAAGCTGGTGTCGAGAAACGGCGTGCCCTGGCCACTCTGCATGGGCAGGACGCGCGAACCGAGGCGCGTGCTGAACAGCTCTCCCTCTTCGCCCACCATGGCGGACATGCCGAACTTGCCGAAATTGACGCTGTTATAGAATTCGGAAAAATAGCTGGAATGAAGGGAAATGAGCAGCACGCCGTCAAAATTGCCATCCTCGTCTTCCAGCCGGCGCGTGAAATGCACGAGGCTCTCGTCCGCGCCGGGCACTGTGGCCTCGCTGGCTGCATTGGCCTTCCCCAGCGCGATGCGCAGCGCGCTGGAATTGCTGCGCCAGTGGCGCAGCAGGAAATCGCTGCGCTCGTTGACCCGCAGGCGCTGCAGCGGCGCCGTGGCCGTCACGGGGTGGCCCTTGCGGTCGAGTATGGCGACGATGGCAAATTGCGGCAAGGCATACATGCCCTGCGTCTTCAATTGATCGAGGCGCAGCTGGCCGCGCGAATTTTCCCACTCATACTTGAGCTGCAAGGTCAGCTGGTCCATCTGCTCCAGGGTGCGCAGCAGGTACTGGCCATACGCTTTCGACAGCGAAGACACGCTGTCGAGCGCCTGCTGCTGCACCACCTTCTTTTCCGCCTCCAGTTGCAGCAAGGTGGCCGTCCACAGCACCGCGCACAGGAGCAGCCCCAGCAAGGGCCAGGCCAGGATCAGGCGCAGGTTGGCCTTGAGAAAATCGGCCCTGCTCATCTCCACCACGGCGGCGTTACTATTATTTACAAATTGTCGCAAGAACATGGTGCAGCATCTGCCGTTTCTGTGTATTTCTTTAGGGACACACAAATTACCACAGAGTCATGTTTGCAGGTGAAACAGCAGCGCATTTATGTGTGCGGACGGCAGCCCGCCTGTCGCGCCTGCGTTACAATCACCATCCTTACCGTTGGAGAAATACATGCAGCAATATCAAGATTTGATCAAGACCGTGCTCGAAACGGGCAGCTGGCAAGACAACCGCACGGGCATCCGCACCCTGAGCGTGCCGGGTGCCATGATGCGTTTCGACTTGGCCAACGGCAACTTCCCTGCCGTGACAACCAAGAAACTGGCTTTCAAATCCGTGATCGGCGAATTGTGCGCGTTCCTGCGCGCCTCGCGCAACGCAGCCGAGTTCCGCGCGCTGGGCTGCAAGGTGTGGGACCAGAACGCCAACGAAAATGCGCAATGGCTGGCCAATCCCTACCGCGAAGGCGAGGATGACCTGGGCCCCGTGTATGGCGTGCAGTGGCGACAATGGCCCGCGTACAAACTGCTAGCCGCCGACCAGCCGGCGCAGATTGCCGACGCGCAAGCGAACGGTTTTGCGCTGGTTGCCCCCATCGTCGAAGACGGCGTGCAAAAAGTGCTGCTGTACAAGGCCGTCGACCAGTTGCGCGAATGCCTCGATACCATCATGATGAACCCGGGCAGCCGGCGCATCTTGTTCCACGGCTGGAACCCGGCCGTGCTGGACGCCGTCGCCCTGCCCGCCTGCCATTTGCTGTACCAGTTCATCCCGAACGCCAGCACGCGCGAAATTTCGCTATGTTTATATGTGCGCAGCAACGATATCGGCCTGGGCACGCCCTTCAACATCGCCGAAGGCGCGGCCCTGCTGCACCTGGTGGCGCGCCTGACGGGCTACACGCCGCGTTGGTTCACCTACTTCATCGGCGACGCGCACATCTATGAGAACCACCTCGAGATGGTGGAAGAGCAACTGAAGCGCACGCCGTTCCCCGCGCCGCGTTTCGTCATTTCCGAGCGCGTGCCCGACTACGCGAAAACGGGCAAGTACGAGCCGGAATGGCTGGAAAAGATCGAACCGTCGGATTTCTCGCTGGAAGGCTATGAACATCACGCGCCCATCAAGGCGGCAATGGCCGTCTGATGGCGGTCGCACCGCTGGCCGCCCTGCACCGCAAGCTGTTTGACGAAACGGACGGCAGCAAGTTCGCCCGGCTGAAGCAGCGGTTGCTGAAAAAGCATGCGCCCGACGACAGGCTGGCCGTGCTGGCCATTCTGATGGCGTATGCACGCGATGGGCAACTGCTGCACTGGCGCACTTTTTTGATGAGCGATATCGTGCACCTGGTGGAAGGCAATGAACACGCAGCCTTTTTCGCCTGGGCACTGGAGCAGCCCACACTGGCGTACTGGGGCGTGGATGGCTTGCTGAAAAGTACAGGCGTGGATGCGTATGCGCCACTGGTGGCGCTTGCGACGTCCGGCGCCGCCAGCCCGGAAGTGCGCGCCAAGGCGATCAAGGGCCTGGCCGTGTTCAGCCACCAGCCGTTTGACCAGGGCTTGCCGCCCGATCCCGGCCACTGGAAGACCGAGCAGCTGCCGCTGGACGCCGTGCTGGCCTGGCAAGAAGACGGCTACCCTGACGGTGCCGGCTACAAGGCGCCCGCCACGCATGAGACGCTGACCCAGCCGCTTTCGCGCCTGGAAATGGCAGCCACCTTCCTGGAGCGAAAACTGGCGCTGCGGCGCCAGCGCGCACAGGACCTGGCACAACCGTCGAACTGGCTGACGATCGCCAGCGCCGAAGACATGGCCGAGATCGACGCGCACTGGGTATTGCCGGAGATATACCGCCGCTTCCTGGAATGGTATTCGCCGCTGCGCGTGCATGTCGACGGCAAGCGCTTCCCGCAGGGCCTGCACCTGTACGGCGCGGCCGGGCTGGTGAACGCCCAGCACGGCTATGCCATCCATGCCGTGCACCATCACACAATCGCGGCCTGGCCGCCGAAGCTGGTGGTGATTGCCGATGCGGGCGGTGACCCGTACTGCGTGCACCTGGAAGAAAGAAGCATCGACGGCGCCTTGCCCGTGTACCGTGCCAGACATGGCACGGGAGAATGGCGCTTCGAGCTCCATACGGACGATTTCATCGACTTCCTGCACGAAATCGCGCTCGCGGCCTAGCCTGCTTCGCCTCCCGGTCCGCCGGGGCCGGGGCCGCCCGGTCCGCGTCCGCCTGGCGGACCGAAACGCGGTTCGCGTTCGCCCTCTTTCGCCGCCGTGGTGGCGCCGCCCAGGCGGTATGACAGTCCCACATAAATCATCCGTCCATCGAAGCGCCGCGTGCTCGTCTCGCGCAGGGAAGCGCTGTTGATGACAGTTTCCATCTTGTTGCTGCTGAACACATCGGTCACGTTCATGACCAGGCTCAATTGCGGCGACACCGTGTGGCGCAGACTGAGGTTCAAAGTATTGTTCGGCGAGCGGTAGCCCTGTCCCGACAGCATCTTGCCTTGCATTTGCAGGGCCAGCTGCAGCTGATTGGCGGGATTGATCTGGTAATTGAGGCGCGCGCGGCCGCTCAAGGCGTTGGCCGTGCGCGTGCTGCGGTTGCCCAGGTCGTCCGAGCTCGTTTGCTGGCTGCGCGCCAGGTTGCCGCTCGTGTTCAGGGTCAGGGACGGCGTCAGCTTGCCGCTGACGCTGAACTCCAGGCCGCTCGAATGGCTGCCTTCGCCGTTTTCGCGCGTCGTCAGCAGCACATTGTCGCTGATGAAATAACGGTAATCGACGATGGCGTCCGTATCGCGCCGGTGGTAGGCGCGCAAGCTGCTTTCCAGGCCCGCGATCTTCGTTTCATAGCCGATCTCAAACGAGTCCGTCTGCGTGGGTTTCAGCTTGGGATTGCCGGCCGACACATTGAATTCGTCGCGATACACCACGTACGGGTTCAGGTCGCCCGCGCTCGGGCGGCGCAGGCGGTGCGCATAGCTGAAGCGCAGATTGCTCTCGTCGCTGACTTTATAGGTGGCGAACAGGCTGGGAATGTAGTTGATGTAGATATTGCTGGCCTCGACGCCGCCCGTGATCTGGCGCACGTTCAAGTCCGTGTATTCGGCGCGCAAGCCGGCCAGCGCGCCCCAGCGCTCGGTCAGGCGCATCTGGTAGGAGCCGTACAGCGCGACGGTGCGCTCATCCATCTCGAAACGGTTGCTGCGCATGGGGTTGACGGTTTCCGCCAGGCTGGCCAGGTTGATGTCCGTGTACAGGGTGTCGAAGCTGCTCTGGTTGTCGGCCACCTTGTAGCCGAGCTTGGCCGTGCCGCCCGCCAGCGGACGCTCGTAGTCGCCGCTGAAGTCGATGATGCGGTTGCCCGTCTCGCTATGCTGGCGCGCTCGGCTGTCAAAGGCATTCACGGGCGCGACCGTGTAGCTGTTGGCGTAATCGCTGTCGCTCTCGTTGGTCGAGGATGACACGCGCAGGTCGATCTTCAAGGTTTCGCCCGGCAACTCGCCCTTGTGGTCGTAGCGCGCGCCCCAGCTGTAATTGCGGCTGTCGCCGTTGCGCACGGTGCTGCGCACATAGTCGCCGATGGTGCTGCCCGTGCTGTCGCCATTGATGTAGCGGTCGAGCGAGCGCTGGTCGTTGCTACGCCCGTTGTACGACACGCTGGCGGCCAGGGTGTCGTTCGTGTTCAGGTTGTAATTCACGGTGCCGTGCAAGCCCAGCGAGTCATTCAAGCCATTGCTGGTGGAGCTTTGGCTGCTGGGGGCGAAGGCGCCAGTGCCCCGCTCCAGGCGCTCGCGGCTGACCTCGCCGACGGAATTGCGGCCGTCATGACGCACATTGATGCCGCCCTGGTAGCCCCAGGGCCCTTCGTTGTAGCTGCCGGAGACGGAACTGTTGTAGCGCCCGGCGATACCCGCATTCGCATTCACGGTGGCAAAGCCGCCCGGCTTGCGGTTGCGCCGCATCACCAGGTTCAGGATCGGGCCGCCACCGGCCTCGTTGCCGAACTGAGCGCCGGGATTGTTGATCACTTCCACCGATTCGATATCGTCGGCCGCCATGGCGTTCAGGGTGGCGCCGCGCGAATCGCCCTGCAGCATGGCCGACGGCTTGCCATCGATCAATATCTGCACATTGCTGCTGCCGCGCAAGGATACGGAACCTTCGGGATCGACGGCCACCGACGGCACATTGTTCAAGGCATCGGCCGCCGTGCCATTGCTGCTGCCCACGTCGGACTTGACGTCGTAGACTTGCCGGTCGATACGACCCGTGGGACGTTCGGCGGTCACGCTGACGGAAGGGGTATCGGCGGCCGGCGCCTTGGCCGATACAGGTGCTGGTGCGGGCTTGACGGCGGCGTCGCCGCTGACAGTTTGCGCCTGGACAGCGGTGCCGGCGACCAGCAGGCTACCGCCCGCCAGACAGTGGAAAAGGATTTTATGCATTTGGCTAAGAATTATCGAGACGCTACGGATGAGGCGCTACGCCGCAGCGTGAGGGCACATGTGTGGGCACAGTGAAAGCATGCCATGAGTCCCGGGGTCAAAGCAAATGCGAACCATTGTTATTTACTTCAATTTACAAATCTCTTCCACTTGTTGCCGTACAGCCTCATCCGAAGAACTTTACGCTACTTCAGCAAGCCATTGCCACGCGCCAATTTCAGCCAGCCCGGATATTCCGTCATCAATAAATCATACAGTTCCGCATCGCTGTGCTCGTCGGGCGAGCTGACGGAAAAGTAATTGGCGTTATCGACCAGCCGGCCCTGCAATTCGTCGAGTTTTTCCAGGAAGGGAAAGTCGGAATCGGCAAAGGCGGCGAGGAACTTGCTTTTCGATTTGCGCCCCTTGCCGATGCCCATGAATTGCCAGAAGATGGGCTCCTTACTGGCCCAGCGCAATTGTTTCTCCGTTGTCGCCTGGTCGCTGGTGCCGCCATCGGTGACGAACATCACGTACACGGGCAGCTCGGCGGCAACGGGCCGCGTGCGCTCGCCGCCAGCCGCGTCGGGGAAGTAAAACGCACGGATCGCCTGCATGGCGGCGCCATAACGCGTGTCGCCCTCGAGCGGATGGCGCTGGATCGCCTGCCCCACATAAGTGTTGCAGTTACTCAATGCCATGGGCGCCGGATGGTGGACATTCTTGCCGAACAGGAAAACATCGATCTCGCCATCGTCGTCGAACTTGCAGCCCAGGGCCAGGATGCGCTCGGCAAAGCGCTGCACCAGCCCTTCCTTGTACAGCCGTCCCATGGAGCCGGAAATATCCAGGCATAAACAGACCTTGGCGCGATGATCCGACAAGCCCACTTTTTGCAGGGACACGCCAGCCTGTTTGACCAGGCTGACCAGTTGCGGCGCCTCCCGTTCGACACGCTTTTCCAGGCTGATCTTCGCCTGCTGAATTGCCGAAGCCGCGGCAGGAGCGGCAGGCGCGGCCTGGTCGACTTCGCCGCCGAAATGGCGCACCAGCGCATCGAGGCCGCCATTGAAACCCTGGCCCACGGCCATGCAGCGCCAGCCGCCATCCTTGCGGTAGAGTTCAAGCAGCATGACGGCTTTTTCTTGCGCAAAATCAGACCCGGCAAAGGGAAAGCGGGCCAGTTCGCGCCCGCCCGCCTGCAGGCGCGCATGGCCGGAGTGCAGCTGCGACATCACGCCACCGCCGTCGATGGACCCCGTCACGACGAGGCGGTCGATGCCGGCCGGCAAGCGCGCCAGTTGCAATGCAAACGCGGCCATGTCGCCACCGCCGCCGGCGCGCGCTTCCACGCCGCCGCACGGCGTGCGCGGCTGGTTGAAAAACGTCATGTAGCGCTCGTCGGACAGTTTGCCGCTGGCGTCGAGCCCGAAGCACGCCACGTCGAGCGCCAGTCCCTGCGCGGCGACGCCGATTTCCAGCACGCCATCGGGAACGAGATTGGCCAGCGGCAAGCGCTGACCCTTGGCCAAGGTTTCCATCAGTGCCTCCAGATATCAATTAAACGATGTAGCGGCGCGGATTGTCCGCGTTGAAATCATCTTCGTCTTCCTTGTCCTCGCCCTTGAAGACGACGGGACCGTTGAAGGCCAGCTGCAAGTTCTCGCCCTGCCAGCTCAACCACGGCGTCGCTTCGCTGCCCGGCTCCGACGTCTTGCCCGACGGCTCCAGGATGATGCTGTCGGGCGTGATGCGCGCCATGCCGATCACATAGGTGTAGACCGTATCGTCCTCGGCCGCCTTGGACAGGCGGAAGTCGAACGCGCATTCGACGATCTGCTGGCCGTATTGCATGACCATTTTCGGGCGCATGGACGCCACCGGGACGGCGCCGTTGGCCAGCGCCGAATACACGCTGAAGACCAGGCCCACCGTGCCGCCATAATGTTGCGCCAGCGCAGGATTGACTTCCACCGTTTCCGTGGCCGGCTCCTTGCCTGACGCGCCCGCCACATCGCCCAGGTGGCGCACATAAGGCATGGCGTCGAAGCTGCCGGCCGTGTCCGGCGCCTGGATGAAGCGCATCTGGCCATTCGGCAAGAGGATGCCGACGCGCAAATCGAGATCGTCGTTATCGTCGTCGCCATCGCCGTTATCGACCCAGGTGGCCTTGACGGTGAGTTTGCTCGGCGCGCCCGCGCCCTTTTCCAGCGACACCTTGTGCGTCTGGCCCGCCTTGGTCAGCGAGATTTTCGACAGGGAAATCTTGGGTGACGGCGCCGGTTCCGCTACCGCCTGCGCCACTTCGCCGCCGAAATGGGCGACCAGCGCGTCGAGGCCGCCATTGAAACCCTGGCCCACGGCCATGAAGCGCCAGCCGCCATCCTTGCGGTAGAACTCGCCCAGCATGACGGCTTTTTCTTGCGCAAAATCAACGCCCGCATACGCATAGCGGGCCAGTTCGCGTCCGCCGTCGAGCAGGCGCAGGTAGCCGCTGTCCAGCTGCGCTATGGTAGCCGCGCCATCGATGGCGGCCGTGACGACCAGGCGTTCGATGGAGGCAGGCAAACGCTCCAACTGGCAACTGAAACCGGCAAGGTCGCCAGGCGGCGCCGAGGCTTCCACGCCGCCGCACGGCGTGCGCGGCTGGTTAAAGAAGGTCATGTAGCGGTCGTCGGACAATTTACCCACGGCATCGAGGCCGAAACAGGCAAAATCGAGCGCCACGCCGGCGCTGGCGAGACCCAGTTGCACGACGTTGCCCGTGACGAGGCCGGACAGCGCCAGGCGCTGCCCCTTGATCAGGTTTTCCATGGAGTCAGGTAGATAAGAAGGAGATGCAAAGGAGAAGCAAAACCAGGCAGCGTGGCCGCCCGGCAAAAGTACGCCCTTTCAGGCGTCAACATGCTTTTTACGCATTAATTCCAAACGAACGGGCCAGAGGACCCAGGCCGCCTTTAAAGCCTTGACCAATCGCCTTGAATTTCCACTCGCTGCCAGCGCGGTAGATTTCGCCGAAGATCATGGCAGCTTCCGTCGAGCCGTCTTCCGACAGGTCATAGCGGGCGATTTCCGCGCCGTTGTCGCCGTTCAGGCAACGGATGTAGGCCTTGCCCACCATGCCGAAGTTCTGCTTGCGGGCTTCCGCGTCGTGAATCGTGACGGCCACGGCGATCTTGTCGATGTCAGCCGGCACGTTGGCCAGGTCGACGGCGATTTTCTCGTCGTCGCCATCGCCGCCACCCGTGGTGTTGTCGCCCGCGTGGACGATGGAGCCGTCTACCGACTTCAGATTATTGTAAAAAATGAAATCAGCGTCGGAACGGGCCTTGCCGTCCGTTTTCAGCAGGAAGGCGCTGCCGTCCAGGTCGAAAGCGGCGCCATCGGTGGCGCGCGGGTCCCAGCCCAGGCCAATCACGATTTTCTTCAAGCCGGGAGCTTCCTTGCTCAGGTTGACATTGCCGCCTTTTTGCAAACTGATCGCCATGGTAATTCCTCTTTAATTAATGTGGGGGTTGCATTCGGTGTTTCAGGTCACGTCGCCGGCACCCCGGCTTGATGAGCCATGAGCCTACCATAAAGTCCTTGCTTGCCAGCCGCACACTATTGAAAATAATGCCATACAAGGAGACTGCGCCCCTGCCCGGATGCACAAAATGACGGATAATGCCGCTCGACAAAAATTTTCACCATCATGAGCGATACGACTCCCCGTTTGAACTTGCATGAAGGCAGCACGCGACTCGTTTGCATTCCCGGCACCTTGTGCGATGCGCGCCTGTGGTCGCGCCTGGCGCCTGCCCTGGGCGACGCTTTTCATGTACAGCACGTACCCTTGCATGAGGCGCGCACGCGCGCGCAAATGCAATCGATGATTGCCAGCCACAGTGGCCCGCGAGCTCATCTGGTGGGCTTTTCGCTGGGTGCCTACCTGGCGCTTGAACATGCGCTGGCGCACCCGCAGCGCGTGCAATCTTTGACTTTGATCGCCAATTCGGCCCAAGGTTTGCTGCCGGCTGAAATTAGCGCGCGCCAGCGCATCGTCGCCATGCTCGAACGCAACGCCTATGCGGGTATCACGCGCCAGCGCTTGCGCGAACTGCTGCACCCGTCGCACCTGGACGATGCCGCCATCACGGGCCTGATCCAGCAGATGGGGCTGGACCTGGGCAAGGAGGTACTGCTGGCCCAATTCATCACCACCATCAACCGCCCCGACCTGATGGCGCGCTTGCCGGAACTCAATTTTCCCGTGCTGATCGTGGGTGCCGAAGACGACAAGCTCGTCGATCCCGACGATTTGCGCGCCATGGCCGCACGCCTGCCGCAAGCCACCCTGCACTTATTAAAAGACAACACGGGCCACATGATTCCGCTGGAAGCACCAGGCGCGCTGGCGCAAGCCATGCGCGCGCATCTGGAGGCGGCAGGCAATTTCAAGGATAATGACGGGCATCGGGCCCTGCCCCCACCTTTTTCACAGAACCCATGAGCCATTTGACCATCATCGTCGCCACCGACCAGCAAGGCGGCATCGGCATCGACAACACCCTGCCGTGGAAATTGCCGGAAGACCTCGCGCATTTCAAGCGACTGACGACGGGCCACCCCATCCTCATGGGCCGCAAGACCTTCGATTCCATCGGCCGCCCGCTGCCGAACCGCCGCAACATCGTCATCACGCGCAATGCAGACTGGCGCCATGACTGCGTGGAAGCGGTGTCGTCGGTGGAAGCGGCCATCGCGCTGCTGAACGGCGCGCAAGGCTATGTCATCGGCGGCGCCGAAATTTACAAGCAGGCATTGCCCCTGACGCAGCGTTTGATCATCACGGAAATCGGCCAGACGTTTGACTGCGACGCGTTTTTCCCCGCCGTGGATCATGCCGTATGGCAAGAAACCGCGCGTGAGGCGCATGTCTCGGAGCAATCCGGGCTACCTTACGCCTTTGTCACGCTGCAACGCAAAGCCTGATAAGGTTATATCTGATTAGCAGAATGTTGCTGTAATACCCCTGTCACACCGTTGCGTCACGCTAGCGCACGCTCGTGAAGTTTTACTACGATATTTTTTTCCCGCAGACGCCACATTTCTGCGAGAATCCCGTTCTTATTTTTTTTCTGCGGCTGCCGGCTTGTACTACCGCCTGAAGTCGCGCCCTAGTCCGCCCCTCCATTACGTCAGGGGCGGCTTGCTTTTTTGGAGACATGCATGAAATTTCGTTTCCCTATCGTCATCATTGACGAGGATTTCCGTTCTGAAAATACGTCCGGCCTGGGCATTCGCGCCCTTGCCGCCGCAATGGAAAAAGAAGGCATGGAAGTGCTGGGCGTGACCAGTTACGGCGATTTGTCGCAATTTGCCCAACAACAATCGCGCGCGTCGGCCTTCGTGCTGTCGATCGACGATGAAGAATTCGGCGCCGGTTCGGTCGAGGAAACCGACCATGCGTTGAAGTCCCTGCGCGCGTTTGTCGAAGAAATCCGCTACAAGAATGCCGACATTCCGATTTACCTGTACGGTGAAACGCGCACCTCGCGCCATATCCCCAACGATATCCTGCGCGAACTGCATGGTTTCATCCACATGTTCGAAGATACGCCCGAGTTCGTCGCGCGCCACATCATCCGCGAGGCGAAATCCTACCTGGACGGCCTGTCGCCGCCGTTTTTCCGCGCGCTGGTGCACTACGCCAACGACGGTTCCTACTCGTGGCACTGCCCCGGCCACTCGGGCGGCGTGGCTTTCCTCAAATCCCCGATCGGCCAGATGTTCCACCAGTTCTTCGGTGAAAACATGCTGCGCGCCGACGTCTGCAACGCCGTCGAGGAACTGGGCCAGCTGCTCGACCATACGGGTCCCGTCGCCGCGTCGGAACGCAATGCGGCGCGCATCTTCAATGCCGACCATTGCTATTTCGTCACCAATGGCACCTCCACCTCGAACAAGATGGTGTGGCACTCGACCGTGGCGCCCGGCGACATCGTCGTCGTCGACCGCAACTGCCACAAGTCGATCTTGCACTCGATCATCATGTGCGGCGCCATTCCCGTGTTCCTGATGCCGACACGCAATCACCTGGGCATCATCGGTCCTATCCCGCTGCATGAATTCACGCCGGAAAGCATTGCCCGCAAGATCGAGGCAAACCCGTTCGCGCGCGAAGCGAAGAACAAGAAGCCGCGCATTCTGACCATCACGCAATCGACCTACGATGGCGTGATCTACAACGTGGAAACCCTGCGCGAAATGCTGGACGGCAAGATCGACACCCTGCACTTCGATGAAGCGTGGCTGCCGCACGCCACCTTCCACGATTTCTACAAGAATATGCACGCCATCGGCAAAGACCGTCCGCGCGCCAAGGAATCGATGATCTTCTCGACCCAGTCCACGCACAAATTGCTGGCCGGCCTGTCGCAGGCGTCGCAAATCCTCGTGCGCGAATCGGATACGGTCAAGCTGGACCAGGACGCCTTCAACGAGGCTTACCTGATGCACACCTCGACCTCGCCGCAATATTCGATCATCGCCTCGTGCGACGTGGCTGCGGCCATGATGGAAGCGCCGGGCGGCACCGCCCTGGTGGAAGAATCGATCATGGAAGCGCTCGATTTCCGCCGCGCCATGAAGAAAATCGACCAGGAATGGGGCCAGGACTGGTGGTTCCAGGTGTGGGGTCCGGACAGCTTCAACGACGAAGGCATGGGCCAGCAGGAAGACTGGATGATACGCGCCGAGGATGACTGGCACGGCTTCGGCGACCTGGCTCCCGGCTTCAACATGCTCGACCCGATCAAGGCGACCATCGTCAATCCGGGCCTGTCGCTGGACGGCCAGTTCGGCGAAACGGGCATTCCCGCATCCATCGTCACCAAATACCTGGCCGAGCACGGCGTCATCATTGAAAAATGCGGCCTGTACTCGTTCTTCATCATGTTTACCATCGGCATCACCAAGGGCCGCTGGAACACCTTGCTGACGGCCTTGCAGCAATTCAAGGACGACTACGACAAGAACCAGCCGATGTGGCGCATCCTGCCGGAATTTGCGGCGGCCAACCCACGCTATGAAAAAATGGGCTTGCGCGACCTGTGCCAGCAAATCCACGATTTCTACAAGGCTTACGACGTGGCGCGTCTGACGACGGAAATGTATCTGTCGGACATGATCCCGGCCATGAAGCCGTCGGACGCGTTCGCCAAGATGGCGCACCGCGAAATCGAACGCGTGGCCATCGACGAACTGGAAGGTCGCATCACGTCCATCCTGCTGACGCCGTATCCACCGGGAATTCCGCTGCTGATCCCGGGCGAGCGCTTCAACAAGACCATCGTCGACTACCTGCGCTTCGCGCGCGACTTCAACGAGCGCTTCCCCGGCTTCGAGACGGATGTGCATGGTCTCGTGAAACGCGAAGTCGATGGCAAACGCGGCTATTTCGTGGATTGCGTGAAGTTGGACGATAACGTCTAAAAACGTCGTCGTACCATACACTGCGGTCATGAACGCCGCCTGATGCAGATCAGGCGGCGTTTTTCATTCTGGGCCGCCGCGCACGCTTGCGCCAGATCAAACGGCCGGGGTATCGGGCTTCTAAGATGGGCGACTCGTGCCCTCGTGATGGCTGGCATATGACGCTCAAGGTGTGGCTGGAAATCGTGCAGCAGGCGGCGGCTGGCAGTGGCGCCTTGCTGATGACGGCCTTGAAGCAGGCTCAGGTAACTGTAGCCCGGCGGCACGATGGCGAGGCAGCGAGCGCGGGCATCGTGCTGTTTGCCGAGGCCGATGCTGTGCTGCTGCAAGCGCTGCCGGCCCTGTGCCGGCACGCTTCCGTGCTGGCCATTGCCGCCTGCGGCCGGCCCCCAGCTGTGCGCAACAGCGCGCCCTGATGGCGGCAGGCGCGCTCGATGTGCTGCTGTGGCCGGACGGCGCCATTGACGCGGGCCAGGTGCTAGAGCGGCTGCAGCCAGGCCTCGGTGCTGATCACGGGCGAAACGGGCACGGGCACGGGCAAGGATTTATTGGCGCAACTGGTCCACCGCCTCGGCAACTAACGCGGCGACTTCACCATCATCGACTGCACCACCCTGTCGCCGGAACTGGGCGGCAGCGAACTGTTCGGCCACGAACGGGGCGCGTTTACGGGGGCGTCTGGTGCGCGCGATGGCGCTTTTGCCCTGGCCGACGGTGGCGTGCTGTTTCTCGATGAAGTGGGCGAACTGCCGCTGCCCCTGCAGGCGCAGTTGCTGCGCGCCATCCAGGAGCGCAAATACAAGCGCGTGGGCGGCAATACCTGGCAGCCCACGCAATTTCGGCTCGCGTGCGCCACCACTTTACCCAGCAGCTGGCGCAGCGGCCCTTCCAGCGGCGTGCCGCGCACTTGCCGGCCCGCTGCGGTGGCGCCCAGCTGGCGCGCCAGGAAAGCGTCGAACTGGAGCGGCACCTGCAATTCCAGCAAGCGTGCCGCCAGCGCCAGTTCATCTTCCTGCTGCAAGGGCAGCATGGCTGGCGCTTCCGGCAATTCCATCTCGGGACGATAGGCGAGCAGGCGTCTGGTCATGGCAGGCTCCGATGAAAGACAGGCGAATGGCCCATGCGTCCCTTACGCAAGGGCCATGTCAGTCATATGTGGGGAAAGGACTCGGGGAAGAGCGGGGCGGACGGCGAACGGCGTTTCGCCGATAGCGTAAAAACCATCGTTTCCGGCATAGCGAGTTTCGTTGTCAAGATGAGCTTTCAAACAAGCTTAATTGGCAGGAATGATTACGTCGCCTATCCGCCACAGTGCCCGCTATCGGGAAAAAATATTTTCCATTTTCAAAAAACAAACTTCGCGCTACATCATCAAAAACATCCTCAATAACACGCCAACGTCCATAAAAAATAAACGTAGCCAACACGTAAATAGTTAATTGGTAACAGGATTCTGGTAAGCAAGCCCTACAATTAACGGGCCAGATTTTGATTGCCTGAAAGAAACTAAATGACCCACCCTACTTTGCGCTGCTTCCTGGCCATAACATTGCTCAGCCTGCTTACCGCCTGCGGCGGTGGCGGCGACAGCAAGACCGGCTCGACCCAGAACCCGGACGTTTCGGTCGTGCCGCCGGCGACCACCGCCCCCGGCGATCCGACAGCCCCCGGCACCACGCCTGGCGACACCATTCCGCCGCCACCCCTGACCACGCCGCCGGCCAAGCAGACGGCCACCTTTACGCGCCCGGAAGCGTCGCGCTTCCTGGGTCGCGCCACGTTCGGACCGGACATGGCGGCCATCGATGCGCTGGCTGCCAGCGATAGCGACGCCTGGTTCCGCGCGCAGTTTTCGAAACCGCAGACCTTGCACCGCAAATATATCGACGCCAAATATTCCGCTGCGGGCGCGGCGGCCACCAAGGCCGTGCCGAACGACTTTTATGAATCGTTCTGGCAGCAGGCCGTGCGCGGCGACGACCAGTTGCGCCAGCGCGTGGCCTTCGCCCTGTCTGAAATCTTCGTCATTTCCACGCAAAACGAGGCCGTATGGCCGCAAACGCGGGGCCTGGCCAGCTATTACGATATGCTGGGGCAACAGGCGTTCGGCAACTTCCGCACCTTGCTGCAGGGCGTGGCCACGCATCCGATGATGGGCCTGTACCTGTCGCACCTGCGCAACCAGAAGGAATCGGCCACGCGTACGCCCGACGAAAATTTCGCGCGCGAAGTCATGCAGTTATTTACCATCGGCCTGTACCAGCTGAACGCAGATGGCTCATTGAAATTATCCGGCGGCAAGCCCATCGAGACCTACACGCGCGACGATGTGAGCGGCCTGGCGAAAGTGTTTACGGGCTGGAGCTGGGCCGGGCCGGACCAGGGTGCGAACCGCTTTTATGGCAGCGTGGCCGATCCGGACCGCGACTGGAAACCGATGCAGAACTATGCGGCGTTTCACTCCACCAGCGAAAAACGCTTCCTCGGCGTGAGCGCGGCAGGCGCCGGCGGCGGCGAAGCGGACATGGCGCTGGCCCTCGACACCCTGTTCAACCATCCGAATGCGGGACCCTTCTTTGGCCGCCAGCTGATCCAGCGCCTGGTCACGAGCAATCCCAGTCCGGCCTATGTGGGCCGGGTCGCGGCCGCCTTTGCCAACAATGGCTTGGGCGTGCGCGGCGACATGCAAGCCGTGATCCGCGCCGTACTGCTGGACCCCGAGGCGCTGTCGCCAGCCGGCAGCAGCCTGCGCACGGGCAAACTGCGCGAACCGCTTGTGCGCTTAGGCAACTGGATGCGCGCATTTAACGCCAAGGATGCCGCCTTGCAGTACCGCATCTATTACCTGAGCGACCCACTCGCCGGCCTGGGCCAGAATCCCATGAACGCACCTTCCGTCTTCAACTACTTCCGCCCCTCCTACGTGCCGCCCAATTCCGCGCTGGCGGCGGCGGGCCTGGTGGCGCCGGAAATGCAGATCACCTCGGAACCATCCGTCACCGGTTACCTGAACTTCATGCAGGATGCCATCCGCGGCGGCGTGGGGGAAAACCTCGCCGTGCGGGCCGACTACTCGGCCGAACTGGCCCTGGCCGACCAGCCGGCCGCCTTGCTGGAGCGGGTCAACTTGCTGTTAATGTCGGGCAATATGTCGTCCCGGCTGCGCACCAAGATCCTCTCGGCCGTCACCAGCATCGCGATTCCCGCCGCCAGCGGCAGCAATGCCGCGCAAGTGACGACGGCGAAAACCTACCGCGTGCACCTGGCCATTTTCCTGTCCATGGCCTCGCCTGAATACCTGGTTCAAAAATAAGGAAGCTGCATGACTATCACCTCCCACTTCTCGCGCCGCCGCTTCCTTGGTTCCATGCTGGGCCTGGCCGGCAGCACGGCCGCGCCATTCGCCCTCAACCTGGCCGCCATGGGCCAGGCAGCGGCCCAGTCCGCCGACGACTACAAGGCCCTCGTCTGCCTGTTCATGGCCGGCGGCAACGATACCTTCAACACGGTGCTGGCCACCGACACGCCCTCCTGGAGTGAATACCTGCGCTTGCGCAACACGGGCGGCAACGATTCGATCCACCTGGCCGGCGTGGGCGAAACGGGCGGCGTGCTGCCGATCGTGCCCGCCACGGCGCAGGCGGGCCGCAGCTTTGCCCTGCATCCCGCCCTCGCCCCCGTGAAAGACCTGTTCGACGGCGGCCGTGCCGCCATCGTCGCCAATGTGGGCACGCTGATCCAGCCTGTGAACCTGGCGCAATACAAGGCGGGCAATGTGGCGCTACCGCCGAAACTGTTTTCGCATAACGACCAGCAATCGACCTGGCAATCGGGCCTGCCGGAAGGCGCCAGCGTGGGCTGGGGCGGACGCCTGGGCGACCTGCTGGGCACGGGCAACGTGAATGCCACGTTTACAGCCATCTCGGCCGCGTCGAACGCCTTGTTCCTCAGCGGGCGCCAGGTGCGCCAGTTCCAGGTGGGACAGGCGGGCGCCGTGCCGATCCGCAATATCGGCAGCGGCTATCTGTTCGGCACCACCCAGGGTGAGACTGCCTTGCGCGACATCATCAGCACGGCGGGCGACGACATGATGGAACAGGAACACGTGGCGACAGTGCAGCGCGCGATTTCCAGCCAGAGCGTGTTGAGCGGCGCCATGCTGGCGGCCGGCGCGGGCGGCGTGCCGAATCCGCCGCCTTATGTCAACCCGAACACGGGCGCGTCCGGCGTCAACCAGCTGGCCGTGCAATTGCAAACGGTGGCGCGCATCATCGGCGGGCGCGGCGCCCTGGGGGCGAAACGGCAAGTGTTTTATGTGACACTGGGCAGTTTCGACACGCATGACCGCCAAAAGGAGCTGCACGGCGACCTGATGGCGCGCCTGGCGCACGCGCTGGCGTATTTCGACGCGACCCTGGCGGCCCTGCAGGGCGCCGACGTGCGGCGCCAGGTGACGACATTCACGGCATCGGACTTCGGCCGTACCTTCAGCAGCAACGGCGACGGCACGGATCACGGCTGGGGCGCGCACCACTTTGTCGTGGGCGGCGCCGTGAAGGGCCGCGACATCTACGGCGCCTTCCCTAGCACGGGCGTGGGCCATGCGCTGGACGTGGGCTCCGGCGCCCTGCTGCCGACCACCTCCGTCGACCAGTACGGCGCCACCCTGGCCAAATGGTTCGGCGTGGCCGACAGCCAGCTGGCCGACGTGTTCCCGAATATCGGCAACTTCAGCCAGCGCGACCTGGGTTTCATGACCACAACTTAACCATTGACGGCGATGGTCAGGGTGACGACGTAGCCATCGCTGGCATTGCCCGTCACCGTGGCCATCTGCAGGCTGGTGCCGTCGCTGAAGACGTTGTCGGTGGCATAACTGATCTGTGCCAGGTTGCGCACGCTGGCCGTGTAGCCGCTGGCCGTGTAGGCTTCGTTCAACGTTGCCATCGGGAACGTGAATTGCGAAGTCTTGATGCGGTTCGCGGCGCTGGCCGCCTTGGCCAGGCTGGGATAGACCTCGACATGCACGTGCGGCATGCGCCCCGCGTAGCAGCCAGGAAAGATGGTCATAAAGCCCAGGTTGCCGGCGCTGTCCGTTTCCTGCACGCCGCGCAGGTAATTTTGCGCCGTCACGCCGCCCGAATACAGCGAATACAGGCCTTCACGGTCGCAATGCCACAGATAGACGGCATAGCCGGCCAGGCTGGCGCAACTGCCGCTGGCGTTGAGCAACTGCAATTTGATGGTGAGCGGCACGCCCGCCGCCACACCCGTGGCGCCATTAAAACTGGCGCGGATATCGCTGCGCACCACGCCCGACTGGTTCAGCACATTGATGATGCTGCCGCCATTCGTGTTCGTGCCATCGGCCGGATACGGCCCGCCCGTTTCCTCGGGAATCACCAGGCAGGCGCCCGCCGTCGGCAGCGTGACGGTGCCGCCGCCGGAAATGCCTGTGCTGGCAGCGCTGCCTGCCGCCGTGCCGCTGGCGTCCGAACTGCCACCGCAGCTGATCAGGGGCACGGTGGCGGCGCCGGCCAGCAGCCAGCGCAGGACTTGCCGCCGTTCGGCAGCCTGTTGCCGCATCATTTCGAGGTCGGATGCCAGACCGTAATCATGTAAGTCCATACATATTCCAACAAGTGGGGCAAGCCCGCCAAGGCGGGACTCAGGCTGGCGCACAGGAACAGCGCCTGCGTGGCACGTTGCGCGAGCGCCTTCCTGGCAGCCAGGGCGAGCTTGTGTTCCATGGATCAGGCCGTTGTATTGACCAGGTTGCCGCTGGATGGCAGGCTGGCGCTGCTGCTGGAAGCGCCCAGGCTGCCCGATAGCGCCTGCAAGAAGCTGCTCAGCTTGGCGCTGCTGTCGCCGCTGGTGCTGGCGCTGCCGCCCAGGGCAGTGATCAGGCTGGAGAAGCTGGATTGCAAATCCGAAACGCTGCTGTTATCGCTGCCCGTGCCGGACGACAGGGTCTGGATCAGGCTTTGCAAGTCCGATTTGATATTGCCATGCCCCCGTGCCCGCCCTCCGCCGCCGCCCTTGTCACCGTCCTTGTCACCGTCCTTGTCTGCGCCAGCGCTGGCGCCCGCACCACCCTGAGCGTGCAGGCTGCCCATCAGCTGGTGCAGGAACGCCCCCAATGCCTGGCCGGCATCGCTGCTGCTGGCGGTGCTGGTGTCGGCGCTAGTGCTGTCGGACGACGCCGTGTCGGGCACCGTCACGCCGATCGACGACAGGGCGCTGGAAACGGCATCGAGAAAGCCGTTATCGTCCTGCCTGGGCGGCCGCGTGCCGCCCACGCTGTCGGTACTGCCGGTATTGCTGCCGCTGACGCGGTTGAACGCGCTCAGCTGGGTAGTGGCGCTGCTGGAACTCAAGGCACTGATGCTCATGGTCAATCTCCTGTGGGTAATTGGGGGCGGCGCGGACCGGGGCGGCTGTCGTGCCGCTGCTGCGCCTGCTTGCGCTGCTCCGGTGTCAGCACGGCCAGCAATTGCTGCTCCAGCCGCGCCTGCTGCAAGCTGATTGTCGCCATGGCTTGCGCCGCCGTATTCGCCAGCGCGCCGGCCTTCGCATCGTCGTAGGCGCTCGATCCTGCCAGCTCGCGCAGTTGCGCATGCGCCTTGAAAGCGATCTTTTCCTGTTCGCGCAGCAAGGGCGCCTGGGCGTAGGTGGCGGCGAAGACCTTGTCCTGCTGCGCTTCGCTCAGCTCGATGCCGCGCAGGAACGGTGGCAAGCCTTGCGCGCCGGGAATGGGGACGTGACCCGGACCGTGGCCCAAGCCGGGCGGCGGCCCTGGCATGGCGCGTGGCGGCGGGCCGTCCGGTGCAGATTCCTGCTGGGCCAGTGCGAGCAGCGGCATGCTGCAGGCGGACAGCAGCAACAGTGATAGGACAATACTCAGGTGTTTCATCGGGCTTTCCTTTCGTGGCGATCAGCCCTGATTGTCGGCGTCTGGCGTGTAAAGCAACGTTAGGGCCGCGTAAAAGCGTGTAAAGGAAGGTGCGGAAATGTAAGCAGGCGTATGTAAAAGCGGGTAAAACCGGCATGAACAGCCCCCTTTGACTGCTATCATCGGGCGATATTCACCCGAAAAAAGCACAGGCATGAGCAAGGTTTTGTTAATCGATGACGACGTGGAACTGGTCGGCATGTTCCAGGAATACCTGACGCAGGAAGGTTTTGACGCCCGCGCCGTGCATGACGGCGAAAGCGGCGCGGCCGAGGCGCTGACGGGCCTGTACGCCATCGCCGTGCTCGACGTCATGATGCCGCGCATGAATGGCCTGGAAACCCTGCGCCGCATCCGCGCCGGCAGCAACCTGCCCATCCTGATGCTGACGGCGCGCGGCGACGATACGGACCGCATCGTGGGCCTGGAACTGGGCGCCGACGATTACGTGACCAAGCCGTGCACGCCGCGCGAGCTGACGGCGCGCATCCGCGCCATCCTGCGCCGTTCGCAAGCGGCGCCGCACGACAGTTCGGGTCTGGCGCCGCTGGCCGTGGGGCAGTTGACGATGTGGCCCGAACAGCGCCGCGCCGCCTGGGCCGGCGCGCACCTGGAGCTGACGAGCACGGAATTCAACCTGCTGGAAGTGCTGGTGCGCCATGCAGGCAAGCCTGTGAGCAAGAATCAATTGTCCGAACTGGGCCTGGGCCGGCCCATGGCGCGCTTCGACCGCAATATCGACGTGCACTTGAGCAGCCTGCGCCGCAAGCTGGGCAGCCTGGCCGACGGCCGTTCCTGCCTGCAAACCGTGTACCGTCTCGGCTACCAGCTGATCAAGGAGTAAGCGTGGGCCGTCTGTTCTGGAAGTTTTTTCTGTGCATCATGCTAGCGCAAGTAACGGCCACCATCGGCATCGGCGGCACCTTCTGGCTGAAAAACCGGGCCGCGCAGCAGGAGCGGGCCCTCGACATCGACACCAGCCCGCCCGCGCAGATGGCCATCGAAGCGGCCAGCGCCACGCTGGAAGCGGGCGGCAGCAAGGCCTTGCAGCAGTTTCTCGGCAAGATGGAACGCATGCGCGTGTTTGCCGTCGATGCCCAAGGGCAAGAATTGATGGGACGCAAGGTCCATCCGGCCATACTCGGCAAGGCGCGCGCGCTGCTGGCGCAAGGCTCGCCCCATGCCGTGGTGCGCGAGGTCAGCGGCAGCGACGGCACGCACTACCTGCTGTTCCTGCCCTCGTCCGTCCGCTTTCGCACTGCCGAGGCGGGCGCCGCGCGCGACACGCTCAACGCCGTCACCCTGAGCGGCCCGCGCGCCATGGGCGGCCCGCGTGCCGAAGCGCCCGGCACGCAGCAGCCGCGCCCCGACTACCAGCGCGGCCCGTCGCGCGAGATGGGTGGCATGGGTGGCATGCCACCCGGACCGCGCATGGACAGCCCCTACCGCACCTTCATCCCCCTGGCCGCCGCCATCGCCGCCAGCCTGCTGTTCTCCTTCTTGCTGGCCTGGTATTTTGCGCGCCCCATCCGCGACTTGCGGCAAGCGTTCGAGGCCGCCTCGCACGGCGACCTGGCGCCCCGTTTTCACGCCAGCGGCAAGCGCGGCGATGAATTGACGGACCTGGGCCGCGATTTCGACCGCATGACAGGCCGTTTGCGCAGCCTCATGGATAGCCAGACGCGCTTGCTGCATGATGTGTCGCACGAACTGCGCTCGCCATTGGCGCGCTTGCAGGCAGCCATCGGCCTGGCGCACCAGCAGCCGGACAAGATGGACGCCTCGATGCAGCGCATCGAGCGCGAAAGCGAACGCATGGATAAGCTGATCGGCGAACTGCTGACCCTGTCGCGGCTGGAAGCGGGCGCCGGCTCGCCCCTCAGCGAAGACGTCGGCATCGCCGACCTGTTGCACGACATTATGGAAGACGCCCGCTACGAAGCGAAGGCGCGCCAGGTGGGCATAGCGCTGGCGGGCGACGCGGTCGTCGCCGACGCCGCTGTCACGGGCCGGCCGGAACTGCTGGCGCGCGCCGTGGAAAACGTGGTGCGCAATGCCGTCAAGCACAGCCCCGATGGCGGCACGGTGGAAGTGACTTTGTCGCGCCTGCATGATGGCAAGCAGGATCTGCTGCGCATCGCCGTGCAAGACCGGGGGCCTGGCGTTGCCAGCGCCGACCTGGCCAGCATTTTCCAGCCGTTCTTCCGCGCCAGCCATACCCAGCACAGCACGGACGGCCATGGCCTGGGCCTGGCCATTGCCCAGCACGTCATCAGTGCCCACGGCGGGCGCATCGGGGCCAGCTTGCGCAGCGGTGGCGGGCTGTGCGTGGAAATGCTGCTGCCCGTCAAAACGCCAGGCTGACCTGTCGGTGAGCCTGGCGGCGGGTATTGCCGGGGACCTTGTTACGCCTGCGTATCGATGATGCTGCCCAGGGTGGACGAGCTTGATTTGGCCGGACTCGTCGCCGTATCGGCGCTGCTGGCCGTCTGCGTATCTTGTTGCGCCACCTGTTGCGCGGCTGCCGCTTGCAACTGAGCAATTTGCGCCTGCAAGGCCTGGATTTGCTGCGCCAGCTGCTGTTGCAGCTTTTGCGACGCGTCCGTCTGCGTGCCCTTCTGCGATTCCGTCAATTGCTTTTGCACCGCCGTGATCTGCTTTTGCAGCGCCGCGATCTGCGAACTGCTGCCCGAACTGGCGCTACCGGCCGCGCCGACTGTGCCGACTGCGCTGCCTGAACCGATTGCCGCTACCATGATGCCTCCCGAATGTGTCGATACCAAGGTTAACGGCAGGCATGGGCGCGGATGTAGTGCTGCGGGTGTAAAGACAGGTAAAGACCTCCGCCGGCACACACTCTTGCTTCTCGGCACAAAAAACTGGCACACTGACGCTTCCCCTGCCAGACCCTGATCGGATCGCCATGCCTCTGCTGCCCGCCCTGCCCGACCTCGTGCCCCGCCAGCGCTGCGGCGTGATCGAGTTTCCTGTCCACCACATGCGCGGCGGCACGTCGACTGGCCTGGTCTTGCACGCGGCCGGCGTGCCGGCCGAGCAAACGCTGCGCGAGGAATTGCTGCGCCACCTGATGGGCGTGCCCCAGTCCGGCCGGCTGCCGGGCAACCGCCAGATCACGGGCCTGGGACGCGGCGCTCCCACCAGCAATAAAGTCTTCCTGGTTGAGGTGGAACAGCATGCGGGCCAGCCGCGCATGGTCAGCACCCTGGCGCAGCTGGCCGGCGAGCACGGCGATATCGACTGGAGCGTGAACTGCGGCAATATGTCGTCCGCCCTGCAACTGTGGGGCCTGGACAGCGGCGTGATCGAGGCGCTGGCCATCGGCGCGCACGATATCGATATCCGCAACACCAACACGGGCGTCATCACCACCTCGCGCATGGCGCGCGAACTCGATGGCAGCTTTACAGCCACCGGCATTCCCGGCGTGCCCGGCAGCTTCCCCCGCGTCGACCTGTTCCTGCAGCACCCCGCCGGCGCCAAGACGGGGAAATTATTGCCGACAGGCAAGGCGCAAGACACGGTGCACGGCTACGACGTCTCGTGCGTGGACGTGGCCGTGCCCATGGTCATCGCGCCAGCGAGCCAGTTCGGCAAGACGGCGCAGGAAGCAATACGGGAACTGGAGGCGGACACGGCTTTCATGCAAGCCATCCGCCAGGTGTGGCGCGCGGCGGGCCTGCTGATGGGCTTGCGGCGGCGCGATGGCGAGTTGATGACATTGGAAGAACTGGAGCGCAGCGAAACCATCCCCAAGTTCTGTATCGTGGGGCCTGCAGCGGGAGAGGGAAATATTGCGGTACGTTACTTTACGCCACAGGCGGGCCACGCCTCGCTGGCCGTCTCGGGCGGCTGCTGCCTGGCGGCGGCTTGCTTGATACCGGGCACGGTGGCGCATGCGCTGGCGCGCGGCGTGCCACCTGTCGGGCGGGATGAGGCAGAGATTGACATCGGCATAGAAAACCCGGCCGGCATCCTGGACACCACCATCGTGGCGCGCCAGGCAGGAGACGCCATCGCCATCGACAGCGCGGCCTACCGGCGCAGCACGCAAATCTTGCTGCGCGGCCATGTTCCCCTGTACCAGCCGTCAGCCGCACTGAAAGCGTGGCTGCTGAAGCAGTTTTAAAGCAAGACCAGGCAGGGCTGGTGCCCCGCCCTTCAAGGCAATCAGGTCTTGGGCAGGGTCACGCCAACCTGGCCCTGGTATTTGCCGCCACGGTCCTTGTACGAGGTTTCGCACACTTCATCGGATTCGAAGAACAACACTTGCGCCACGCCTTCATTGGCGTAGATTTTCGCCGGCAACGGTGTCGTATTCGAAAACTCCAGGGTCACAAAGCCTTCCCATTCCGGTTCGAACGGGGTGACGTTGACGATGATGCCGCAGCGCGCATAGGTGCTCTTGCCCAGGCAAATCGTCAATACATTGCGGGGAATGCGGAAATACTCGACCGTGCGGGCCAGCGCGAACGAGTTCGGCGGGATGATGCAATAGCCCTTGCCCGACACATCGACGAAGTTATTCGCGTCAAAATCCTTGGGATCGACGATGGTGGTGTTGATGTTGGTGAACAACTTGAACTCGTCGGCACAGCGGATGTCATAGCCATAGCTGGAGGTACCGTAGGAAACGATGCGGTTGCCGTCGCGTTCCTTGACCTGGCCCGGTTCGAACGGCTCGATCATGCCCGTTGCTTCCGCCATGCGGCGTATCCATTTATCGCTTTTAATCGTCATCGCAGGGGGTTCTTTCTAGAATATCGGAATGGCGGGGGCCGCACGCCTGCAGCAGGCACGGCCCGAATGGCAGGATTTTACGCGAAAACCCGCCACTTTTGGACCTTGCAAGATGAAAATCGTTGGCGTCAGGCTACTGTTTCTCCAGCAAGGAAGTAATCATCTCGCGCACCACTTGCGCCGTCAGTTCCGGGTTTTCCATGGGAAACAGATGGCCGCCCGGCACCTGGCGAAAAGACTTGCCGACCAGCTTGCGCGTGGCCTTCAAGCCCGCCTGGCGGCATTCCACCGATTCCGTGCCACCGATAAAACCGATGGGCACGGGAAAGCCATCCTTGACGAGGCTGCCGATGTGATGCGGCAAGCTGCGGTAGACGTCCGTTTCCACTTCGCGCGTAAAGCGCAGCTGCACCCCTTCCGGATGAGGGACCAGGCCGCTGTCCATGTAGTCGTGCAAGACTTGCGGCGCCCAGATGGCGAACATGTCCTTGGCGGCAAAGTGGGCATACGCGGCTTGCGCATCGGGCCACAGCTTGCGCCGCCGGGCGGAAAAGCGCGACGGAGAAAACCGTTCGCCCAGTGCCGTATTGCGCGCCAGGCGCACCAGCAAGGCGCGCCAGCCCGCCACCACGGGCGAATCGAGCAAGACCACGCATCGCACCAGGTCGGGCCGCTGCTTGGCCACCATCACGCTGAGCATGCCGCCCAGCGAATGGCCGACGAGGATCACGGGCGCGCTGTAGCGGCGTTCCAGCTCATCGATATACTCGCGCACCAGTTCGGGCCAGCCCGTGCTGACGGGGTAAGCAGGATCGTGCGCGTGCATGTCGAGCGCCTGCACAGCGTAATGCTGGCCCAGCAAGCCGAACAACTTGCGGTAGGTGCCGGCAGGATAACTGTTGGCGTGGGCAAAGTGCAGTTGCGGGAGGGTCATCGTGGGGCTGGGCCGGTGAATGCGATAGGCAATTGTAATGGCATGCCGGCAAGACGTATCAGAGGAAGGCCTCTAATTTCCGAGGTAGCAGCGGGGGCGCTTGCGCCATGCCGGGCACGAACGAGGCCAGCACCGCGCCCAGCTCCGCGCTTGATTCCACCACGCAAAAGGCATCGTCGAACGCATGCTCGCGGTTCATCTGATTGCGCACGATGATGCATTCCAGCCCGGCCGCGTTGGCGGCGCGCAAGCCGCGCGGCGAATCTTCCACGGCCACGCACTGGGCGGCGGCCAGGCCCAGGCGCTGCAAACCCAGCTGATAGCCGTCGGGCGCCGGCTTGCTTTCCCCATACATTTCACGCGTCAGGACGAAGTCGAAGTGCGGCAACATGCCCGTAGCCGCATGGCTGATCTGGAAATGCTGTGCATAGGCGCTCGTCACCACGCCCATGGCCACATGCGGGCGCAGCGCCGCCAGCACCGCTTCGATGCCGGGCATGGCCAGCCGGCGCGCCTGGCGCAGCCGTTGCGCAAACAGCACGGTGCGTTCGGCGCGCAGGCGCTCGACCAGTTCGATCGCGTGGCCCTGTCCCAGCAGCACATGCCAGGCGCCGTAGTTATTGTCCAGGAACCAGTCAAAGAATTGCTTCGGCGTCAAGTCTATGCCGTAGGGCAAGAGCAAGTCGCGGTTGCTTTCGTAAAACAGCTGCTCGGTGTTGACCAGCACGCCATCGTTGTCCCACAGCACGCCCTGGATGGTTTTCATGGTGAGGTCTTTACGTACAGTCAATTACTTGAAAAATATGTCGTAAGATAATTTCACGATCAACAGCACCAACAGCACGAGGAACAGGATGCGCACGAAGGCGGCGCCGCGGCGCACGGCGATCCAGGTGCCTGTCAGCGCGCCCAGAATGTTGCACACAGCCATCGGGGCGGCCACCGCGTACACCACGTGGCCGGCAGGAATGAAGAAAGCCAGCGCGGCCACGTTGGTGGCGATATTCACCAGTTTCGAGCAGGCCGAAGCGAGGATGAAATCGAAGCCGAAGACACGGATAAACAGGAAAATCAAGAAGCTGCCCGTACCCGGCCCGAACAGGCCGTCATAAAAGCCGATGGCGCCGCCGATGACGATGGCGAGGATGCGTTCACGCGGGCCGATGGGGCGCGGCTCGCGCGTCGTGCCGAAATCTTTTTTGATGAAGGTATAGATGGCCATGATGATGATCAGCACCAGCACCATGGGGCGCACTACCTGCTGCGGCACATACGACACGGCGGCCGCACCGATGAAGGACATGACAAAGGCGCTGGCCACGGCGGGCAGCACCAGCAGCCAGGGAATGTTGACCTTGCCGACAAACGAGCGGGCGGCAAACGTGGTGCCGCAGGCGGACGCCAGTTTATTCGTGCCCAGCAAGGACGTGGAAGCCATGTTCGGCATCAGGTTGAACAGGGCCGGCAGCTGGATCAGCCCGCCCCCGCCCACGGCAGCATCGATCAGGCCGGCAAAGAAGGCAAATAAACACAGTAGCGAGATGGTCAGCATGATAGGCAGTGGGGAATGGGCGACAGCGGCAGTATAGGCGTCGTGGATTTTTCCGGATGCAACTTCAAATTGCGGAAAACGCAATCAGGCGTAACGCTTGACGGAATGCGCCCCGTGCGGTCTACTGGCCTCTTTTGCCGGGAGTCACGCAATGTCGATGAAACTGATGTGGGAGATCCGCGCCTTCTGCACCGTGGTGGAAAAGCGCAGCTTCATCCACGCGGCGCGCATGCTGGGACGCTCGCCGTCGGCCGTCACGCGCGCCATCCAGTTCCTCGAAGACGCCATCGGCGCCGAGCTGATCCTGCGCACGCAAAAGCAGTTCACCCTGACGACGGCCGGCGAAACGTATTACGCGTCGGCCAAGCACTTGCTGGAAACGCAGGCCGAGGCGGAAGACCAATTGGCCGAGCTGAGCAACTCGCCGCAAGGCTGGGTGCGCCTGTCGGCGCCGGAAATTTTGTCGCTGGGCTTCTTGCCGAAAGTGGTGGCGCAGTTTTCGCGCGACTACCCGAATGTGTCCGTGGACATCCATTTCTCGGATAAATCGATCGACCCTATCCAGGAAAAGCTGGACTTTGCCATCCGCGGCGCGTTTCCCCAATCCAGCGAGCTGATCGGCTATCCCCTGTGGAATTACCGCCGCTACATGTACGCCTCGCCCGACTACATCGCCCGCATGGGCGCGCCCGACGAACCCGAAGAGCTGGCCGGCCACGACATCATCATGCACTCGGCCCCGCGCATCCTGCGCGACTGGCACTTCGTCTCGGCTACGCGCAACGTGCGCTACCAGGTGCAACCGCGTTTCCGCTTCACCTCCGGCATCGCCACCTTCCAGGCCGCCCTGGAAGGCGCGGGTATCGTGCGCCTGGCCAGCTGGCTGGCGGAACCGGCGGTAGCCGCCGGCAACTTGCGCCGGGTCTGCACGGCGTACCGGCTGACGTCGTCAAAGGAGCTCGATCCCAGCATCCATGCCGTCTACGGCACCTCGCGCATGGCCAAGGGGGCGCGGCTGTTTCTCGAATATGTGCGGCAGCGGGGGCTGGAAATACCGGATGAACGCGAAAGTTAGCGTCTATTTGACGACGATGGCATCGCTATACACGGCAAACCGCGCGCCATCGAAAGCAAAAGCCGCCACCTCGCGCATGCCCAGCCGCTCATGCGCGCGCAGCGAACCGATATTATCGCGCCGGATGAACAACACCGCCTCTGCGCTTCCATGCTGCGCGCGCATGGCGGAGTACAGCAGCGCCAGCAAGCCCTGCCCCCGTTCCGAGTCCGCAATGCAGACGGGGCCATACACGTAGGCGTTTTCACTTCCCGCATACGCAGCCAGCATGGCCAGCACCACGGGCGCCTGCACGGTGGCGGTCGCCGCGCTGAACAGCACGCCAACGACAGGCCCATTCGCCACGCGTCGCGCCACGATGACGGGCGACGCGCCATCCGCCATGGCGGCCACCTTGTCGCGCGAAAACTCGCCCGTCAGGCTGCCGCCCTGCGAGGGGGAATTGGCTTGCAGCAAGGCAGTGATGGCGTCGATGGCGTCGGCATGGGCCGTGCCGATACGGTAAGCGTGGCTGGACTGGCTCAATCTGGACTCCTCGGACGATGATGCTGCGAGCGTAGCATGAAAGCGTTAGCGCCCATGCCAGTAGCGCGGCCGGCTGGCCCGATATTGCGTCACCTCAACAGCGTCCCCAAACTCCAGCACCACCGCCCCCGTCACATCCGTGCGCAGCCGCGTGATCCCCATGTCGCCATAGCGCGCATACACTTGCGCCTTCGGATGTTTATAGCGGTTGCGGTGTCCCACCTGGAAAATCGCCAGAGTCGGATGGACGGCGTTCAAAAACGCCGGCGTGGACGAGGTGCCGCTGCCGTGATGGGGCGCCAGCAGCACGTCGGCCGCCAATTCGCCCTCCGCCGAGCGCGCCAGCAACTGCGCTTCCTGCGCCGCTTCGATGTCGCCGGCCAGCAAAATTGCATGCTGGCCTGCCGTGATTTTCACGCTGCAGCTGCGGGCGTTCGGTTTCAGCGATATATCGTCGTGGCTCGCTGGCAGCGGGTGCAACATGGCGAAATGTACGCCTTCCCAACAACCGCGAATGGACAGGGTATGGACACAGCAGTTTTCCCTTCAAGTACAGGCGATATGGGACGTTGTGGAGTGTCCATGCCCATAGGTCAAAAATACTTAGAAAATCTCGGGAAATGTCCATGGTTAGAAATTGGAACGTTGCCTGTGTTCTTCTAGCCTAGGCAGCTCATCCGGAATCGCAAACAGAAATAGTTAAAGTCCGCACGAAGTATTTAACGCAATTATCAAAGCGAGTAGGAAGTAAGGCATCACGCTCGTCCTTCAATAAATTGCATGCCAGTGAACCTAACTGTTGGAAAACCCCTGCTGGGGAACCTAGCGTCTGAACTTCTCTGCTGGCTCAACGCCCAAGAATACTTTTCCAATATGGCCTGGTTTTATCGATGACTCGTTTTTAGCTGCAGCCTGAGCTTGAGCAGGTTTGGCCATTGTCGCGGGCATCTGCACCTCCGTTGCCGCCTCGGCAAGTAGGCTCGACTTGTCTTCCAATAAGCACGGAATGCTACTGCAGAAGACTACGCGGATTGCAATAGGCCGATTGTCAGCAGGTGCTTTAATGCGATTCTTTGCACGTACGAACCGTTGGGCCAGATGCCGTTGCTGAAGCTTCATTTGGTTAGTCGGTAGGATGTTTGCGGGCCCATAAAGGTAAGTGCTCGCGTTTAGCGCATTAGTCAAGTCAACTATAAATTTGCTGATATTGCGTTCAAAATCAGGCGGACATTGCTTGTGCCGCATCGCCGCTTCGACCACGTGCTCGAACAACTCACCAAACGCCCCAAGATGGATTCGAAGTGAAGCGATTCGCGTCAAGAACTCTAACGCCACCTGTATCATCGAAGGGAAGTGAGTTTCATCCAGAGATAGATAGACCTTGAGACGACGCATGCCCTGCTGAAGGTACGCGCCCCCTTGCAGTACCATCCAGATAAGGTCTCCTGGGCCCAGAGATACAAAGCTTCGATTCAGGAGGAGCTGCCGAATCGTTGCAGAGGCCAGTTTCAAAGGGTCTACGAGGTCATTGCTTGAGCAATGCATTAGCAAAGCTTGTGGCCATACTCCAGCGACCTTTGCGACCACTTCCAAGAGGTTTCGGAACCTGCCGTCTAGCGTTAAGACAGTTGCGTTGGCGGCCTTGGCGAGCAGCAGCACTTCCATTTCCTCATTGAGAAGCACATCAGCCAAGCGAGACATTTCCGGTTCGTCTTCCAGCTCACCGTATGCAGGTTGCACCTCACAGTACATCTCCGCTGCTGCCAAGACAGCAGTGAAGAGCTGGATTCGCCGTGTATGGTAGCCAGCGTCGTGCTCGATAATGGCAAGCTCTCCGTTAACCTCAGTACTGGTCGCAATGCTCCTATCCTCCACCGCTTCGCGGAGAACTTCCTCCAACTTCGCCTTCGTTACTGTTGATATAAGCACCTTTGGCAGGTGGCGGAGTACTTCCTGAACCTCGATATTCACAAGCTCAGTTAGAGTCAATGCGTCAATGACGTACACAGCATCGGGGCGCCTAAGGAGTGCCAGCGCAGCAACGCGTTCCGCCTCGGCACCAATGCCGACGAAGAGCACTGGACCATCGGTCGGCCAACCTAAAACAACCTCAACGGTACTACGACCGTTACGCTCGGCAAACCCGGAAAGTGTCAGGTGCCCAGCCGCATAGGCATCGAGCAGTTGACGCGTGATGGCCGAGGAACGCATAACCTCAGACTTCATGTGTATCAAGTCGAGTTCACTGTCTCCGGTCCTTCCGAGGTGAACCATTTTTAAATGAGGCAACCCGCCCAACGCGTTGGCACGTTCCTGCACGACCTGAAGCATGTATAAATAGGCCGTTTGAATAGCGGCTACGGTATATAGCTTCGTCTCGCCAAAGGCGAGTGCCGGAAGTTCTACCTGTTGTCCCACAACTGCACCAAGCAACGCTGCTGCCCGGGGCTCCGCAGCGTCCGAGTAGCCCTCACGCTTCGGAAGTTGCCCGACATTCGCGGGGTCGATGACCAATCGCGCGGAATGCCCATACTCATCGACTAGAGAGATGCAGCTCCCAGTTACTACTGCCGGCACGTCCCTAGTCATAAAGGGAAGTTCGTTAGAGGCCCCAACAATGGAAAGGATATACGCCGACAACGCTTCCGGCTCATCCAAATTGCGACGGAGCATTCGATACAACCGACGCATTCCGCGCTCGGCCTCACCGTATCGAAGGTCTAGTCGGGCCAGCTGGGTGATACCCCGAATCGGTCCCTCGATGAATTCTGGGCAACGGCGAAGGTCGTTTTGGAACTCGGCCGGCGTTGACGAGTGCAAACTCACACTTAATTTCAAGAGCCAGCTTCCAGTCGTGTCTGGATACCGTCGCAGCTGCGCGTCCACCAACGGGCTCAGGAAAGCCCAATCCCCAGCTTGTTGGCTAAGTTCAATGGCAAGGTTCCTAGTATTATCGTTCTCAATCCAAACGGCAGGCAGCCTATCAATCAATTCTTTAGCTTTGCGTCGGTTATTGGACCACACATAGCACCCAAGCAACCTGTTGTGTAAGTCAGAGAGGCCTGTGGGAGTGACCAATTGCTCGAACAGCACTCCTGCTTCGGTAAACTGGCCGACGTTGTACAACAGTTCAGCGAGCATTAGTTTCTGGGTGTCAGTACTCTGGGGTGTCATCAAAGCCTTCGCTCGTCGTATGACCGCATCAGCTTCCAAGGTTTGTCCGGCTCGGTTTAGGACGCGCGCAGCGACGCATGCCGAAATGAGTCCACCTGCGACCTCGACCTTTGCCGCAAGCAATTCACTGATAGCAATTTCCTTCTGGTCGGCTCGCATCAATGCATCCCAGCGGATGGCCGTGAGCAGCTCAATGGTCTCGTCGTCGACTGGGTCACAGCAAAATGCTGCGTCGGAAGTCTGCTGAAGCAGTGTAAGATTGCCGTTGTTAGCAGCGAACTGCCCAACGAGGGCAAGGCTGGCGGAGTTCATTTCGGCCAGCCTTTCAGTTGCGAGACTCAGGAGCTCCCCCTCTCGGGCCAACTCAAACAGAGCAGTCACTTGGGTGCGGAGAATTTCGGCGGACCGGTACCCATGACCCTCTGCCTCCCGTGCAAGGGCGAGAGCCTCCGAAAACCGATGCAACATCAGCAGGGCGTAGCCCACGTAGGTAACAGTCTCCCCAACCGATTCGGACTGAACATTCCAAATGCGTTTGTACCAAGGGTTGAACATATCGACGGCGAACTCGAGTGCGTTCGTCTCACGCATTGGAAGTGCACCAGCCATTGCTCCGACAGGGTATCGAGACCCGCACTCGACGGCAATTTTAAGGGCATTCGCCCGGATGAAGAAACCCGCCGCATGGTGTTTGGCGGCCGATTGGCTGAGCTTGATTGCCTCGTCGAGATTCCCTGCTTTGAGTTCTGCCTGTGCAACGAACTGAAGGGCGTCGGGCTCTTTCTTTAGCGCTTCGGGCACATCCATCATCTGCACGCGCACACCTTGAAGTAGTCGGATATTGGCCAGCGCGAACCAAACCTGCAGAGAGTCCGGGAATCGCTCAAGGGCTGACTCACCGGCTGCAAGCGCCTCTTCAAGCTTCATTTGAAGCATGAGGCCCCGAACTTTGGCGGCGGCCATGCGCTCATCATCTGGATAGTGCTCGAAAGCCTTAAGAAACAAGACGGCAGCCTCTTGGTCATCCACACGCATGAACCAGCGGCAGAATCCCTTCTGGAGGTACCATCGAGCCTTCTGGTGGGCATCAAAAGGTTCTAGGTCCTTACCAAAGACTGCCAAATGTTCGAGCGCATCGCGGTACCGGCAAGCTTTTAGCAATTCATTAGTGCGGTCAAGTTGGTCTGAGATGAGTCGGTCGACGGAGTCAAGTCGCGCGAGCGGCAGACCGGCAATGCTTTGCATAATCGTGTTCGATTCCAGCACGATTTCATTAATTGCGTTGTACGACTTCTCTTGCCGATGAAAGGCTGCTCCCGGTGTATGTGGCGCATAGCTATCCTGAAGAATCGGGAACTGGTCGATGTGATTACAAATGTCCTCCCAAAACTCCACCTCGACTGGAAATAGCCCCTTTGCCTCCCGGTCATCCGAGAGTACTTGGACCTTCTTCAGTAGCGGTGCGTCGTTTGGTGCGGTGGTAGCAAATATGAGTTTCCTAATAGGTATTTTGTGCTTGTCGGCTTTGCCAACTTCCTCCTCAACATCTTCCCACTTGAGCGGCTTCATCGTGTACTTCTTACACTGGATACCCACGCGCCCAACGCCAGGTTCCTTAACAAACACATCAACACCGCCCTGAACTTGGCCACGGCGGCCATTCATCTTAGGCATTCTGTCGTTGAAGACTACCCCGTACACTTGTGCGCACATGCGCTCGAAGTCCGCCTCATTTTTTGGCGGTGAAATTTCGAATGGAATGGTATGCAAGCGGCAACCCTCTCTTCATTTAGTTCTGCGCCAAGGGCGCCCGCCGCATCCCGACTATTCGCTCAAAATTTGACTGCCTTGCGCCCGGAAAGGAGCACATGTTCAGCTTGTCATTTCTATCGCTGCCTGCGACATTTTAATTTAGATGTGAGTGAACGAGCGGGCCCACAAAGCAGCCACGGGTAGATTACTCACTAGCCATTCGAACCGGTTGAACCACCTACCGTTTTTGAAGACGCTATGTCGTCGTATGCAGAGTATGTTAAAAAAATCGCAAAATTGCAATCCTAATGGGTGCGGATGAGAGCGCGGTGAGTACAGATTCTGGGCGTTGATTGCAGTGAGCCCTGGTGGCGGGCAATTCGTCGGACGGGTGGTTGAGCAAGCAATTGGCTATTTCAGGAGAGATTGAAAAGATGGAGAAGGGACTCAAGGGGATATCGAAGGACGAATCCCCTAAGAGCGAGCAATAGATTAACAAGGAAGTTGTATTATAAAACCCGCAGTCTGGCACTTAAATAATCCTTGCATAGCTGGCAAGTGCTTCTTTTTAAGGTCATACCTCATGATTTTGCGATGCAACGAAAATAGCCCAGCACTTAGAAAGAACATATCTTTCGGAGGTATAACCTGAATAACTACCTGCGAGCCAAAACTGGTAAGGCAAGTCCTTAGCTCATCCCCCCACATCTGCAATCTTCCGTCGCGAACCAACAACGGAGATTCGATGCGTACTGTCTTGCAACGGAGTTCCAGACCAAGTTGCACGGCCTTAGCCGCGACCTCACAGAGCTCATTTCTGCTGGGAAATGCCTTCCACATGTGCAGAGCCAACACATCCTTCTTGATGCCTACAGCTATCCAAATATCGCCAGCTGGGACGGGGAAATAGCGAATTGTTGCCACGAACACAAAAAACCCGAGCGAAGTCAAGATAACTACACCGGTACCGAAAATGTCGGTGGAGTAATTATGAGTCCTCGACCACCATGACCAGGGGCCAGTAAATAGTAAAAGGCATAGCATCAACGTCAGAAAAAATCCACAATTGGCTACTGCTTTAAACACCTTCAAATGATGCGAGCTTGCCATCCATTTTTGATAATTAGTCAAACAATCCTCCTTACAGCAAACCGAGTTGAGCACGGCCGCGCAGTGTTCATATATTCCAAATACTCCTGAACAGAAATCATCCTATCTTCGACGGGATGTAATGCATCAAACATGACGGCCCAATAGTTGCCTTGAATCACTATATTGTACTGTTAATTCGAATTTCTATAGTTGTAGACCACGTAGTTTCGGCCACTCCAAACTCAACAAACCTGCCGATTCCAATGAACCAGTCCGTACTGGAAAATGGCGCTTCATCACCACAAGACAATTTCACCTAGACAATGTTGCTTTATAGGCAGTTAAATCAGGGCTGTCTTTTTTTACCTCATGAATTATACTGTACGCATATACAGTATTTTACAAGAAATCTTCCAACCCTAACCACGAGACCAAATTCAATGCTGTGTCCACCCCTCATCCAAAGCGAGTCAACTCGTGCGCTTCTGCAACTGCCCCTGCAGGATGTATGGCGTGCGAGCGAACTTGCGTTGTCCAGGTCGACGACCTGCACGACCGGTCACGCTGCTTTGGACGCGGAACTGCCAAATGGTGGATGGCCTAGGTCCGCTTTGGTGGAGGTACTGCTTCAACAGGCGGGCATCGGCGAGATGCAGTTGCTCAAACCCGCCCTCGCCAAGTTGGCAATCACGCAACGCGTCGCATTGATTCAGCCGCCATATCTACCGCACGCTATGACGTGCAAATCCTGGGGGCTTGTTGACCGCAATTTGCTTTGGCTTCGGCCGAGTATTTCGGCCGATGCGCTCTGGTCAGCGGAACAAATCTTAAAAAACGGCTCGTGTGGGGCCGTCGTGCTTTGGCAGTCGAATGTCCGCTCGGAATCCTTGAGGCGATTGAACCTGGCAGCCCAAAGCACGGATACCTGGTTGTGGCTGATACGGCCGCTTTCCAGCAGTGTCGACTCGTCGCCATCACCGCTTCGAATCGGGCTTCGGCCAGCTTTTGGCGGTGTATCGGTCGACATTATCAAACGCCGGGGGCCTCATTGTGACAACCCATTTTTTATACCGCTTGCGGACATGCCCGCTGGTCGTCAGCATCTGGATGTAGACCATGAAATTACTGTTAAGCGTGCACCTTCCACTACTGCCATTAGAAACGCTGCGGCCATCCTGGTCTGAACCAGGTCCGTATGCAGTAATGCATCAGGAGCAGGTCACGGCGATATCGCCCGGTGCCGCGCACAGCGGCGTGCGCTTGGGGATGCGCATTGGGGGCGTGTCGGCCATCGCACCTGCCACGGTGATACTTGAGCGCAGTCTTGAGAGGGAAGCCTTGGCGCTGGACGCCATCGCTATGGCTCTGTTGCAGTACACCCCAGAGGTAACGCTTCAAGACGACTTCTCTATCCTGATGGATGTGAGCGCCAGCCTGCGTTTGTTCAAAGGGCCGCATGCCATCTGCGGGGCCATAGCTCGCAGTATTGCTGCGCTGGGTTTCACCGCGCGCCTTGGGGCAGCGCCTACCGCGCAAGGAGCGTGGCTGCTTGCCAGGAGTTTTCGCCGCAAAGGTACCGTGTTCCGCCGGCGCGCGTTGACTATGAAATCGCTGGAACGCATGCTCGACAGACTGCCGTGCGGATTGCTGCCTGGCGCCGCGGCATACGACGAATGGCTGGCCGGCATTGGAGCCAAGAACCTCGGCGCATTGCAACGTCTGCCACGCACAGGCCTGCTTCGACGCACTAGCAAAGACCTGCTTGCGGACCTCGACCGAGCTTATGGCCAGGCGCCGGAGATGTTCGAGTGGATTAAGGTACCGTTGACGTTCTCAGAACGGGTTGAGACCTTTGACCGTATCGAACATGCTGATGCACTGCTGCATGGCGCGACACGACTTATCCTCCAACTCGTGGGTTGGCTGACGTCGCTCCAACAGGCGGTTCGTGTTTTCACTATCGTTTTGGAGCATGAGCGCGGGCGTGCGGCGATGACTCCGACTGAACTCGAAATCGCGCTTGCGGAACCAGCCTGGCACGAGGCCCACTTGGTGCGATTACTCAAGGAGCGCCTTGGCAAGGTTGAGCTCATCGCGCCCGTCATCGCATTGCGGCTCGACGCCAAGAAAATCGAACCGATGCTTCCGCCGAATGAGTCCTTGTTCCCAGAGCCCGGTGGGTCGCCCCAAGATTTCCACCGGCTGCTGGAGTTGCTTACCGCACGCCTCGGAGCTGAGAACGTACTGACGCCGGCCGCAATGCAGGACTACCGGCCCGAGGTCTGCAACGAATGGGTGCCACTTACGGAAAAATATCGCAAATTGGATGGCGATGAAGTCCTGGAAGGACGCCCGTTCTGGCTCCTGCCAAAACCGATTCCACTGTTGATGCGTGGCGAGCGGCCGTTCTACGGGAGCCCGTTGAAAATTATTCAAGGTCCGGAGCGTCTCGAGGCCGGATGGTGGAACGACAAAACGGCGGCGCGCGACTATTTCATTGCGCAGGGCACCGACGCGTCCTGCTACTGGGTCTATCTCGAACGAACGAAGGAGGCCCGCTGGTATCTGCACGGTCTATACGCCTGAGCCATGAACACCACTTCCCTACCCTTGCCGGCCCCAGTACTACCCGACTATGCCGAGCTTCAGGTATTCAGCCACTACACTTTCTTGCGAGGCGCTTCGGCTCCTGAACAACTGGTCGCACGCGCCGCAAAACTTGGATACGCCTCCATCGCGATTACGGATGAATGCACTTTGGCCGGCGTCGTCAAGGCCCACATCGCCGCCAAGGAGTTCGGAATCCATCTGGTCATCGGCAGTCAAATGACGGTGACTCCCGAGGATGGAAGTTCTCCTTTCTCTCTCATCATCCTGGCGACGAATAGAAATGGATACGGGAACCTCAGCGAACTGATTACCGTCGCGCGGACTCGTACTGAAAAAGGTTCCTACCTAGTCCGGCCCCGCGATATCGCCTCGCCGGTTGGTGACCTGGTGCATTTGCGGAGCCTGCCAGATTGTCAGTTCATTCTCGTGCCGAAATACAACGCCAGCTATGATGAGGTGGAACGCCAAGCTGCGTGGCTGATTCAATGTGTACCTGGTCGCGCCCGCATCGCACTCACCTTGCACCACCGCGCCCAGGACGAAAAGCATAGGGCACTGGTGTCCGGTATATCCGAGGAATTCGGGATGCCCGTCGTCGCAACCGGTGATGTCTGCATGCACGTCCGTTCATACAAGCCCCTTCAAGACACGATGACTGCAATCCGCCATGGCATACCGGTCGCACAATGCGGGTACCGGCTGGCGCCAAACGCTGAGCAACATCTGCGTTCCCGAGTACGCCTGGGTAACCTCTACTCGCGGGAAGCGCTCGACGAATCGGTCCGGGTCGCGCAGCTTTGTGAGTTCTCACTCGATGAGCTGCGATATGAATATCCGCAAGAATTGGTTCCTGAGGGCGAAACGGCGACGTCGTACCTTCGCAGAGAGGCATACATTGGCGCGCACTGGCGTTTCCCGGCAGGTATCCCAGAGAACGTCCAGGCGCTACTGGAACGCGAGCTTGGCATCATCGCCGAACTCCAGTACGAATCGTATTTTCTAACGGTCTTCGATATCGTGCGGTTCGCCAGGTCGCAGCACATTCTCTGTCAGGGCCGTGGCTCGGCCGCAAATTCGGCTGTATGCTACTGTCTGGGCGTCACGGAAGTCGACCCATCGCGCGGCACGTTATTGTTTGAACGGTTCATCTCAAAGGAGAGAAACGAGCCGCCTGACATCGATATCGATTTCGAGCACCAGCGGCGCGAAGAGGTCATTCAGTACATTTACAAGAAGTACGGTCGGATGCGTGCCGCCCTTACCGCCGTGGTCATTTCGTATCGACCGCGCAGCGTGCTACGCGATGTCGGAAAAGCGCTTGGTGTTGACCTCTCTGTCGTCGATAAGGTCGCGAAGGCCTCCCACGGTTGGGGTGGGAAATCGGACCTTCAAGAGCGTCTGGTCTCATGCGGCTTCGACCCAAACTCACCCATCGCTGAGAAGTGGGCAGAGCTGGCCGACAGGTTGATGCGTTTCCCGCGCCACCTTTCACAGCATCCGGGCGGGTTCGTCATCTCCCACACCAAGTTATCCAGGCTGGTGCCTATCGAAAACGCTTCTATGGCGGAACGTAGCATTATCCAGTGGGACAAGGACGACATCGATGCCGTCGGTCTCCTCAAGGTCGACGTGCTCGCACTCGGGATGCTGTCGTGTATCCGGCGTGCACTTGACCTTGTATCTGAGCAACGTGGAGCGCGGTTCGAGCTCGGCGACGTTCCTGCTGAGGACCCGGCGACATACGAGATGATTTGCCAGGCCGACACGGTGGGCGTATTCCAAATCGAGTCGCGCGCGCAGATGTCGATGCTGCCGCGGCTCCAGCCCCGGACGTTTTACGACCTCGTCATCGAGGTTGCCATCATTCGTCCTGGTCCAATTCAAGGCGGGATGATTCATCCATTTCTACGCCGCCGCCAGGGTATCGACCCGGTGTCGTATCCAAGTCCTGAAATCGAATCGGTCCTTGAGCGCACCTTGGGTATTCCGATTTTCCAGGAACAGGTCATGCAAATCGCCATGGTTGCAGCAGGATTTTCACCTGGTGAAGCTGACGCCTTGCGCAGAGCTATGGCGGCATGGAAGCGTAAAGGCGGTCTCGAGCAATTTGAAGACAAACTCATGCACGGCATGGCGGAACGTGGGTATAGCACCGAGTTCGCGACATCAATCATCGGCCAAATCAGAGGGTTCGCCGAGTATGGCTTCCCCGAGTCTCATGCCGCCTCTTTTGCCCTCCTGGCGTATGCTTCGAGCTGGCTGAAGTGCCATGAGCCAGCCGCGTTCCTGACCGCGCTGCTGAACAGTCAGCCAATGGGGTTCTACTCGCGTTCCTCCCTCGTACAGGATGCTTGCCGCCACGGCGTCGTGGTGCGCCCTGTTGATGTGTCCGTTAGCAACTGGGATGCACAGCTTGAATCCCTTGCAAAAGGTTCGCAGCCGGCCGTTCGCCTGGGCCTCAACAACATCAAAGGCCTCGAGCAGGAGGCGGCCTGGCGCATTGAGGAGGCACGGGCCATCCGGCAGTTCGAAACCACGGCCGACCTAGCATCACGGGCGAATCTGAATGCAGGCCACCTTAACGCACTGGCGAGCGCCAATGCCCTGGAATCGCTGTCAGGCAATCGCCGCCAGGCACTGTGGGAGGCAGTTGCCAGCGTGCCTGACAAAGGGCTTTTACGGTCCGCTACGGTGATTGAAGTGCCTGTTGAAATGGAAGCACCGAGTGAAGCTGAAAATATCGTCGCCGACTACAGGCACCTGGGACTGACACTGGGACGCCACCCGCTTGCACTCCTGCGCCCGCGACTCGCTGCAATGAAGTTCCTACCTGCGGAAATCTTGAACCAGTTTGACAATGGCAGGCTCGCCCGAGGTTGCGGCATCGTCACGGTTCGCCAGCGGCCGGAGACTGCCAAGGGCGTGGTATTCGTGACCATTGAAGATGAGTCCGGCACCGTGAACGTCATTTGCTGGCCCAACCTTGTCGAGCAGCAGCGCACGGAGCTGATGGGGGCCAAGCTACTTGGCGTCTACGGTGTGTGGCAGTGTGAGCGCAACGTACGGCACCTGGTTGCAAAGAGGCTTGTGGACCTGAGCCACATGCTCGGGGAGCTGGACACCAAATCTCGGAATTTTCATTGAAAGCGGTGGAATGGCGAAGTGCAGGTACATAACTAGCCTTTGAGGAGCGGCAGCTACTGCCCCCAAGCGGATGCATGGCGATACAAGGGCACCTACTTGGTACGCCTAATTTATAGGGTATAGCCCGTAGCCGGTGCATTTAAAACGTAAGGACTTCAACTGGCCAGCCATGAAAACTATACAAGAAGTCGCCGCTTCCCTCGCGGTCTGTTAATTTGGCACGAATGCGAAACCTAGTGCCAACGGCGTAATCGCGAGTGAGTGATTTTGAGCACTCAACATGAAGTCCATCCATACCTTGACCAGATAGTGGCCGAATATGCACGGCACCATGTAATCCTGACGCTTTCTCTGGAATGAAGCTTTCTACGACAACCAGCTGGTAAGGTTGATTTATTTTCGCCATACTTTTCCCGTAACGTTCGTTAGAAATGCAAACTACCCAAACGGCAGGTCTGCTCAGCTAGGCGCAACTTTAGACTAGCAACCTAAAGCCTCAACATCAATCATCCGAACGAAGGCGACCCGTAGCGCCGAATCTCTTCCGAGATGAAGGCGTAATGCTCACGCCAGTATTTTCCAGCGGATGCCAAGTAGAAAAATATAACAAGGCCCACACTTAGCCAGAGGAGCGATGAACCCAATAGTACGCTGTCGCCTTTAATCAAGCCGAGAATAAAGCATGTTGGGACGGCAAATAATGAGAGTCCAAAGATTGCCCCCACATTGTCGGTATTTGCAGGCATGGGACGTCGCGCCAAATGCCCGGCTCTTGCTTTTTCGAAGTCAGCATCGTTCAAAAGTTCTAATCGAGAAAATTCTCCATCTATTGAATCGTGGGCGATTAAGGCAGGAAATTTTCTTAACAATCTCATCATTTAGCACCTTTTCGACCTCGAAATTATACAAAGGCTGCCACCAATTTCAGCACCGAATGCTTTGGCCGCAAGCGTCCGTTATTTGTAAGTGTGGCTCGGCGCGGCTACCACCGCCTCTTACGGGACGTTTTAGGGCTCAGACCCCGGCGGGATTCCGTCAATCAGCTCGGTGTCACCTTTCCCTGAAGCTCAGTCCCGGCTCCGGTCTCACTTCGCCGAACGACTCGAAGTAGATGCGACCATCGCTACCGCTCGGAACAAAGTCCATTGTCGATAACCACCCACGCAAGCGATGCATCGCGGAAATGAATGCCGGCATCATGTCGACGTACACGCTTTTGGCTTCAAAGCCTTTCTCGCTGCCGACATGCCTCATCTGCGCAAAGCGCAGGTCTTGGTCCCAAAGCAAGCTCAGCGCGTCGGCGTTCTTGACCATCGGCGAGGTAAGTCGCTCTCGGAAGTCATCGAGCGGCACGTAGTAGCGCAGCATCATACGATTGGCTTCGGGAGTTGTTGATGCGAACAAATAACTGTTTGATGGCAGCTTTTCTGCGGCCTCTTGGGCCAAAACGAAGGCTTCCCAGCTCACGAAGAGCGGGTGGTCGCGATGATGGATTGCGTTTCGCATGACAATAAGCAGTGATGTGTCCGCGTGCCTGAAGAAGTCAAAGCCAGGTACGTGCTTGGTGACGTCGTAGAGCGTGTGAAATTTCTCGAGTTTGGCCTCGAGCGCGCGGTCCTGCCTCGTAACTGCATCTGGACGGTCAACTTTGTAGAGCGCAGCGAAGTCCATGTGGCTCTCAACGTAGAGGCGCAGGGTATTCGACAGGTTCTCCCAAGCGTGTTGGATGGCCGTGGTCATTGACGACCCCCTCTGCGGCGGACGTAGTTCTTCATGTACTGCTCCCTTTTTTGGCAGGCTTGCGTAATCAACGCCTTGGCCGGTATTGTTACGATTCGTCACTAAATCAAACAATAGCAGATTGGATTCGGATGCCGCCATATAACTACCCCGAAGTATCCTTGGCGATTCAAGACAAACTTGAGGGGCTGGGACTCCAACCACATCACCTGATGATGATTGGTTCGTTCATCGTCGCCTACGGCATGTTCGAGACCACGCTCGAGCGGGCGCTGTGGACGCTGAGCGAGACCAGTATCGAAGGCACGAGACCGTTCACTGAAAAGATGAACAATGAAGCTCAGTTCCAGATGCTCGGCGCAGGAAACCCGAAGCTGAGCGACAAGTGCAATGCTGTTCTGAAAGTGGCGGCAAGCGCGGCAGAAGATTTGAACGAGTACCGGAACAGCCTTGTTCACGGTTATATCGTGTCCCTTGGCCCTGGCCACGTACCATCGTTCATGAAGAATCCCCATTGGTACGGTGCGTCAGGGAGAAAGAAGACTGTGGGCGACGCTTACATCGACGAGCCCTTTCAAGATTTGGTGCTGATTGCTGCGTGGTCGCTTTGGCGATTGGTGCAAGGAGTCGAAAAGGTGTTCGAGGACCCATCCGCACAGGCCGCAATTGAAGAATTGAAAGCGGACATTGACCGTGCAAAAAGCTACGCCAGTGAAGTGTGTCACCAGCGTAGCTTGGCCAACCACGAGAAGAACTAACCACTAAACGTGTGCCCCAGGAAGACTCTAAACTACCGGACATCGGCTCAACGATTTGAACATTGTGTTGCGTTGACCGATTGAATCCGCAATCCAGCATGAGCATTCGAGGATATTCATCGCCGGCCTTCTAGGCCGACAACTCGACGCTGGAGTATGATGGCGCGAGGCTAATATCGACGCAAAAGGCACCATGAATATTGAACTCGGCGATGAGCCGCAAGACGAATCGGAAGCGGCGCTCTTTGCCGCGCTACCATTAGATTTCCCACGTCCAAGCAACTTAGGGGCCGTTTCAGGCGCCCAGCCTAAATTTTCCATGAATCGGTACCAAGGCCGTTTCTACAGCCCTGGCTGCTCGCCGCCGGAGCTACTCGAGCGCTGGAACAACTGCGAAGACCTTGCGCAACAACTCGCCGTAACGTCCCTTGACTCCAAGGCCGGGAAACGCTCGCACATGTCAGAGACTGAGATTCTCGACCAATATTTGCCGCGGCTGGTTGCAACGGGCTGGGTATCCGAGCCAGAGGCCAAGTGGGTAATGCGCCGAACCGCCGAACTGGTCGGATGGCCGGCGCCGCCATCCGCGTCCCCCTGACTTGCTTCATGACAGGGGCACATGTCGATGATATAGATGTTCTTGGTACAACTCACGAGGATTGACACTCTATAAAAACGTTCGTTTTTCCCTCTCTATCGACAAGCGAAACGTACAGGCCAACGCGGCCGACGATAACGGACAAGGTCGCACGCCCATCTTGACGAGCTAAGGCTCGATGCCTCCAGCCATTCATGTCCACACTTGAAGGGATTGGCCTATCTTCCGGATGAGTATGCCATTCACCAAGATACCGAATTTCCCCGTCGCTCTGTTTCCACATGAGGTCGGCTTTAGTTTGATGAACTGGGTCGTTACGCTCATATCGCATCCGATGCCGAACATCCCCAGCCTGAGGCTGAGTGGCCTGTATCACCTCTAGGTGCTCACCACGGACATGACCGAGCAATATACCGCCAGCCTCTGTCGCAGCCCGAGAGTTTTGGCGATACATATCAAAGGTTTCGAGCACTGATGCTTGAAACAATACATATACGCTTTGGTGCGGCAGCTGCCACAAATCTACGAATCGCACGCTGGGCAACCTTCGATATTTGGCGGAGAGGAATCGGGTTGGCAAGTGTAGCCCGGTACCACCACTCTTGTCCGCAAGGTGCTTTTTTGGTTTCCTGCTACCCAGTCTAACGCCATATCTAAAGCTAGGCACGCCGCTTGAATTGACACCGTGGCAGGGAAAGGTACATATTCTTGTTCACAGCCCTGTCCGGCATAGATTTTGGGCATGGGCTCTACGGTAGCTTGATACTGTCCTTCCCGCGCGTAATTAGCCAAGCAGTAGCCGCATGCCTGGCCCCGTCCCGTTTTTAGATGTCCACGGACGGCTATTCCAGGACCTTCAATCCAAGTGGACAGGCGTGCCTGTGCTGCATGATATTTAGGCTCTAGCACATACCCTAGCGACTCCTCCCCAGTCGCGTCGATGATAAGGTCCATCTTAGTCAGGTTGACTTCCTTTGCATCGCGATGGATAGGTTTAACATTCGCACCTGGAGCATCGCGAAGAAACTTCCGTGCCATTCCTCTCGCCTTATTTTTCCCGACGTCCGAAAATCCTAGGATGTGACGCCCTAAGTTCCCAGTACTAAGAATATCGTTATCAATCAGTACTAGCTCGCCCCCGCCGCTACCAGCCCCAGCTCGCACTAGCAGGTCAGCGAGATACCCGCCAATTGTTCCGCAACCCACCAGAGCAATTCGTTTTTCGGCCAGCGTCTTCATTGATGGCACATTCCTTTCCACAATAAATTTGTCATCAATCCTGTTTCCGGAATACGGCACGGCTACACTTTCGCGCAACTCATCTAACGAAACCTTCTTTTTCTTCAGTTTCGAGGATTTAGCGAAGAGAATCGCCAAGCTATAGACAAACCGAGGCGACTTTATTACTACCACTACACCTAATGAGCCGGAGCGAACAACGTTCCTTATCGCGGCTTCAATTCGATAATATGTTGGTCCGTCAAGTTGTTGCTGCCAGCTTAGAAACTCGCCCAAATTAGAGATTGGCCAATGTATTAGGCTCGCTTGCGGTGGTACCGTTGACAAAAATGCTAAAACCGGGATTTTATTTTGTAAAATCTTTAGGCCAAGTGCAGCAGCTTTCATCTTCGTCCGCACTGGGTCATCAGAAAGAAATACCTGACTGTCTTCGGATTTCTCGTCCCCTAAAAGCAATTGCAGCGATTTGGATTCAAAGTCGTCCACGTCAAAGAAGCAATTGCTGCCGCCGTCCCCCCAGTAAGCGAAGAACTCATCAGCCAAATCGTCCACTACCGAACCATCAAGAATCTGTCCTAAGACGTACTCGGCCCGCTTAACAAACGCGATGGTCTGCCCAACAGGGTCAAAAATATTGACAACTATAGAGGACCGTGAAAGGTAGCAGAGCCAACCCGTTGCGTTTAGATGAGGAGCTACTGCTCCCAAGATGCCCGGGATTGCTTTCAATCGAATGAGAGGAATCGATGCAAAATCCTTCGCAATATACATTTCGCAATCGTAGGCGAATCCCTCGTGTCGAAGTACTCCTTGGAATACTAAAAAGCCGCCTAAGGTGCACTCGTACACGAACTCATAATGCGAGAGGGCCTCGACCACCTCGGATATCTTGTTTGTGGCTGCCATTCGTATCACGCAGACTTATTGCGCCCGACGATTTCGGATGGCCCTGGGATAGCTGCCGTTGCAAGTACAGCTTCACGGGGCGTTGGTGTTGGCACCCAGTAAGGTTCAAAAGGGAACCTCTGGCCCAGCTGCTCCTGAAGCCAGCGACAGGCTAGTGACGCATCTGAACAGCTGATTGCCGCTTCTAGAACGCCTGCGAACTTCTCGAACGCTTCAGCGGCTTCTTCAACGCCTTCCGGACCCAGCCGAGCCGTTAGCGACTCTGCTTTTTCGGTAGGATTATCCACGCCATCCCGTAAGGCCTTGGGTAGAGCTTTGCACACTTCAAGCAACGCCAAATCATCTCGGCCGTGCTTTGCCTCGAACAGCGGCGACGTTGCCGCCATCAGCAAGATGGAAGTGGGTCCGCCCTGGCTCCATCGCCAATCACGATATGCTTTTATATAGCGGATAACGCGGCGAAGCTGTTCACCTTTTGCATCCACCTCATTCAAAAACCAGTCTTTTAGAGGTCGAGGGTCCGACTCAATCCAATCCTTGTCACGATGAGCAAGAAGCACTTGGTCATTTGGCAGGGCCGTCCATGCATCCCGTTCAGAACGTGTTACGGCGTCTTCTACACTATCCATCGCATATGAAGCACGCGCTTTCAGCAGCTCAAACTCCGTGTCTGGGATAGCGTACAGGGGGATATCCACGTGGGCGTCCAATGAGACTTCAACGCGAATACAAGTCGGCCTCTCAGACTGCTTCCATCCACGCATTTTTACCAACGGCTCCAGCGCCTCTTCCGCTGCGCTGAAGAATAGGGAGGCTGCTTTGCTCGGACGCTTCGTTTGAGTCACAAAGCCCATTGGCAAATATGCTCCGTCATCCAAATCGCACTGCTGCGGCGTTTGAGCGGGTGCATTAAGGGTCTTATAAGACCATGAGCCTTGAGTGAAAAATCGCGGAGTTGGAACGTCCAACTCATAGCCGCGTGCCCGCAACACTCTGGGTAGACCAAGCCTCAAGCACTCACGAATCTCTTTACGCGCATATTCAAGTATGACTTTTTGATAAGAATCTAAGGTCAGTGCATCCAGAAAGGCTGGGCGCTCTTCGTTGCTATTGTTAAACAAGACACTGAGGTTAAGCATTTGGTATCTCCGAATTTTTATTGGGACCGTGGTAAAAAGCTGGCTTTGGAGCGATGTGCTTACGGAAGACTTGGAAATTTGCCTCGCCAATGGTCCGTTGGAACGTATGGTTTGCCCGGTCCTTTAGTGTGTTAGTGGCCGCCACCGAGACCTTATCGAGTTTCTTAATGTCGGTACTTTGCTCAGGAGTAGGCTTTTCATCAAGGGATACATAATCAACGCCCAAAAGCTGTTTAAGCATGTAGTCGACCGACGACTCCTGAGCGGATATGACCAAACTAAACAAGCTTTCTCTCCACTGCCAAATTCCCCTATCGAGCGTTGAGCTATATGGCATAGTGGCTCCGCTTGTCATGGTGCCAATCGACAGAACACGGACACGAATCTTCCTAGCAGGTGCAATAAACTGATGTACCTCATGCAATCCGAAAAGTCCCGGAGCGTTTCCAACCAACCCGCCGTCCACGTATACGCCCCGATTGTTTTGAGCAATCGGGAAATAGGTCGGCGCCGCCGACGTGGCCAACCCGATGTCTGTCAAGCTCATGCGATGGTCTAACTCAAAGGATGGGTGGTGGGGGGTTTTAAAAAATTGCCCCATACCAGTTGAATAGTTCACGGTGGGGATAAGTACACGATGACGTAAATCACCTATTGTTTTGCTTCCGAAAGTTTGACCAAGTAAGTCTCGCAACCCATGGCTTGAATGTTTCGCCATGCACAGGAACCCTGCCCATCGCCGTAGCAGATTGCGATTTCCGAAAATCTTCTTACCGTGCACCTCGAATAGAGCCTGCAACTGTTCTGCGGGTACTTCTGCAGCCAAGCCAAGCGCAAGCAACCCACCCGCCGACGTGCCACATATCAAGTCGAAGTGATTCGCCAATGGCCTTCCCAGGAGTGACTCGAGCTGATTGAGTATGGTCGCGGTGTACAAGCCTCGATACCCGCCTCCTGAGAGGGCAAGAACATGGTACTCCGGGACATCGTAGTCCGGAGCGCTTTCATATTTTTCTAAAAATGACATATAACGCCCCTTGACAAAACCTTATCCACAATTTGATTAAAATAAAACAACTACTGTATCTAGTTAAAATAGAGAATAAAAATCAATATATTGTGAAAAATGGCAAAAATATAAGTACATATGGAAAGAAAACGTGCCAGTTGCCATGAATTGATATAAAACAGCTTACACTAAAAAAATGCTAATATTCAAGTTATCCACAATTTTGGGGCCAGAAATGGCACTTTTTTATATGGCTATGCCTGACTTTGGCTCTGCTGGAGCCCTTGATACCGAAAATCTGATAATTCTGCTTCGTGACAGAGTGCGTTTTGAACGTCGGCGCCAAAACCTCTCACAGGCGGCGTTCGCCGAAGTGTGTGGCATACCATTGCGAACGTTTAAGCGCTACGAGTCCACAGGAACCGGCTCCATTGAACTCTTGGTGAAGATAGCGCAAGGGTTTGGTCGTGCACGTGGTTTCGATTCCATCTTTCCTCCGCAACCGCTAAACCCTCAACCTCGTGGGGTCAATGCGGTACTAGCGCGCTTGGGGCAAAGCATCGAGAAACGCAAGACCGAAAAGTAAAGGTTAATCACGCGAGTGCGAAAATGAGAGTCGAGTCGTAGCCGATGAACGCAACGCACGTTAAAAATAATTCATGCCGTTCGCCAGCAGCTCTTTTGGCTAGGAGCACATACGTAGCAAGTCTGGAGCCTTCGCCAAGCGCACCACGCTAAGCGACATCATGCCAATTCGAATGATGGATTGGCAAAATGGTTCAACACGACTTAAATGAGCGAGGGTAACGTGGGATTTTCACACTTTTGGGCGATGCAGGAATTACCGCATCGGTCAGATGCATCCCGAAGTGGATGGATTGTTGGCGCTCACTGGGAATTCAGGACACTCCCTCAGACGGAGGGCGTAACAGGGCCATCAGCTCCCTGGGAATCAATATCGCAATAGAACGATGTTGCATCTAGGACTCTTAAAACCTCTGCTGATAGCAGTTCTTGCAAACCCAGTTCGCAGAAATTTTGATACGCGCCCCTGATGTAATTGGAGGCCTCATCGCGAGGCACCAACGCTACTTCTGCGTCCTCAGGCGAGCCAAAATGCTTGATGGAGTTCTTCGCACCGTACATGAGCTCAGAAACTCTTTTCTGCACATTGGTGAGCCCAAGTCCATCGACCGCACGCGTAACGTATTTCACTCTTTCGTCAAAGTGGTTTACTCGCCCCGCGTGTCTACATGCCTTGCCCGTTAGCTCTTCGGCAGCGGCTGCAAGATGCATCGCGGCGAAGTATGCGCTTCCATCACACCACAAATCGGCAGCGGTGTTTAAGAACTCAACAGCGATAACTATTTTTGAATGGGTCTTCTGAGATTCACCAGAATCATCCATGCTCTATCCTGCAGATATTAATTATATGCAGTCACATTACCATGCCGACCTTTCGCGCACCAATCCGCGCACTTACCCGGGCAGGAATTGTTCGGTGGGTCGTACCGAAAGGGTATACCGATTCGTTACCCCTTCGGATTTGCGGCTTACTTTGGGTATGGCGTAGATTTGCGACCTTCTTTAAGAGGGTTGCAAATCTGCGGGGGACTTTAAGTCCCTTGCAAACCAGCGGGTGCTTGCTCCGATTTGAAATCGCGGCAAGCCTGCAGCTGCAGCGCATCAACGGAAGCAAAACCGGCACATCTCCGATATTAGCCGGCCAGCAGCTCGGCGCCAGGGTAAAGCCTACTCGGCGTAGGTTTTGGCGCAGCAGCTGGCGCCGGCCGCGCGGCTGCGGCTGCGGCTGCGGCTTTAATCTGCTCACGTGAAGAGTTTGTTCCGGGCTTGCTGCGCAGGTTATTGCCGGTCCCAGAAAGAGGGAGCGGAAAAAAAAGGGGGGGGCAGGAATAGCGCCCGCTTGCCGCTACGCCTTGGTCGCATTTGAAACGCGAGCAAGTTCGGACGACGCCGTACCAGGCCAAGGGGGGAGCGAAACCCAATACCCTTGCGACCTTCTTTGAGAGGGTTGCAAAACAACGGCGCCAGCGTGCGGTACATACGGGATATTCCCGGATGTAACGTCCATGACGAGGGCGCCGCAGTAAAGTCAGATTTCAAATCCGGCTTGGCAGGAGCCGAACAAAGCAGGACCTGCCGCGCGGCACCGGTCAAATACCGTTTGGCCGGTATTTGAAATGGCTATCTCGGCTTGCCGTTCCTACGGCCGCAACACGACGGGCCGCCGGTGGGGCTTTGGCGTGCGCCGGGGCTGACGTCTCCTCCCTTGCTCGTCTTGCCGCTCGTTCCGCTCTCGCTCATGGCTACTTCCTCAGAATGGCCGCCCGGAAGTACCTTTCGCATGCTCCCCAACAATTGCATATGCCATAGTTGAACCGAAGAATTCCATCGCCCACAAGCTTTGCCCATCAGCGAGGTTAATGTAGCCGAATTTAAAGGTTCCATAATTTACGGACGACCAAGTAAATCTAAGCCATATTGCTAGCAGCGAAGCAGGCTCGCATGGGAGGTTTCCACCTATAAATATCTCAATTGGGATTTCAAGTCCAAGAGCCACGTTGTTGTTTTGGCACCAGTACAGTCCTCGTACAATTCGTAAAATAACCTTAGCATATGACGCTGAAGGGAAGATGACTTTTTGCTTCGCTGTCATTCCGTCGAAAGTGGGTATGTGAACCATTTTCGATTGCTCAAAATAGTTCCACAACCGGCGGTTTTTGCTTACCGTTCGAGCAAGTGAGTCTAGTGAATGGTCCGATGCATAATGCTCGTACCCAACAGCTGATAAAATTATTGCCTTGAACTCCTCGTCATCATCGTTCGCACCATTGTTACATTGCGCGCAAGAAGGGACCGAGAATAGTGGCGAATTAGGTTGTCGCGATTGCTTGGGATACAAACTCTGTGGGGGAATATGGTCATCGGTCCCCGCTCCAGGCAACCCGCAGTGAGCACAAGACCGACCACTTTTCCATTTTGCCATTTATTGCCTGCATTTAAAGTTTTTGAGAGCGCAGAAAGCATCTTATCGCATGTGGTGCTGCTGACAACGCCAAGGCTCTTGGTAACGGTTAGATGCGCTGAATCTCAGACAATCTACAGCTCATACTGGACCGTTCGTGCTGACCACGAGTCCCGGCCAGCCTGCAGCTGGCGCTGGCCGTCATCGGCGTTGAAGGGGCGCATTTCAAATGCGTACCCTTGCGCCAGGTCGACGGTCCGCTGAACACTGGCCCGAAAATTTTGGCCAGCGGCATTTGAATACGCGCACCGGGTCGCAATCTCACTGCGGCGACCAGCGGCAAAAGGGGGGGGCGCCATGCCCTTTTGACCTCGGCGTGTACTGCGAAGACGCCGGGAATTTTTCCGGCATCGGGCCACCCCGGCTAATTCTATTCGGCGTCGCTGTGGCCGGCTTGGCCCGCCCACTGAAGAAGGTCCCGAAAAATTGGGAGCGCGAACCAGTCACTGCAGGCGGACCAGTGTCGGCGGCGCCCTGGTTCTGGCCCGGCTGCGGCTTCAGACGAAATCCGTACGAACACGCCGGCCGGCGACGACGAACGAAAATTTTCGCTGGTGGGCGCGCAGGCGTGCAACCATGAGAGCGATGAAACATGGGGTTTCAAATATCAGGACGAGGCTGGCCAGCTATTCCAGGCGCTGGACCGTACATACCGGCTTGGACGGTATGTAGAACGAGCTGCGGCGCATCGGCTTCGATGGTCCTTCGAAGGGGCTTGCAGGGGGCTTCACTGCGGACGAAATTCGTACGCGGTTGACCTGCTGCTGGTGCCAACCATCGCGCCGGCCGCGCAGGCCAACGCTCAGCAAAGGGTCAGGACGGAACTGGCACCGTCGTGGAGCCGTCGACGGCGCCGGAACAGCGTATAGTACCTTTCGAACGGTGCGAGCTACGGGAGCGATACCACTCGGCCACCGTCGCTACTTACGAGGGTATAGACCTGGATGCTTCGGCAAGGCGTCAATCTGACCATCTCTGTCGTAAACGCCCAACTCACCAGTCTTTAAAATTACGTAGTAGTCTCCGGAACTGCTTTCTTTGCGATAGTAACGTCCTTGTGTGCCTTTGCGCAGCGGCTCGCCGGTGGCGCCGCTGGAGCAATACTTACTCCGGTAGACCTTGTAAATTTTGCCGCCGACATCTTCCAGACTTGTCGTCAGCCCGTTCATGCCATCCACCCAAGTGCCGAGAATCTTGCGTTGCGATAGCGGTGGCAACTTTGGGTCACTGCCATATGACTTCCCAGGTTCTTTACTAGGGTCGCATTCCGCGAGCTTGGCGGAGGCAGGCGCCAAGAGCATATTTTCTCGAATATCAATTACCGGCTTCATCTTTTCAGCATTGAGCCTGGCGACCCATGATGAGCTAATGGCACTGGCAGGCGATACATACAAGAATATGCGAACGTCTGTCACTGGGCTGCGTCTACACGCTTGCTGCGCATTCGCATATAGCTGGTTCAACGCCGTGCGGACTTGAACTTCGGACGGTGCAGGCTTCACATCAGTGAAAGCATAAGTTTGGGTAAGTGAAGAACGGACCGGCGTGTCAACATCGTCCTGCGAAATCAAACGAACTGTACCGTCTGCGCTGGCTAGTTTCATCTCTTTGCCATTTGCTGGCATAGGAATACAGGCAGCGAGACTCGCCTGCGCCGTGGAAAATGCCAAAAATGCAAATATAATGCGCTTCATATTCTCCTATCGCTTATTGCCAAGAGTGGCCCATCAGTATCTCATCGTAAGCACCAGGCCAGATAGTATTTTTTGCAAAATTGATAATTCATAGCGCGAATTCTTAGTGCATTGGAATCCTGATTTGAATCGATGAGATTACTTGACGCTTGGGAGAGAGTGCGCTCGGCGCGGTGCCGGCGGCAATCATTGCAGCTCGGCGTGGTTGCTTATGCAAGGGGGCAGCCCCACCCGCTCGAAATCGTTGGCGCTGCTCGTCCGTGTCATTGCGTGCTGCTCGTGCTGCTGGGCCAGGTCGGCAATACCGCATGCTCTCCTAACAAGGCGACCTTTGATGCTGGCCGCGCCCTGGATATGCGCTGGCTGCTGGCGCTGCTCGATGCCCGGCGCCGCTGGCTTGGCGGAGGCGCTGAACTGCTCACCCTGGATTGGGCTCAAGCCGGTAACGATAACGCCGTCCCGCTGGACGCACGCCTCGCGGCGCGTCGAACGACTGCCCAGTCATCGTAACTGGTTCCGCCGAGCCGCCGCTAGCGGAAACGCGTTCCGATGGAACTGCGCAGCTCAACAGACCGCATTCGCCCCCGGACTTCCAATGAATCGGCCGATAAAAAATATTTTCAATGCATATAAAAAATTCGCTCCCATGTGCCTATACCAAAGGTAGGCGCCTCATGCGCTCCGAAAACAATTCCCAAAGGACAAAATTATGCTGACAACCTCCGACGTGTCGAACCTCGTTAAACTCGAAACTGAATACAACGCTGCAGTTGAAAACCTTAGTGCTGCAAGAGAAACGGCAAACTCGGCCGACTTCCGTTTTCGCACAACATTGGAGGTGTGTGAGCACGCCATCAATTTGCAGCGTGCATTGGAGAAGAATAGGCTTCTTGAAAGTGAAGAGGCTTATACCCCTGTTTACCGTGTGCTGATGATTATGCAGCGGGAGACAGAAGCCTCGCACCGGCACGCTGACGCGGCATATCAAAATGCCCATAAAGCCGCAAAGAAGTGTTTTCACGCGCTCGAGGAAGCCCGAAAATCTGCAACCTTCGGTGCGCCGTAAACTCAGTAAGGCTCCGATGAAATCATGTTGAAGGATATTTAATAATTTGATGAGGGGCGTGCTACCAGCATGTCCCTCATATTTTCTCGCGCCCGTCGCCACTCCCTTTGATGCATCCCACTGCATCGGACGAGGACAAGTCATGGGTTTAGTGGTGAAACTGAGGGCCGTCGATGTGCAAAAGTGTCATGGCGCTATGGAGGCTTTGAGCGCCGCCAGTGCATTTATTTATCTGGAAACCGAATGTACTTAGGAGGGACGTTCGGAATCAACCACACGCCGTTGTCCGAGCACCTGAATCGGTACCCGTCACGGAGCAGTGGAAACGTTTCCACGAGGAGCACAACCGGCGTACCCCGTCGCGCACCTACCTCGGATGCAGTTTGTTTCGTTGCAGACAGATGTACGTCTCGCCGCGTGCCTGGCAGCAAACCTTGCCGGCGAATCGATGCGATGAACTTTTGCACCGTACCGTGAAAAAGTACTGGAGGCGGGGTTTTGGCTGGAAGGTTCAGGTCAACATCAACAGAGTGCCCCTGTGCCGCGCGGATACGCGTTCTGTCCTCACTCAACGAAAATCTCTGCTTATCATTTTCGACCACTATTTGCGTCAGCTCAGCATGAGTGAGTGCGACGCCGGCACTCGCCGATTTCAAGAGCAGCTCAGCAACGTCAACCCATCCACGTTTATCGATTTCAAGGCCGATAGCATCTGGCCGGTGCCGCAGCCAGCGGGACAACAGCTTGCTCTTCTGTTCCAAACTTGTCATTTGATTTTTCGCTTTCAATTCATCAACGCGTCGTGCATTTTTCGGAACTCGCTCGGAGTCGTTGCTGTTGCCGCCCGGCGAACAGTCGTCTGTGCAGCCGTTGGCATTAGCTCAGCCGACCGTACACAAGGAACTGAGGCGAGAGGGCGTGACACTCGAACTGCCGTGACAGGAGTACCAGGCCGTGTTACCGAACATCTACCCGCGTTCGAGTCAGGGGCACCCGTGTTACACCGATAATCTCTGCGGCGTTAGAACGAGGCTAAGACCTTGCAAATTGCGTCCTGCACGCCGATGTCGCTCAGTCCAAGATGGTCTTCCGTTTTAATGAGATGGTCTCTGCACCACGCTGGCCAGCCCCGGTCATCATTATCAATCGCGAACCACTTTTTTGGCTTGCGGCGCTCGACGTCCCGCCACACCTGCAGGCCTCTCGGCATCAGGTCGAAATCCAGCTTTTGGGTTACGCGATTGTCGAAGGTTGCACCAACCACTCTTGCCTGAAGTGCTGGGGAAAGCTGAGCCTTAGCAAACTCAAGACTTCGGGCGCGCACCCACGATGTACTGAGTACGATTTCAACTTCTGGGAATGGTTGTAGCAGCCGTTCCAAAATCGGTGCCCATTCGAAAAGTTGGTGTCCGTGCGCCGTCATATGAATTCCACGGCTGGAGCTTACGTAGACAGAGTCAAAATGCGTCACTCCGTCGAAGTCGCAATAGCAGACCCATAACGGCCCCCCAGGCACTTCGTCATCACTATTCAACTGTTGCATTTCGTCGCTCCAGTAAGGCAACAAAAGTGGCGAACGGCAAAGGCAACGCCCTTGGCCAACGGGACGGTGCCACCCTCTGAGAAAAACGCAACGCTACGGTAATGCTGCATAGCTCGTCCAAATCGAGATAGAGCACTGGGTTCATGACCGCCATAGACGTAGGAGTTCACGACACAGTAAGTACGCTCTGGCGTCCAGGGCGCACGCAGATGTAGGGATGTTTGCAGTCAAAAGCAAGCCTAAACCGCTATCGGTTACGACGTCCGTTGGGCTCGGAGAATTGCTACTGCACGCTCCAGTTGGATTCCTGTAAACCCCACCCATTCATCGCAGAATACGGTATGCGGTTCCAAGACTGAACCAACCAGAGTGCGGCCGCTCGATAAGTCGTCGAGGATGACGTACGCGATTGGTCGCGTGGCACCGTTTGTCCTCAACCAAGCCACGATATCTGTAACACGAAATGAGCCCACTTCGGTTGCGCTCCGCCAGCGTGAATGTAAAGAAGCAGCAACGAAACCTAGGCCCCCGCGAATGAGTACGTCCTGAATTTCGTCGCGTGACATATAGGTCGACCACGATGAACTGATTACGTAACGAGGTTCGAACTCGTGGTGCAGCCGCGCTAGGTTAGCCCTCAGTTCTCGATGAAATACGTTTTCCCAAAGCTCTGTGGCCAGATGCGGTTTGCCGGACCTGAGCGCTGCCAGGACCACTGCTGACGTGTAGCCAGGGTGAATAGCAATGACATCGTCAAAATCAAGAAATACCAGCGGCTTCACAGCTCTCCTTTGATTCGGTTTTTACTGTGCGTCGGCGACAGAGCCGCTTCTAAATATCGCTCCGCCGGGATGGCAGCCGCATCGTGCCTGACCTGTTACTTCATTCGAGTGCTATTGTTCGTTGCGACCCGCGCTTTGAGTTCAGCAATGCGCTGCGCTGCCGCGCTGCAATCAGCCGCGAACATTTTGCCTTGAGCATCAACCTGGTAGAAGGGATAGCGGCTAGTGAAATACAGCGATGCATTGCTACGGCACGCAGTATCCATAGTGAAGTCCATAACCAGGTAGCGACTCACGTACTCGTTAAGGCGAGGGGCGACGCTAGTGCCTGCAGGCCCCGCTACTTTTTGCGCATCAGGAGTTTTCGCGTCCCGTAGCGACTTCAGGGTCGCTGTCGCGCCGGGGCTAAATGTGCTGTTCGCCCATGTCCCGACACTGATGGGCATGCCCGTACCATCTACATTGGCCAACGCGTAGCTACTCTGAGCTGCGGCGCCGACAGCCTTGACCACCGCTTGGGCGGGCAGGTCCAGCATCACGCCGAGGTACTCCAGCCCATTCAACAGTTCTTGGCCTTGCAATGATTGCGCACCGTAATATGTCGTGTCGCTCTTGACTGACCCTTTCAGCACATTCAGGTATACCGACTTGTCCTGCAGGAAAACGACGTTTGCAACGTCTAGTTCGAGCAGGCGCTGCATGCCCTCGACGAATGCGTTGGCCAGAGTCGCGCCGTTCCGTGCGCTCGATGCCATAGCGTTAGCTGCGATATCAGTCAGCGGGCTAATCTTGAAGTTGTTGTACTCAGTTGTCACGAACGGTGTTATCAGCTCCAGCGAACCATTGGGCTGAATAGTGTTGTCTGCAGCGCGTGCCACTGTTCCCCCAACTGCCACGAGGCGTACCGGACCCAGTGGTGCGGCGGTTGCTGTAATGACGAACTGGCCGTTGATGTCCGCAGTGGTCGGGACACCTAACGCCGCACCAGCGCTGCCATTGGCCTGCACACTATAGGCGGTCACGGAGGCCCCTACATATGCGGTCCCACGAATAGTCTGGGTAGCAACGCCTGGCGCAGCGGTGCCGGTCAAAATGTTGGTTACGGTCGTTGGAGCCGCCGTCACTGGGGGCGTTACCGTGGTTGGTGGCGAGGCTGGGGTCGTATTGCTATTGGAACCCCCTCCGCCACATCCACCAATGATAAGCATGGCGGCGGTTGCTGAAATTTTTTGTAGAGTTTTCATTTTTCTTAAGGATGGACAAGCGTAGGCCCTCGCGGGCAGATGTAAGACTTTTGTACCTGGGGTCATCTGTGAAGACGTGTTTCGCTTAGTGTGGCTGCCGCGCACCTTTGGCTAGCATCCATCCGGTTTCCAATCCCATTTACCACTAAAGGGGTCGTGGCAATACTGGGCTTGGAACCGCTGCGTGCAGCCATTTTCAAACGTGCGAACGCAATCGCCGTTACTGCACTGGTAGGTAGACCGAACTGTTCGACCCGGTGGCGGGCCGCAATTCGACTTTGCCTCTCTTTTCGGCGTACTTGGCTGGCCATACCCTGTCTCGTCCCACCAGCTGGTGATATCAGTAGTTTGACAATCACCTAACTTCTTTTGCTCACATTGGCGAAATGCCCGGTCTACGGCATCCTGCTGCGTGTCGACACCTGTGCTCATCGCGCATCCTCCTACCCCGCACACCATCGCACCGCCGCCGAAGCCTTTTTGCCTATGTATTACGGCGCACGTTGCCGCCCTCTTAGTCAGGCCGCTTTCTTTTGCATAGGCTCTACATCCTTTTACTGCAGCCAAGTCAGCCCCTTTTTGAGTTGCGTAACCCCACGCGGCGTAAATCGTGCCGTGTGGTGTCCCGTCGACCTGTGCAATGGCGGTGTAAGCTTGACTGACCAGCGGGGTGAGGGCCGCCACTAATAGCAGCAGAAACCGCCGACCCCATCTAGCAAAGCCAAGCTGATGACTGCGTACTTCGCGTTCCATCCCGGCGTCCGCAAGATTGGCGGATGTGCAAAGAGAGTGAGCTCCGTCATGCCGTGTCATAGGCTTAACCTCGTTTTAGGTACTCGTCGTCGAAATTGCTTTGCTGCCAGCAGCACCTGCTCAAGTCTCTGCTCGTGCGCTACGGCACCACCATGCGCCCCATCTGTCTCCAATATTTTTAACGGTGTCTGGTTGCCCAAGTCCGCGTGCTCGGTTGTGAAAAAACGAAACTTACGAACTCCGTCAATGCCAAGTAGTCCTTTTGAGACAGCGGCAAGACAGGCCGGGTCGTACTGCGATTCAGCAAAAAAAGCGGGGTAATAGTCATCGCCGAAAACACCGTCAACCCAATGCGGCATCGTGAAGACCTTTCGTTCACGTACCAACTGGAGTAGGCGAGCTTCGGTGAGGCCAGCACGAAGACACAGCTCAGTTGCGGTGATTAAGGTGCCATCGTCAATTAATTCACGTCCACGTCTTCCCAGGGCACGGTCGAGACGGAACTCAGTCGCATAGGTATGGGTCAGGTTACTTTCAACGCACCCAGGCTGCGTAGTTATCCAATGCAAGTACTCCGTGATGCTGGCCAAGTCTGACCGTGCCAGTCCCTTGGTCGCCTCCTTAAACGCTTTTGCCACCGCTTTGCTATCGGCGTCGGTGCGGCCCGGGGGCAGGCCTGCACGGAATGCACCCACTGCTGCTGAAAAAATGCAGTAGGAAGAAAGGAATTGAGCTGAAGTCATTTCGTAGTTAAAAATTGTCTTGGTCAAAACGTTATGTGGATGCGTTCTGCGAGTAAACGAATAGGAGCAAACCTGCCTTACCCGTATTGATAGCAGCAAAGACAGAAGATAAAAAATGACGTAGAAGCTCGCGGCAAGTTCGCTTTTCCGCATTGTGAAACATTGTATCGTATACTTTATAGACTGAGCAAAGTATATAACTCATGCTACGGCTGTCATGAGCAGCCCTTACACAGTCAAAACCGCCCGAGAACGACTCGCTTGTAATCTAAAGGATTGGCGTGTAAAAAGAGGTATGAGCCAGGACGTTCTGGCGGAGCATTCGGGTCTGTCCCGCGTGTTTCTTTCTCGCCTCGAGCGAGCTCTTGAGACCGTGTCTCTCGACAATATTGAGAAATTGGCCGATGTATTGAAGGTTGATATCCTCGATTTGTTACATCACTAGCATTTCACAGCAAATGCCTCCCCAATACTCTGATAGCTAAAACGACCTTACGTGTAGCTCCACGCTTGGCGGGCAATAGCAGGATATCGTGTCGTTGATTGAAGCAACGCAAATCCCCACCCCACTCCGCAGCTAATTTTAGATTTTAGGACCTGGAGCGGCTGCGTATCAAGATGCATCACAATCTTCGCGGCATAGATTCTCGGGGGAGTTTAAGAAAGTGACACAAGGCCCTCATCACGCCAAGATTAACGAGCGCTGTTGTCAGCCGCCGCCCTGTTAGGATTTGCCGACACGGATGTGTCTGCCCACCTCTTACGCCTGCGGCCGTTGGTACGTTGCAGCGTCCAGTCCACCCATGCGGCGATAGTCACAGTCTTTTGTGGCCGCCGCTATACCATCGGCTCGCGCGCAGCAGTTAAGCGAAGCAGCGGTCCCAGCCAAAGGAGAGCCGTGTTAAGAGTTCAAAACCCCTTTAGACTCCGGTGCCGGGACGAGTGTTCGTGAAGTTAACCTTAGAGATGTCGACCAGGGGAGAGCTCCTCTGCATTCCTCGCTGTGTGGAAGAACTGCAAGCTCCACCCCTGATTCGAGTGACCGTTTCTAGCCCTGCTTTCTGGAACACCAATTTAATGACACCTGCAGTCAATAGCGGTTATTTCGAGGTGAGTTGCGGGTAGCCTCGTCGAAGCGCATCTCAAGGGAACGAACCTTTGCACTCAACTCGACGATGCGTTCGTTCGCGCTGGTCAGCGTTGACTGAGCTGCGTCGCGTTGCCTGATGACGTCTTTCAATTTCTCAACTTTCGTACGATTAGCTTGGCGGTTTTTAAGCCTAATATGGCGGCCGGACTCCATCGCATCCTGGTTGAGTTCCAAGTAGGCTTGGATTTCGCGCACAAGCATCGGGAAGCGGCTTTTCCGTAATGCTGACGGGTCGCACCCAGCCTCCCGAGCGACGTTATTTTGAGTGACTGGAGTGCCACGGTGTAGCACTCTTGGAGTATTGGCCTTAAGACGCTCGAAGGCATGTCGAAATCGCTGTTCAGCGCTGAGAGGCTCTTGGGTGTCATATGGCATTGAGGTAAAACTCCATAGCACGGTGCTCTAGGAGCAAAGCTCGGTGTCTCGGGCTATCTACTGGCAGCCTAGCCATTTCTTTCGCAACGCAGGCCAATTCGGTCCTTATCTGCGGCTCCTTAGTCCTGTCGAAAAGGACATCCGAACACGGCTTGCCATTATCCGACCCAGCGCACCGGGCCACTGACTCGACCCCGCCATAATCGCAAGCCCCAGCTTTCATACAACCTCCGAGACGATGTTCGCGGTAGCTGACTTTGCCCTCTTTAGCCCAAGATGCCAGCTTCTTCGTATCCTTCTCACTCATGATGTTAACCACTAAGATTTGCTTATGCTCGTCAGAGTAAGGGGATACGAACCGGTCACTCATGGCGGTTCGAAGTTGAGTTGCCATAGCCTCGTACATGGCAGCCACGACGGTAGATGACACATTCTCATTTAAGTGTAGACGGGTGTATCCGCGACCATAGTACAGGGGCATTAATCGAGAACTGTGCTTCAACTGGTGCTGCATAGTACTATCAGAAATTAATCCCGATGCAAACATGTTGACGGCGCTCGTCCTGCGATACTGGTGCCATGCAATCGGCCAGATTTGACCTACCGCAAACCTGTCTTCAGGAAGGTTGGGGGTTAGCTGCTTCGCGACCTTCAGGTCATCCGGTGTAATGGTCATCTGAACTGGGTCAAACAGACATGGGTAGGTGGCAACGATTGAGCCTAGGTTTCTGACTCTACGTCGAATGTAATATTTCCTGGTCTTTCCTCCCCCCCATGGTTCGCTAGGGGCACTATACAAATAGGGGTCTTCTATATCAAGTTCTGTGGGTTCCACATTAGAGTTGGCGCGGTCGCATTGCATCCGCAACAGCGCAATTGAACTGAGTGCCGTAACGGCGAGCTCGACACTAGGGCTTGCAACCCAGCGAGCATCTGAATCAGGGTCAGTTTTTGTGGTTTCACCGCATATGATTGGGACTCGACCCAATTTTTCATCCTCCTCCCATATCAAGCAGCTGACTCGCAGAGAGCCGACTTCGTCGCGCCGTTGAAGCGTGAAGTTTGCGATGTATGCCAATGCGGCTATGATAACGAGGTCAAGGTATGCAGAAAATGCCTGCAAGGAATTCAGTCCTTCACTCCGGCCGCTGAGCCACTTTGCAAGTGATGGCGTCAGGTTGTATCGCGCCGCGGTGTCTTCAAATGAGCCGTAGTAGTTACAGTCAGGGTAAGTAACAGAGTTTTTCGTAAAAGGTCCTTTTTTTTTATTCCTGTCCTCGGCTAATGCAGCTTCCAACGTTCCGTAATTCTTAACGTACGCTTCAAGACAAAACCGAAAGCATGCCTCTATCTGCGCCTGGTTACGGATGAAGTCTTCCAAACATTCTCGCAAACGATTTACCTGATAAAGCCAAATACGTGGGGGGATATAGGGGGTTTGCACACTGTCATGGTCGGGCTTCGAGCCGGCTAAGCGTTTCAGGCCATCTTGGTCAAGGATGAAAAATCCAAGCTGGTCCCTTGAATCATAAATCCGGTAAAGCTCAAGAATGGTTGCGTCATATCGGCTTGGCGCAATCGTTTCGGGAAGTTGCTCAAAAACTCTTGGAAAACGCATCAAATCGGTCGCTAAAATGCCTTTCCGGCTGCACAATGAAATGACCGCACGCAACATCGTGAAAATTTTTTGAAGCGCTGCTGCAGTCCTAGTGGGCCGTGGTCCCCATATGCGCCAAGTGACCATCAACCGGAGAATGTCCGCGTTGGCTGAATCAAGACGCCCTGCCTGACCGTCTGGCCCATCCCCAAAATTCAATTTGAAGGTCCTTCCGGCCAAAGGAGTTAAGTCCCAGAACGGGTCTCTCCAGCGAGAAATTACCGCACCATTTCGGTCAATGCTGACTGGCCACTCCGGATGTGGCGGCCAAGTCACTGGTCTAAAAACTACACTTGTCGGGGTTACCCAATCATTTTGCAAACCCAAGCCGAGCTCGGTTACGGAAATAGTCATACTTTTTCTCACTCGATAGATTCAATCAGGAACTGCCACTCAGGGTGATAGCGTCCTTCGTTAACGCGCGCCAAGGCCTCCTCAACCCAACAGCGTCGGGTCGCGTTAGAGTTGCGAAACCAAGTTAATTTTTCGCTCATCCGGAGGACCGCAAAGTGACTTGGGTGGTCGGTGTGGCACATGCCCGCGGGCGGGTAATACTTACTCAGCTCCACGGTCTTGAGGTGCCTGAAAGACGCTAAGGCCCAAACATAATCTAATGAGTCAATCTCGCGGTGGTGTTCGCACCATAAGCATCCTGATGGGCGAACACAATCCGGTGAAGTCGCGAACTTAGGTATAGATGGAACGGCCAAAGGCGTTCCGGTACATGCACCCGGTGCGACCGCGATTAGTGGTTGTAGCTTCGACAAAGCAGGGTCCGTCTTCAGCCAGAAGTTCGGGACCTCAGAGATTGAACGTTGCATTGAGGGTTTTGCATAGGTGCGCAATAACGTTTGTTTGGAGTGCTGAGCCATCTCGGCCGTCAAGTCCGGGTCACCAGACCTCCGAAGCAACCAATTTACTCTAGTGCACCGAAGAACTATAGGAGGAAGCCACGTAATGCAAGCTTGCTTGCAAGCTTTTTTAATTAAATCAAAACTCGGGCGCGTATTCTCAAGAGTATTTATATTCCGTATCACCGGAAACACCTTAGTATCGTTTGGGAATAGCGCCCTACGCCATTCTAAGTATCGCTCAAAGTGACTCCGATATTCCTTAAAAATTTCGAATAACACCTCACCACCACGTCTAGGCTTATATTCCTTGACTTTATAGCCATCAATGTCGGCGGCGTAACTAAATTTTCTTAACTGGAGCGTATTTGCCTGAGCTAGATTCATTCCAGTTTGCGCTATAAAAATCAACATCTCAGACATGATTCGCAAATTAACGACGTCTCGCCGCGAAACTGGCGAACAACTGCTCATGTAGGCCGCGTCGCAGCTCGCTTTTTGCTTTAAACTCTTGAGCTCTTTCGCTGCTGTACGCTCTACAGAATGCGACTTCTCCGGGGATAATCGGCTTAGGTAAACTAGATGCCCACCATTCCTCAAGGAGATTCGAAACGGTCTAGGGCCCCAGACTGCGCTCAGGGGCACACCATCACAGATATCCTGCAGCAGGCGCCCGAATGCGAACGTCGATGTTAAGCTTTGTCTCTCGGCTTCAACACTCTGCGCAGAATTCCGGCGAATATTTTTTTTTAGCCGAGTCAACGTTATGACTGGTGTCTGTCGTTCAAGGACCTCATCTAGTATTCCGCCGACGACTATCCCGTTATTGTAAGCACTGTACTGATTTAGGCTCCTTTCGACGTTCTGCCGGTGGATAAGGTGGTCCGTCCAATGTATATAGGTGGTTTGAACTGAGGTAAGGTCCAATGAACTGTCAGCGCGCTCCGCCCATGCAAAGAATGCGCAAAGCTGCTGGAACCGTGTAACCGCCGTTGCCGGACTGCCGCCTCCGGCGAGCTTGTCTGCGATTACCTCATAAGCACGTGTTACCAGTTTGAGGCGTTGACGCAATGGGCGACCAAGCGCCCCGCTGTGAATATGAGAATGCACTAAATCCAAACGAGTTCCGGCGCCCCCTTTATATAAAAGTCTTTTCAGGTCAAAAGGCGCTGATTTTTCGCTATGCGCAATGTCTAAAATCAGTTCAGGAATAAGGTCTATATCAGGCTCCAAATCGGCTCCAGTCGCGCTTAACTAAGCCGGAAAATGCTGCAGAAAACTCATCGGACACCAAAGCCTTAACTTGACCACGCTCCCTAAAACGAATATAGCGAAACGTCGTCACCTCATCTTTATGCAACATAACTTCTAGGAGAAAGGCTAGCGCGGCTGCTTCGCCCGTAACCCGCAAAGCTAGTGCAAGCACCCAAGTTCCATAAGTGCACCGAGTCTGGTGAAATTTGAAATTTTGCATGAAGGTGAGCCCCGCTGTGACAGCCCGCCGACGCAGGTCTGTCATTAATCGATTAAATGTTGTTGGTCGATATGGACTACCCCTGCAGGTCAGGAATAATCGACTTCGGTGTTCGGGCGCCGCTATGGCTTGCCTTTTCAACCTGTCCATCGAATAGGCGTAGGTCTTAAGTGCATTCAGCAGGAAACTGGGTACCAAAAGGTCGCCCGAAACGTCAAATTTTGTTTTGATACCAGTCCCTGGGCCGGCAGGGATGCGATGGAAGCCCAGCATAGTTGGGTCGGGAATCGCTGCTTCAATATTGTGTACGGCAAGAGTCGAAATCGACCCAATCCGTGCACCCGTCAAAAACCCAACTGATAGTATTAAGTGAATCTCGTCGAGGTTTTCCGATGCTGTGAACGCTAGCAGTGCTTCAGGATATCCGCCTGCTAAGGGAATTAAGCCGTCTTCCAGCGTCAGGCCTGGACGACGCCTGTTCGGGATAGACAATTCTGACTTAACCCTTGTTAATGTTCGCTCGAACCCTACCGTGTCAAAATAACGAATCACAACCAATTCATCACGCCAGAGGGGTGAGGTTCTGCAAACGAAAGTATTTTTTTTCGCGTGCCGATAGAACTGGATTAATGCGGCCATGCGAGCTGTGGCGGTACTGGGTGCGATTGACCCACGGTCACGCTGGTCGATTATCACCTTTCGATATCGAACTAGCACTCGGTCAGCGAAACGGTCTGGGAAATGACGCCAGTCGACTTCGCTCACTTCGAGCCAGCTTGCATAGGCGTGCAGGTGCTTCATGAGAATGGTAACCGTATCGATGTGTCCGCCTAGCACGCCATTAGCTTTTGTTTTTGCCCAGTGGTTAGCCTCAGTCCAATCTTCGCCGTTATTCCAAAATATGTGCGGGAGCTTTTCTATTGGGCGCGACATCACATCGCGTTCCCATCTAATTGAACCATCTTCGAAAACCTCACGCATTGGCGAGTAATGGATGTACTCAAGATTGGCCATGGCAACATCAACTTTAATAATAAGCTTCGATAACATGAAATCGGTTGTGAAATCGGCATACGGCTAGCTAATAATCGATGTCCAAATTGCCGGTATTCTTTATCCATCCTTCACCAAACACTGCGACCGGTACCTGGCGCGGAGCGTTGCCGTGCCTATCGCGACACTTGGCGCCAGTTGAGTACTGCGGCAGTGCAGGCTTGGTAGGCCGGTCATGTTCATATACCCACTGGAATACTTGGACATCCAAAGACATGGAGACTTCGTTACTTTTAGCACGATGGCTACCTCGTCCTCGACCAACTGTCGTGCTTTCCGAAAGGTCGTAGATAGACGCACGTCGCGACGAGTTCCGTGTAGTTGTGTGAGCCTTAGGTCGCGCCGGGGTCCATGGAAGCCTAGCTTGAAGCGGATAACAAATCGCCGGCAATGAAGATAAACCTCGAACTGCCAGTAGAGCGGTGTCGAGTCGTACTTTACTAATCTCGGCAAGGCCCGCCGTTTGCGTATCCACCGGCACAACGTTAGTCATCGGCAAAAGCGACGACTTCTTTGATGTCCGTGTTGGGTACAAAAGCGGGGCAGTACTGCTGCCTTTCAGCATCTCATGGTCGTCCTTTGACAGCACCAGCCTGGAGCGCTTTTCTGCCAAGCGCTGCATACTTAATCGAGCTGCGGGTTCGTGCTCATCTACCAGAACTGTTCGTATTCCCTCGTTGGTCATGCTTCCTCCTCCGCGTCACGATACTTGGCGATGACTTTGGTGTCAATGGGTATTTTTTTAAAAAACTCATTTAAATCAAAAGGTTACAGTGATTTTGCTATGATAAAAAACACTGCTAGTAACGCATGGGTGTGCGAGCGTCGACTCGCAATAAGCTCCGGCTAAATAGCGGCCGGTATCAAGTATTCCTGTGCAACCAGCTCGTTGGAGATTTTCGGATGGGATGTCAGATGCTGCTCGTCTAGGGCGCCTACGATTCTTTCCCAAAACGCTCAAGCCAAGCTATATGAGTCAACTGGAAGAACAGAGTAGATACCCGGCATTGGAGATACCGAATTGGATAATTAGTACTTTTCCCTCATCAGGTTATCGCAGGGTTCGGTGCTCATTGGAAGTGTCCATGCTGTCACAATGAAGGGTTGTGCGTCCATAGCACTCATTCGCGGTTGTCCCAGGTCCAGCTCTGGCCCGCCATGCAGTGCAGATACGGACGGTGCGACTCCCGCCGGGCCTCGACGGCCGGGTGGCCGTCGAACAACGACGAGGCCAGCCATCCCACGTGCACATTCTCCAGCAGCGACACGGCGCCGCCCGCGTGATCCAGGTCGCTGTGGGAAATGATCACTCCGTCGAGCTTGCCTATGCCGCGCGCGCGCAAGTAAGGCACGATGACCCGGCTGGCGCCATCGGAATCGAGGCTGTAGGCAGGTCCCGTGTCGTACAGCAAGCGGTGACCGTGGGTTTCCACCAGCACGGCCATGCCTTGTCCCACGTCAAAGGCCGTGATCCACATCTGGCCAGGTGGCGGACTGGACGGCAAGGCCGTCAGCAGGGGCAGCCAGCCCAGCATGCCCGCCCAGCGATGCGGCCATCCCCGTGGCGCGAGCAGCCATGCCGTGCCAAACAATGCCCAGCAAAAACTCCACCACGGCGGCGCGGGCGCCGTCCACACGGCAAAACGGCGCGCGCCCAGCCAGTCCAGCACCTGCGCCAGCATGTGCACGATGGCGTGCGCCAGCAGCAATAACCAGTCGGACAGGGGCGCCGGCAGCAGGCTGCCCGCCAGCGACAGGGGCGTGACGACCAGGCTGATGACGGGGATGGCCAGCGCATTGGCCACGGGGCTGACCAGCGATACTTGCGAGAACAGCAGCATCGTCAAGGGCACCAGCCCCACCGTCACCACATACTGCGTATGCGCGCCCAGCGCCACGGCGGCGCGCAGGCGGCGCCAGCGGCTGGCGCTCTCCGGCATGGGTGCCGTGGTGCGTCCCGCCGTCGCATACAGCATGGTGGCAACGGCGCCGAACGACAGCCAGAAACCGGGCCACAGCACGGCCCACGGATCGAGCAGCACGACCACGCCCAGCGCCAGGCACAGCACGTGACCTATGCTGGTGATGCGTCCCAGCCACAAGGCCAGCGCCACCACCAGCAACATATATAAGGTGCGCTGCGCGGGCACGCCGAAGCCGGCCAGCAGCACATACACAAATGCCGCCAGCGCGCCGGCCAGGGCCGCCACCTTTTGCGCCGGCATCAGCAAAGGCAGTTGCCGGTCCGTAAAGAATGAGCGCCGCCACAGCGCACCCGCGCCCAGGGCGAACAGGCCCGCGATCATGGTGATGTGCAAGCCGGAAATCGAAATCAAGTGACTGACGCCCGTGCGGTTGAACACTTGCCAGTCCGACTGGGGAATGGCGCGCTGGTCGCCCACCACCAGCGCCACGATCACGCCTGCATACTGTTTGCCGTCCAGGCTACGCAGTATGCGCGCACGCAACGCCGCGCGGCTGGCCTCCACTACATTGCCGAAGCCGGGCACGAAGGCAGCCAGGCGCACGTTCGGCGTGTCGGCACGCGGCCGCGGCCGCACATAGCCCGTGGCGCGCACGCCCTGCTCCAGCAACCACGCCTCGTAGTCGAAACCCATGGGATTCGCATTGCCGTGGGGACGCTGCAGCCGTACCGTAAGGCGCCACCGCTCACCCGGCTGCACGTCCCCCACCTCGTTCGTCACCGCATCGCGAAAACCCGCGTACCAGGACAGGGCGATCAGAGGCGGCACCTTCGCCCCAGCAGCCTTTTCCACGGCAAAATTGAAGCGCACGCCCTGCTCGAAGCGGTACGGCAGGCTGGCCACAGTACCAACTACGGTGATGTCTTGGCCTTCATCAGCCAGCGCCAGTTGCGGCGCCAGAGCGGCTTGGGCCAACCAGGCGGCCCAGAAGAAGCCCAACCCCACGCCAGCCGCGAAGCCAACAACGCAGCGCCAATACGCGTGATGGAGCAGCAGCAATGCGGCCAGCCCCCCTGCGCCAGCGCTCACCCACAGCAGCGCGGCCGCGTGCGGCGGCAAGCTGGCCTGCGTCTGCAGCCAGGCGGCGCCAGCGGCAAAGCCGAGTATCAGGGTGCGCATAGGGGCGTTGTGTTCGCTCGATGCGAAAGGGGCCCAGGTACTGTGATCGCTTTCCACTCTTTGACGTCTGATCTGGCGCAAAGATAGCGTGGAAAACACCCTCCTGCACGCAGTTCGCCCCAGCCGCTGGCGAAACTTTCCCCATGCTAAGATGGTCATCCGGCGCCAAAGCGCCACGACTTTGCGGACATTGCATGACCCTATTGACAGCGGCCGAAACCTATTTGCAAGACTTCCATCAGCGCCAGGTCGGCGTGACCAGCGCAGCGTTTGCCCACCTGCCCGCCCGCTCTGTATCCACCAGCTACGCCTCGTCCTATGTAGTGCTGACCGACCTCGTGCTGACCGACCTCGTGCCGGTCGGCAATATGCCCCTGACGGTGCTCGACCTTGCCTGCGGCGATGGCTATCTGCTGGGCCTGCTCGCGGCCAGGGCGCAGGCAATACTGCATTTGATCGGTATCGACATGAGCTACGCCGAACTCGCTGTGGCGCGCGCCACCCTGCCCCCGTCTGTGCGGCTGCAGTGTGGCCGCGCCCAGGCACTGGACCTGCCATCGGCCAGCGTGGATTATCTCGTCTCGCACATGGCGCTGATGCTGATGGACGATATCGAACAAGTCGTCAGGGAAATGCGCCGCGTGCTGCGGCCCGGTGGCCAGTTCGCGGCCATCGTCGGCCGGACTTTTTTGCTGGGCGAAGTCAACGACGTTTTCATGCGCGTCTTCAAACCCATCGCCAGCGACGCGCTGCCGCCGCTGCGCTTCGGCGACCGGCGCGCGGGGTCGGAAGCGGGCTGGCGCGAACTGCTCGATGGCGCGTTCGCGCAGGTCGCGTTTGACGATATCGACGTGCCTTGGTCGCCCACGCCAAACGAACTGTGGGCCTCCCTGACACACACATATGACATCGACCGCCTGGACGATGACGCCAGGCAGCGCCTGCGCAGCGCGTTCATGGATGCCGTGGCGCATCTGCTAACCGGTGACGGAGTGATCGTCACCGGCTGGGGGCTGCGCCTGGTACGCGCGCGTGCCGCCTAAACATACAAGTGCCAATACTGGCCACCACCGCCCGCCCCCATCGACGGTATAATCGGCCTCGCTTACCTCAACACCCAGGCACGACATGACTTCCTCCGCACTTCCTCCCGATACTTCCACCGACATTTCCGACAGCACCGAAGACAATAACGACGCCACACTGGTCGCGGAACTGGGGGAACTGGCCGAACATATCCGCCTGGTCAAGATGGAAGGCCGCGTCTTCGTGCGCTTTTCCGGCGTGGTCAAGGCGGGAGGCTTGCACGTGCCGTATGCGCTGGTGCCGGCACAGGGCGTGCTGGCGCGGCCGGCCAAGTGGCGCAAGATGGACCGCGAGGCCAAGCTGGCCCTGGTGCGCGAACGGGCCAGCTTGGCCGTCTTCGAGGAATTGCGCCAGCATGTGATGGATTTCGTCGCCGATATCGCGGGCCTGAGCGAAGACGTGGACACGGACCCGATGGTCTTCCTGCACACCTTGGCCGACATGCAGACGTCGGAGCCGGCCGGCATGGTCTTCGACCGCATCCGCCAGCGCTTCAACCACGCCATCGAGCGCCAGCAGGAAGAGCAGCATGCGGCGCGCACGCGCCAGAGCATCAACCTGGCCGAGTATCCCGCCTCGTTCGAGATGGCCCGGCGCATGCCGCGCCGCTTCATCGCCCTGCTGGGACCGACGAACTCCGGCAAGACGCACCGTGCCATGGAAGCGCTGGTGAAAGCAAAGAGCGGCATTTATCTGGCGCCCCTGCGCCTGCTGGCCCTGGAAAACTACGAACGCCTGCAGGAAGCGGCGCCACATGGCAAGCCGCTGGCCGTGAGCCTGATCACGGGCGAGGAACGCCGGGTCGTCGACGGCGCCACGCACGTGGCCAGCACGGTAGAAATGCTGGATACGAAAACGGTGGCGGAAGTGGCCGTCATCGATGAAATCCAGATGCTGGCCGACCCGGACCGGGGCGCTGCGTGGACGGCGGCCGTGTGCGGCGCGCCGGCCCACACCGTGTACCTGGTGGGCGCGCCGGAAGCGCGGCGCGCCATCGAAGCGCTGGCCGAGCGCCTGGACTGCCCGCTGGAAGTGCACGTATTAAAACGCATGGCGCCCCTGTCGATGGAGCCGAGCGCCGTGCGCAAGGTGCGCAATCTGCGCCGCGGCGACGCCGTCATCGCCTTTTCGCGCCGCGAAGTGCTGATGTGGCGCGACATGATCACGGAAACGGGGCTGTCGGTTGCCACCGTCTACGGTAACCTGTCGCCCGAAGTACGCCGCGCGCAGGCGCAGCGCTTTCGCGATGGCACGGCCGATATCGTCGTCGGCACGGATGCGCTGGCGATGGGCCTGAACATGCCGATTGCGCGCATCGTCATGACCACCTGCGTCAAATACAATGGCCGCGAAGAAGAAGAGATTTCGGCCGCGCTGGCGCGCCAGATCGCCGGGCGAGCGGGCCGCTATGGCGTGCACGAAGAAGGCCTGGTGGCCGGCTACGACAACGAAACGCATGAAGTCATGCGCGCCCTGCTCAAGGAAAAGCTGCATCCGCTGAACACCAGCGGCTTTGCCGTGGCGCCCTCGCTCGAACATTTGCACCGCATTTCGTCGGTGACGGGCGAGCTGTCGCTGTCAAAACTGCTGCGCCGCTTCATCCACAATATCGACGTGCCGGACGGCTTCTTCTTCCCCCGCATCACGGAAGACCAGAAGGAGCGCGCCGTCTGGCTCGACACCCTGCCCCTGTCCGTCGCCGACAAGTTCACCCTGTCGCTGGTGCCGATATCGAGCAAGGTGCCGTCGCTGCAAACGGCGTGGGAGCACTGGGCGAAGAATCTGTCGCAGGGCAAGACCAGCACACTGCGCCAGCACGCGTATGGCGCAAGCACGCAGAATTTGCAGCAGGTGGAAGACACTTGCCGCTACTATTCGGCGTATGCATGGCTCAGCTACCGCCTGCCGGAATCCTTCCCCGATATCGCCGTGGCGCAAAACCTGTCGCGCGACGCGTCGGAACGCGTCGATTCCATCCTGCGCGCGCACAATGCGGCGTCACGTGGGCGCTCGAAGAAGTTCAAATAGGCCTTATCTCAGCGCCCGGAATCAGACATTAGGGTTTAACTGCCGCATAGTGCAGTTTCAACACCAGGCCATTGTGGTCATCGGCCATGTAGATATCGCCATCCTGGCCTTGCTTGACGTCGACGGGAGCGCCCCTGCCCTGCTTGCCCTTGCGCTCCCAGTTGCTGATCAAGTCGACGGACTTGTCCAGCGGCGCACCGGCCTTGTCGGGCAGCAGTGCCACCAGGCGGTGGCCATTGCTGCGGTAACCGTGGTAGCCGATGATCAGGCTGTTCTTGTACAGCTCAGGGAAGCGGCCGGCCGTGTAGAACGTCATGCCCAGCGGCGCGGCGTGGCCGGGCAGCAGGCGCTGCGGCGCCGCATATTGGGCGTCGCAAGCCGTTTTCGGGTATTCAGGGCTGGCCACATTGTCGTCGTAGCAGTACGGCCAGCCATAATGACGGTCGGCCTTGATCAAATTCAGTTCTTCATGCGGCAGGTTCTCGTCGCTTTTCAGTTGCGGCATGGCGGCCTGGATGGCGTCGCGCGCATTTTCCGCCTGCCACAGCTCGCCCGTGGCCGGATGGAAGGCCAGCGCCATCGAATTGCGCAAGCCGCGCGCATGCGTGCGCCAGCTCGTCACCGTGCCGGCCGGCCAGGCCATCGTGTATTCGCGGATGGCGCCCAGCGCTTCCGGGCCTTCGGCCGAAGGACAGGCCTTGGCCGGATCGGGCGCCTTGCCATCGTTCTCGCAATGGTCGGTGCTGGAACCCACGTTCACATACAGGTCGCCCTTGGGGCTGAAGCGCATGTTCGTCAGCAGGTGCAAGCCCAGACCCGGCAGGCGCGGCGTCTTCGCCGTGCCGCCTATGATGTCGGTGGTAGCGCGGGCGGGATCGCGCAGGTCGAAGCGGAAAATGCGTCCCACCTCGCCCACGTAGACCATGCCGTCCGGTCCCTGCACGATGCCGTTCGGGCGATCAAGCTTGTCGAGCAGGAGCTTGCGTTCGTAGCCGGCGCCGGCCGCCTTGCGCTGCAACAGCCACAATTTACCCAGCTTCGGCGCCCATCCCGCCATGTCGGTGACGAGGATGTCGCCATTCGTCAGCGGCAGCACGCCACGGGGAAATTTCAGGCCGTCGGCCAGCACGGCCACGCAAAAGCCGGCCGGCGTAGTGACGTCGAGGCGCGGCATGCCGTCGCACTGGGCGCCTGGCGCCGCCATGGCGGGTGCCAACATGGTGGACATGCAGGCCGCCAGTGCGCCGGAGATGATCTTCTTGTTCATGAGCGTGTTTCCATCAAGGGTAATCGGGGCAGCACGGCGCGCGCATTGGCGCTGGTAGCAGCCGCCACTTGCGCCATATCCAGGCCGCGCAGTTCGGCCAGCACGGCGCCGATGCGCGGCAATGCTTCGGGGCTGTTGCGGCCGGGGTGGATCCAGGCAGGAGAAATATCGGGCGCGTCCGTCTCCAGCACGATGGCGTCCAGCGGTAAGTCGGTAGCCATGCGGCGTATCTGCAGCGCGCGCGTAAACGTCATGGCGCCGCCGAAACCAAGCTTGAAACCGAGGGAGATATAGCCCTGCGCCTGCTGGAAGCTGCCGTTGAACGCATGCGCGATGCCGCCGTTCGGGCGGATCTGGCGCGCATGCTTGAGGACGATGTCCTGCGAGCGGCGCACATGGGCCAGCACCGGCAAATCGAAGTCGCGGGCGATCTTCAGCTGTTCGCGCAAAAAATGCTCCTGCTTGGCGCGCATGGCCGGTTCGCACAGCATGGGAAGGAAGAAATCAAGGCCGATCTCGCCGATGGCCACAAAACGCGGGTCGTTCATGGCTTGCGCCACCGCCTCGCGCAGGGCGATCAAATCGTCTTCCGTTGCGTGCGGCACGTAGATCGGGTGGATGCCCAGCGCATAGCAGGCATTGGGCGCCGCTGCCGCCAGCTCGCGCACGATGGCGAAATTGGCCCGTTCGACGGCGGGAACGACGATCATCGCCACGCCCTGCTGCTGCGCGCGCGCCGCCACCGGGAGCGATTCGCTGCCGAATTCATGCGCGTCGAGGTGGCAATGCGTGTCGATCCACAGCATGGCGGCTCCTTAGTATTGCTCAGTATTGATAAGGCTGCAGCCCTTCGTCCGTCAGGCGCAGCACGCGGTCGCAGCGCTTGGCCAGTTCGATATCATGCGTGACGATGACAAAGGCCGTGCCCAGGGTGCGTGACAATTCCAGCATCAAGTCAAAAATCTGTTCGGCCGTGGCGTGATCGAGGTTGCCCGTCGGTTCATCGGCCAGCACGCAGGCCGGCTGCGTGACGAGGGCACGCGCCAGGGCCACGCGCTGGCGCTCGCCGCCCGACAATTCGCCCGGCGTGTGCGTGACGCGCTTGGCCAGGTTGACGCGCGTGAGAATTTGCTGCGCCAGCTCGGTGGCGGGCGCGCGCTTCATGCGCCGTATCATCAGGGGCATGGCGACATTGTCCAGCGCGGAAAACTCGGGCAGCAGGTGGTGGAACTGGTAGACGAAGCCCAGCGAGGCATTGCGCAAGTCGCCGCGCGCCTTTTCGCTGAGGGTGGCGAAGTCCTTGCCCAGCAGGGTCACCTTGCCGCTGGTGGGCGTATCGAGCCCGCCCAGCAAGTGCAGCAGGGTCGACTTGCCGGAACCCGATGCGCCGACGATGGCGACGCGTTCGCCGCGGTGGATATCGATATCGATGCCGGCCAGCACCTGCACCTTGTAGCTGCCTTGCGTAAAGGTCTTGCCCAGGCCGCGGCAGGACAGGACGGCAGAATCAGCGGAAGCGCCGTTGGAGGCAGGTTTGTTCAGATCTGTCATGGTCGTAGTCAGTGGTTTATTCATAGCGCAGGGCTTCCGCAGGTTTGACGCGGGCAGCCCACCAGCTTGGGTACAGGGTCGCCAAAAAGGCGAGGATCACGGCCAGCACGCCGATCTTGGTGACGTCGGGCCAGCGCAGGTCGGACGGCACGGTGCTGATGAAGTAAATGTCCTTGGAAAGGAACTGCACGCCCAGCAGGTGCTCGATGAAGGGCACGATGACGTCGATGTTCATGGCCACCAGCACGCCGCCGCCCACACCCAACATCGTGCCCAGGATGCCCACCAGCGCGCCCTGGATCATGAAAATCTTCATGATGGAGCGGGGCGAGGCGCCCAGGGTGCGCAGGATGGCAATATCGGCCTGCTTGTCCGTCACCGTCATCACCAGGGTCGACACCAGGTTGAAGGCGGCCACCGCGATGATCAGGGTCAGGATGATGAACATCATGCGCTTTTCCGTCTGCACGGCAGCGAACCAGTTGGCGTTCAGCTTGGACCAGTCGCGCAGCCACAGATCGCCCGGCATGGATTTTTTCAGCTCCGCCGCCACTTGCGGCGCCTGGTTCATGTCGGCCAGGCGCAAACGCAGGCCGGACGGGCCGTCGATGCGCAGCAAACGCTGGCCGTCTTCGATATTGATGAAGGCAAGACCGGCGTCGAATTCATTGTGGCCCGCCTGGAAGATGCCGCTGACGGTAAAGCTGCGCATGCGCGGCAGCACGCCGGCCGGCGTGACCTGGCCCTGCGCCAGCATCAGCGTGACTTTTTCGCCCAAGTTGACGCGCAAGGCCCGCGCCAGCTCGATGCCCAGCACGATATTGAAGGTACCCGGCTGCAGCGCCTTGAAGCTGCCCATGCGCGTCTGGCCGGCTACGTCCGAGACGTTCGGCTCTTCCTCGGGCAGCACGCCGCGCACGATGGCGGGGCGCAGCGCGTCGTCGCGCAGCAGCATGCCCTGCGTTTCCACGAACGGCGCGGCGCCCTTGACGGCCGGGTTTTTAAACGCTTGCGCCGCTTCCGCGCGCCAGTCCGGCATGCTGCCGCTGTTGTCGAACACTTCCACGTGGGCCAGCACGGACAGCATGCGGTCCGTCACTTCCTTCTGGAAGCCGTTCATCACGGACAGCACGACGATCAGCGCCGCCACGCCCAGGCCGATGCCGGCCATGGAAATGAGGGAAATGAAGGAGATAAAACTGTTGCGGCCACTGCGCTTGCCGGCCCGCGTGTAGCGCAGGCCGACGAGCCATTCGAAGGGCAAATTCTTGAAAATACTCATTGTTCAGGCGGTCTTTATCGTTTCTTGAAGTGTTATTCGTAGCGCAATGCCTCGGCCGGCCTGACACGCGCGGCGCGCCAGCTCGGATAGATGGTCGCCACCAGCGCCAGGCCAAAGGCGATCAGTCCGATCTGCGCCACGTCCAGCCAATGCACGTCCGACGGCACGGCGCTGATCTGATAGATTTCCTTGGAAATGAAGTGCAGGCCGAAGATGCCTTCGATGAAGGGTACGATGACGCCCACGTTCAGCGCCAGCACAACGCCGCCGATCACGCCCAGCGCACTGCCCAGCAAGCCCACCAGCGCGCCCTGGATCATGAAGATCTTCATGATGGAGAACGGCGAGGCGCCCAAAGTGCGCAAAATCGCGATGTCGGCCTGCTTGTCGGTGACCGACATCACCAGCGTCGAGACGAGGTTGAACGCGGCCACGGCGATGATCATGCTGAGGATGATGAACATCATGTTCTTCTGGCTTTGCACCAGCGCATACCAGCTGGCACTGGCGCGCGACCAGTCGCGCATCCACAGCTGGCCCGGCATCGACGCTTTCAGTTCGCGCGCCACCTGGGGGGCCTGGTTCATGTCGTGCAGGCGCAGACGCAGGCCGGACGGGCCGTCGAGCTGCAGCAGCTGTTCGGCATCCTGCATGTTGACGAAGGCCAGGCTGCCATCGAGTTCGTTATGACCTGCCTCAAAGATGCCGGCCACTTTGAGCGCGCGCATGCGCGGCATGACGATGCCATTGGCAGGGTCGCCAGCCCTTGGCTCGCGTTCCAGCATCAGGGTCACGTTCTGTCCCACTTTCACGTCGAGCGCCTTGGCCAGGTCGATGCCCAGCACGATGTTGTACGAGCCTGGCGTCAAGTCCTTGAAACTGCCCTGCTTCATCTGGCTCGCCACGCTGGAGACGGTGGCTTCCTGCTGCGGCAGCACGCCGCGCACGACGGACGGGCGCATGGTTTCGTCATTCAGCAGCATGCCCTGGGTTTCCACGAACGGCGACACGGCTTTCACTTGCGGGTTGGCGTAGGCGGCGCGCTCCTGCGCCTGCCAATTGGGCATGGAGCCGCTGGTGTCGAATACCTCGACATGGGCCAGCACCGACATCAAACGGTCGGTGACTTCCTTCTGAAAGCCGTTCATGACGGAGAGGACGACGATCAGGGCGGCCACGCCCAGGCCGATGCCGGCCACGGAAATGAGGGAAATAAAGGAAATGAAGCTGTTGCGGCCACTGCGTTTCCCGGCGCGCGTATAGCGCACGCCGACCTGCCACTCAAAAGGAAATTGTTTGATGATGCTCATGCGCTCCCGCGACAACGTAATATGCGAGCGCGCAGTGTGCCACACAAATGACACTCATGCGTGAAACACATCACCGTGGCGCCACTCCCCCGCGCCCGCGGCCAAGGGGAAAACCGCCGGAACTACTCCCCCACCGCCACAATCGCCTACAATCTCGGGATGAATCAACTTACCCTCGTCCTGCCCTTCGCCTTGCCCAATGCCGAACTGGCTACTGACCTGCTCAAGGTCTTGCAAGCGCCCGCTTTGGCGGCCCTGCTGTCGCGCACCTCCACTTGCAATTTGGAAACTTTTGACAACGCCAAGCGCCTCCTGCCGCACGAAGCGTGGCTGGCGCACGCGCTGGGCCTGGCGTCCGCGCCCAATGGCGAGGCGGCGCAGGCGGCCTTTGCCGCTCAGGCCATGCGCGGCTACGGCCTCGTACCGGAAGCGGGAGGCCGCTATTTCCTGCTGCATCCGGCCCACTTGGCCATCGCCCGCAGCCACATCAGCCTGGAAGACTTGCGCCAGCTCAAGCTGAGCGAGGCCGATGGCCGCGCCCTGTTCGACATTGCGTCCCCGTATTTCGACGAGATCGGCCAGCCGTTGGCGTATGGCGACGCGGGCACCTGGTTCATGCGCGCCGACGCCTGGAGCGACTTGCAGTGCGCCTCGCCGGACGGCGCCACCACGCAAGACCTGTCCGTCTGGATGCCGGAAGGCGAGCACGCGCGCGCCGCGCGCCGCCTGCAAAACGAAGTGCAGATGCTGTGGCATGAACATCCCGTCAATGCGGCGCGCGAAGAGCGGGGCTTGAAAGCCATCAACTCATTCTGGATCTGGGGTGGGAGCCTGGCCACGGCGGAATCTGCACCGGCACCTGCGCGCTGCGCCACCAGCCTGCATACCAAGGACGCGCCCGGCTGGCTGGCGGCGCTGGCGGAACCATCACGGCGCCATGCCAGTCCAAGCAATGTGCTGGCAGACCAATCCGACGCGATCGTCGTGCTGGGCGGCCTGATCGAAGCGGCGCAGGCCCAGGAATGGGGCATGTGGCTGCAACAGTTGCAGGCGCTGGAAGCCGACTGGTTCGCGCCCCTGCTGGCAGCCGTAAAAGATGGCCGCCTTGACCAGCTGCGCCTGGTGCTGAGCCACCGCGACGCCTGGCTAAGCTGTACCACCAGCAAGCATGCGCAGCGCAAATTCTGGCGCGCGATTACCCTGAACAAGTTGAAAGCATCATGACCCGTACCCGCATCGCCACCCGCCCCTGCCCTTACCGCGAATCCGAACTGCTGCGCCAGGGCGGCATCCACCCCGTGCTGGCCCGGCTGTACGCGTCGCGCGGCCTGTCCGACGCGGCAGAACTGTCGAGCGAACTGGCGGCCCTGATGCCGCCGTCCGGCTTGTTGCACATCGGCGCGGCCGGCGTCTTCCTGGCCGACGCAATTGCCGCCAAGAAACGCATGGTCATCGTGGCCGACTACGATTGCGACGGCGCCACCGCCTGCGCCGTGGCCATACGCGGCTTGCGCGCCATGGGCGCCGACGTCGATTTCATCGTGCCCAACCGTTTTGAGTACGGCTACGGCCTGACGCCGGAAATCGTCGAACTCACCGCGCGCGAAAAGTCGCCCGACATCATCATCACCGTCGACAACGGCATCGCCAGCATCGACGGCGTGGCTGAGGCGAACCGGCGCGGCATCCAGGTGGTTGTCACCGATCACCATTTGCCGGCCGACACCCTGCCCGACGCGGCCGTCATCGTCAATCCGAACCAGCCCGCCTGCGGTTTCCCATCCAAGCACCTGGCGGGCGTGGGCGTGGTGTTTTACGTCTTGCTGGCCTTGCGCGCGGAAATGCGCCAAAGAGGGATTTACGACCAGAAAACCCAGCCGCCCCTGCAAAACCTGCTCGACCTGGTGGCGCTGGGCACGGTGGCCGACGTGGTGCGCCTCGATACGAACAACCGCATCCTCGTCGCGCAAGGCTTGAAACGCATGCGTAAGGGCAATATGCACGCGGGCGTGGCCGCCCTGTTCCGCGTGGCGGGCCGCGAAGCGCGCAGCGCCACGCCGTTCGACCTGGGCTTTGCCCTTGGGCCGCGCCTGAATGCGGCCGGCCGCCTGCAAGACATGTCGCTGGGTATCGAATGCCTGATCACGGACGACGAAGGCCGCGCCTGGGCGCTGGCGCAGCAACTCAACGATATCAATCTGAAGCGCCGCGAAATCGAGGCGGAAATGCAGGATACGGCCCTGCTGCACCTCGATGATTTCGAGCCGGCCAACAGCAGCACCATCAGCGTCTTCGATGCATCCTGGCACCAGGGCGTGATCGGCATCGTCGCCTCCCGCCTGAAGGAAAAGTTTTACCGCCCGACCATCACGTTTGCGCCCGGCGCGGACGGCTGGATCAAGGGCTCGGGCCGCTCGATCCCCGGCTTCCACTTGCGCGACGCGCTCGACCTGGTGTCGAAACGGGCGCCCAGCCTGATCGACAAGTTCGGCGGCCACGCCATGGCGGCGGGCTTGACCATCCGCGCCGACGCCTTCGACGCATTTTCCAAGGCCTTCGAAGCCGTGGGCCAGGCCTGGCTCAGCCAGCAACAGCTGGAACGGGTGGTGGAAACGGACGGCCCGCTGGAAGACGCGTATTACACGACGGCGTTCATCGAACTGATGGATGGCCAGGTGTGGGGCCAGGGCTTCGCCCCGCCCGTCTTCTGCGACGAATTCCGCGTCGTCAGCCAGCGCATCCTGAAAGAGCGCCATTTGAAACTGCTGCTGGAAAAGAACGGCGTGCGCTTCGACGCCATCTGGTTCGGCCACACGGACGCGCTGGGCGAACGCACCAGGGTCGCCTTCCGCCTCGATGCGAATGAATACAATGGCACGACAAAAGTACAATTGATGGTGGAGCACGCCGAACCTATCTGATGGCACCTGCCCAAACCTACTGCGCGTCGCGCTTTGCGGCCGGCGATGCTCACCGTGCCCTGGCACGGTTGCGCTTCTCGGCCACAAATCACTGCCGCTCGCTACGGTTTGGTCAGGTGCCGTGATGTTTGTGGCCTTGTTGCTGTATCTCAAACTTGTGTTGAACAAAGTCATATCAAATCATGGCGATGGCCGACACAGGCGTACCCTACCTAAAAGTTGCCAAGCATCATGTTAACCGGCCTGAACCACCTCACCCTGTCCGTGCGCGACCTGTCGCGCAGCGTCGTTTTTTACCGCGACACCTTGGGCTTGCGCCTGCATGCGCGCTGGGACAGGGGCGCGTATCTGTCGGCCGGGAATTTGTGGCTGTGCCTGTCGCTGGAGACGGAGGCGGCCAGCGACACCGGCCGCACCTACACGCACTACGCCTTTTCCATACACCAGGAAGACTTCCCCAGCTTTGCCGCCAGCCTGGGCGCCGCCGGCGTGCCCGAATGGCAGCAAAACCGCAGCGCTGGCGATTCCCTGTATTTTCTCGATCCGGACGGCCACCAGCTGGAAGCCCATGTGGGCAGCCTGGCGCAGCGGCTGGCGGCCTGCCGCGCAGCGCCGTATCCAGGCATGGCGTTCGAGGATTGATACACAAAAACAATATATTCGTCAAATTCATTAAATTCATTCAGCCATAGGGAAAAACAAGCACTGTTGCCGGGGAAAAACACTGTCACACATCGATACCCGTCTGATAACCTTGTCTTTAAGACTTAATCAAGCTGACAAGATTGCTTCCAACAATAGGCAAATCCGCCACATTTTATTGTGAAAATAAAAATATTGATTGAAAATAGTTAACACTTATTTGGCAAATTCACTAGAATTGATAACGCATCACGAAGTCCGTAACGATGCACGATCAATTCTGAGGGCAAACCCGTTGAAAGGCGGGGACGCAAAGCCACCGGCCTACCGCGCGCAAGCGCCACGGCAGCGGGGCTGCCAATGCAGGGCCGGGACCGCCAGCGCGCGGCGCCATGCCAGGATGCATTGTCGAGATGTGGCCCTCGCCAACTCGGAGAGTTTCGCCATGAAAAAATTCACCCCCCTGCATCCCCGCCACGGACGCCTGCTGCTGGGCGCCACTGCCGCGCTCCTGTTGGGCGCTTGCGGCCCCGGCCAGGAAACATCGGCGCCGCCCGCCGCCATTGCCACGGCAGCGACCCAATTCAGTGTCGAGGTGCCCGTCATCCCCGCCGCCGTCGGTGCGCTGGTGGCGCAGCCGATGTTCCATGCCGCCCCCGCCCTGCTCGATGCGCCTGACGGGCGCGACAGCGCCAACAGCAGCGGCTCGGCCCACTGGCGCCCACATTTGCAGCACGTGCCCGGCGCCATGATGGAAATGTCCACGCGCCGCCTGACGGCGCAAAGAATCGCCGCCGAGGAACAGGTGGCGCAGGACATCGCGCCGCTGCAAGCCGGCGGCACGGCGGACGCCGTCGCGCCCATGGCCGGCAGCAGCGTGGTGGCCACCTACTCTCCCGCGCAAATCCGCGCCGCCTACGACTTGCCCGCCTTGCCGGCAGCGGGCACGGCGCTGACGCCAAGCCAGGCGGCCCAGCTGGGCGCGGGGCAAACGATCTATATCGTCGACGCCATGCACAACCCGAACGCGGCGGCCGAACTGGCCATCTTCAACCAGAAATTCGGCTTGCCCGGCTGCACCACCAAGGCCATCGCCACGAATGCCACCCTGCCATTGCCGCCAGCGCCGGCCAGCGGCTGCAAATTGTCCATCGTCTACAACACGCCATCGAGCACCATGACGGCCACCGCGCCCGCCTATAACTCGGGCTGGGCCATGGAAATCGCGCTTGACGTACAGTGGGCGCATGCCACGGCGCCGCTGGCGCGCATCGTGCTGATCGAGGCGCCCGACGCCTCCATCAACAGCCTGCTGGGCGCCGTGCGCCTGGCCAACCTGATGGGGCCAGGCGTCGTGTCGATGAGCTTTGGTGCCGCCGAAGGCAGCTGGACGGCTTCCGTCGACAGCGCCTTCACGGGCAAGAACATGAGCTACCTGGCCGCCACGGGCGACTCGGGCAGCGGCGTATCCTGGCCGTCCGTGTCGCCCAACGTGCTGGCCGTGGGCGGTACCACGCTCAGCTACAGCGGCAGCGGCGTGCGCAGCGAAGCGGCCTGGTCCGGCACGGGCGGCGGCATCAGCGCCTATACGGCGCTGCCCACCTACCAGACGGCCAGCGTGCCGGGCCTGACCAATTTGCTGCGGCGCAACGTGGCCGATGTGGCCTTCAATGCCGACCCCGCCACAGGCCAGTACACGGCCGTGATGCCACAGGGCAGCAGCACCGCCAGTTGGCTCAGCATCGGCGGCACCAGCCTGTCCACGCCACAGTGGGCCGGCCTGGTCGCCATCGCCAACGCCAGCCGCGCGCTGCAGGCCAAGACGGCGCTCGGCTTGCCGCACAGCATGCTGTACGGCCAGATCGCCACCGTGCCCGGCACCTTTGCCAGCAGCTTTGCCGATATCACGCGCGGCAGCAACGGCACCTGTAGCGTGTGCACGGCCAGGGTCGGCTATGACCCGCTGGGCGGCCTGGGCACGCCCAACGTGAAAAACCTGCTGGCCAGCCTGTCGGGCACGCAGATCGCACCCGCCGCGCCCGTGGTGGCGCCGGCCGGCATCAGCGGCGCGGCCGGCAAGGCGCTGTCGTTCACCGTCTCGGCCAGCGCAGCGAATCCCCTCAGCTACACCATGCTGGGCGCGCCGGCCGGCATGAGCATCGCCGCCACGGGCGTCGTCAGCTGGGCCGTCCCCGTCGCCGGCACGTATGCCGTGACCATGGTGGCCAAGGATACCGTCAGCGGCCTCAGTGGCCAGGGCGTGTACAGCATCGTCATCGCACCCGTCGCGCCGCCCGTCGTCGCCGCTGGCGCCATCACGGGCAAGGTTGGCACGGCGCTGGCGTTCAATGTCGGCGTCACGGCCGCCAATCCCGTCAGCTACGCGCTGAGCGGCGCGCCGGCCGGCATGACCATCAGCAGCGCCGGACTGGTGAGCTGGGCCGCCCCCGTGGCCGGTACCTACGCCATCACCGTCACGGCCACGGACAGCAAGACTGGCCTGAGCGGCAAGGGCATCTATACGGTAGCCATCGCCGCCCCGCTGCCGCCCGTGGTGACGGTGGCCAGCGTCAGCGGCAAGCCGGGCGTGGCCCTGTCGTTCACCGCCACGACGGTGGCGCCCAACGCCGTCACCTACAGCCTGTCGGGCGCGCCGTCCGGCATGAGCATCAATGCCGCCGGCGTCGTCAGCTGGGCCAGCCCCGTGCTGGGCAGCTACAACGTGACCGTCATCGCCAAAGATAGCAAGACGGGCTTGACGGGCCGGGCCGTGGCCACCGTGAAAATCGCCGCCGCCGGTCCCACGATCAGCGCTGCCACTATGACGGGCGTGGCGGGCAAGGCCATGAGCGGCAACATCGTGCTGACAGCCCCCGGGGCGAACGCGCTGTGGATCTCGATCAACGGCGCGCCGCTGGGCATGCAGTTTTCCATGAGCGGCCTGACCATCACGGCCTACTGGCCGCAACCGGTCGCCGGCAGCTATACGCTGAAGGTGGTGGCGCTGGACAATAATGGTCTGACGGCGCAACTGAACGTGCCCGTCACCGTCGCGGCAAAATAAGCCAGCACGGTCTGCCAACGGGGCGCACCGGGACACCCGTCCTGGCGCGCCCCGTTTTTCATGCGCGCGACCGTTGCAAGGAATCCAGAAAAGGAGTATATATAGTCCATAAACAGAGTTTTATTGAAGGACAGCCATGAATCTCGCCTACGCCTACCCCAAGAGCCGCTTCGAACCGGCCGTGCTCGTCGACCTGAACGCCAAAGCCGAGCGCGAGCGATTGTCGCAGGCAGCACTGAAGGGGTTCTTCAAGCTGGTCGCCGCCTGGAAGCTGCGCGACGACGATGCGCGCGAATTGCTGGGCGGCCTGTCCAGCAGCGCCTACTACGAGTGGAAGAAGCACCCGGACCGCGTGCTGGAGGTGGACCGCATCACGCGCATTTCCTACCTGCTGGGCATCTACAAGGCCTTGCACATCCTGTACGGTGACAAACTCGCCGACGAATGGGTGAGTTTGCCCAACAAAAATCCCGTGTTTGGCGGACGCACACCCCTGTCGCAGATGCTGGCCGGCGGCTTGCTGGCCATGCAGACGGTGCGCAAGCTGCTCGATGCGCGCCGCGGAGGGCTATAATCGTGCCTGCCATCGCCGATGCACAGCTGCCGCCGCTGGCCGCCTTGCGCCAGATCGACACCTGCCGCCTGATACCCTCGCGCTTCGCCGACATGGAAGACTCCGTGCTGGCGCCCCTGGCGGAAGACGACGATCACCTGCGCGAGCTGTTCGAGCTCGATAACGCCACCAACGCGCGCCTGGTGGCCGAGTACGGCGGCGCGCCAGGAATTGGCGTGGACGAGCTGGTTTTTGGCGTACCAAACTTTCGCATCATCAACGCCGCCTATACCTACGCCCGCCCGGAAGGGGCGCGTTTCAACGATGGCGAGCGGGGCGCCTGGTATTGCGCCTTCGACATGCAAACGGCGCTGGCCGAGATCATTTTCCACAAGACCGTGGAGTACCAGGAAATCGACTATTTCGACGACAGCGTCAGCTACCAGTCGCTGCTGGCCGATTTTTCCGCCAGCTTCCACGACTTGCGCGGCCAGGAGCACTACCAGGCTTGCCTGGACCCGGCCAGCTACATCGCCTCGCAAGACCTGGCCGCCATCCTGCTCGAAGCGGGCTCCATGGGCATCATCTTCCCCAGCGTCCGGCACGCCAGCGGCACCAACCTGGCCTGCTTCCGCCCTGCCCTGGTGGGCAATGTTCGCAAAGGCGCCGCCTATCGGTTAACATGGCAGGGTACGCCGACGCCGCGCGTGGAAGCCTTGTCAGGCAAATAAAGCGCGCGCAACGGCACCCGACTCACCGCAACTTGATATTTCGCATGCAAACCAATCCTGAAAAAGACACCGAACTGCGCCTCAAAGTGAACAGCGAAACTGCCCGCCTGGCCTGGAGCGAACTGGAAAAGCACTTCGCCCAGGGCAATATCGTCTGGGTCGCCAATGAACTCGATCTGGTCGAAGTGGCCGTGCGCATCTCGCACGACGACAAAACCACCATCACGCAATGGATGGCCGATGGCAAAGTGGCCAAGGTGTCGGACCAGCAGGCGCTGGACTGGCAAGCAGCCGATGCGGCCCTATGGGCTGTCGTCGTCAGCCCGTTCATCCTGGTGCAGCAGGGCAAGCCCACCCGGCATTGATGCTTACAGGCTGCGCTCGAACAGCAGGCGCAGCGCAGCGCTGCCGTCCAGTGTTGTCAGGCTGTCGCTGCGGCCCGCCTGATCGACGTAGGATTGCCCCTGCAGCTGCTGCTGGCGCAGCAGGTTGGCGGCCGACAGGCGCACGCGCGTTTTCGCGTCCGGCTGCCACAGCGCATATGCGTCGAGGGTGCGCCGCACACTCGCATGGCTGCTGGCGTACGCATCGAGCCGTGCCAGGCCGCCCGTCTGCACGTGCAGATTGCCGCCCATGCTCATCCCCGGCGAGAGCCGGTAATCGAGTCCCAGGTTGAGCGTGGCCGGCACCTGGCTGGCCAGGCGGTTGCCGGGACCCGGCACGGCGGCGACGCTGGACCAGTTGCGCCCCGCATTGGCGCGCGCGTCGACGTCGGGCGCCTGCACCCACCAGGTTCGCAAGGGGAATTTCACATCCATTTCGATGCCGCGCACCGTGGCAGTGCCATTGTTGAACGGGCTGGCAATCCAGATGCCATCGTGCTGGAACAGGCGCTGCACGGTGACGTCGCTGATGCGCCGCGTGTATGCCGACAGGCTGGCCACGCCGCTCTTGCCAAAATAGCGCTCCCAGGCCGCGTCCAGCCCCCACGCCAGTTCCGGACGCAGCCCGGGATTGCCCTGGAAATCAGGGTTATTGGCGCTGTTGCCGTTATTGATCGTGTAGCGGCGCGGCACCAGGTTGCGCGTGGTGGGCGCCTTGTAGGTGCGCGCCAGCGCCAGCCGCAGCTGGTCGCGCTCCTGCTGCGGCGGCTTCCACAGCAGTTGCGCCACGGGACTCCAGACGCTGGCGCGCGTGCGCACTTCGCGCAAAGTGCGGCCCTCGGTGGCCGTCTGCAAGCCTTCCCAGCGCACGCCCGCATACATTTGCAGGCGTGGCGTCACGTCCCATTCATCCTGCGCATACAGGGCCAGACGCCGCACATCGGCCGTGTAGTCTTCATCGAGCGCATACGGCGCGCCACCGGCAAGATACGTGTCGCGCTGGCGGCGCGATTCGCTGCGGCGTATCAGGCTGCCATCCCAACCCAGGCTCAGCGCATGCCCGGCGCCCAACCTTCCCAGGTATTTGCCGCTGCTGTTGAGGCTGTCGTCGATGGCGTCGGAGACCACGCCGCGCAGCAGCAGGGGGGTGCCATCGGCCGCCTCGCCATGAAAGGCGTAATCCGTATCGCGCCGGTTATGGTTGACGCCCAGCTTGCCCGTCAGCTTGCCGGCCGCCCCCAACGCGTGCGCCCAGCTCACATCGCTGCGCGCCGACAACACGCTGGCTTGCGAGGTGGCGCCATTGCGCGGATAGCTGCTGGGCGCCCCCGTCAACACCGTTTCGCTGGCCACGCCGTCAAACCCCGTGCGATACCAGTCCAGCAAGCTTTGCCAGGTGATGGTGTCGCCATTGTCCAGCGTCCAGTGCAGGCGCGGCGTCAGGCTGGCCTTGTTGACGGACGAGGCATTGCGCGTGCGCGTTGCGCGCAGCGCCAGCAGCGTGCCGGTGGGATCAGTCATTGTTTCAGTCGTCCATCCCGCCACGTCATCGGCCGTGCGTTCCAGCGCCCCCGTCAGCGCGTAGGCGAAACCGGGCAGCTTGTCCGCCACGCGCAGGGACGCGGCAGGCTGCCAGCGACCATCCTGCCTGCCCGCGCCCAGCTTCCATTCGCGCTCGGCGCCGCTGGCGCCCTTGCGCAAGACCACGTTGATGCTGCCGGCGACGGCTTGCATGCTGTATTCGGCCGTCGCGCTGCGCAAAATCTCGATGCGCTCGATCATTTCGGGCGCGATGGATTCGATGGAAAAACCCGGTGGCGCCGGTTCGCCATTGATCAGCATTTGCGTGTAGCCGGCGCCCAGGCCGCGCATGCGCACCTCGCTGCCGACGACGGAGACGCCGGGCTGGCGCTTCAGGGCCGCCGCCAGGCTGCTGTCGCCATATTGAACCAGGTCGTCGCGGCTGACGATGATCTTTGCGGCCGTATCGTCGCGCCGCTGCTGCAGGCCGCTGGCGGCGGAAATGGTGACTTTCTGCAGCGGCGCATCTTCGGCGCAGGCAATGGCGGGCAAGAGCAGCAAAAAGAGCGGGAAAGTCGGGATGGAGCTGCGCATGATGCCTTTTCTACACTGCGAAAATGAAGAGCGCAGTGTAGAGGATTTGACAATACGCAGCAAGCGTCTTGTCAGCGCATGCTTACTGGCTTTCGATGCTGGTGTTGCCAGCCGCCGATGGCAGTCGCAGGCCCGTGTCGATCACGTTCAGGCGCAAGCCCGGCAAGACATTGCTGTTCACCGATGCCGTCATCTGCACCAACGGCGTGCTGCCCTGCTGCCGCTGGGCGCCCTCCGCCACCACCTGCACCGCGTCTTCCTTGCTGGTAACGGTTCCGCCTTTCGCCACGCCATCAGCCTGCACCATATTACCCTGCGATGGCGCCACATTGACCGCCGCGATCACGCTGGCCACCACGCTTTGCAGCGCTTCGGTCGGCTTGACGGTCAGCACGCCCGACGTGTACGTCAACGCATAGTTGGTCGACGTCTGGCCGGCCGCCGACACCAGATAGCTGCCCGATGGCGTAGCGATGGTGGCCGGCGTGCTGAACGCCAGATTGCCGCTGACCTCGTTCGCCAGCGTGTCGTTGCCCAGCAAGCCCGTGTAGCTGGCCGTGAAGGCCGGATTGACATGGCCCTGGTCTTTCTCGGCATTGCCCACATTCACCCCCAAGGCCGCCTGCGTGATGCTGGCCGTGGTGGTCGCCGTGGCGTTGACCGTGTAATTGCCAGCGTCCGTACCGCCGAGGACAATGCCGTTCACCGTCACCGTTTTGTTGGCGCCGGCGTTCTTGTCGGCAAAGCTGGCGCCGCTATTACTGACGGTCAGCACGTCGCCGGCGATACGATTGTCCGCCAGGGTCACGCTGGCGTTGGTGGTGGTGTCATACACGCGCGACGCGACGCCCGTGGCGCGCACCAGCAGGCTGGCCGGCGTGATGCTGGCCGTCAAGCCGGTCGGATTGCTGACCGTATAGTTGCTGGCCAGGCCGGTGATGGTGTCGACCAGGGTCGTGCCGCTGACCGACACGGTTTTGCCATTCGCCGCGTTCTTGTCGCTGAACACGGCAGTTTGACCCGCAATGTCCAATGCCTCACCCGCCACCAGGCCGCTCAAGGCGCCACCGGACAGGCTGGCTTGTGCATTGCCGTCGTAGACTTTATTGCCGGCCAGCTGGCCCGTCACCGTCAAGGCCTTGGCCGTAATGCTGGCCGTCAAGCCGGTCGGATTGCTGACCGTGTAGTTGCTGGCCAGGCCATTGGCACTATCAACCAGGCTTGTGCCGCTGACCGTCACTGCTTTGCCATTGGCCGCGTTCTTGTCGCTGAACACGGCGCTCTGGCCGCCAATGCCCAGAGTTTCACCGGCCACCAGGCCGCTCAAGGCGCCACCGGACAGGCTGGCTTGTGCATTGCCGTCGTAGACTTTATTGCCCGCCAGCTGGCCCGTCACCGTCAAGGCCTTGGCCGTGATGCTGGCCGTCACATCGGTCGGACTGGCCACCGTGTAGTTGCTGGCCAGGCCGGTGCTATCAGCCAGGCTGGCGCCGCTGACGGTGACCGTTTTGTTGCTGCCCGCGTTCCTGTCGCCAAACACGCCCATGGTGCCTGACAATACCAGGGTTTCATCACCCACCAGACCCTGCAAGGCACCGCCCGTCAGGCCGGCCGCCAGCGTGCCGTCGTAGACCTTGTTGCCCGCGGCAATGCCACCGATGGTCAATTCCTTCGGCGTGATATTGGCCGTCACGCCGGTCGGATTGCTGACCGTGTAGTTGCTGGCCAGGCCAGTGCCATCGGCCAATTGCGCGGCGCGGGCCGTCACGGCAATGTTGCTGGCCGCATTTTGAGTGGCAAATGTGCCCGTCAAACCGGACAGCGACAAGGTTTCACCGCTGACCAGGCCATTCAAGGCGCCGCCCGTCAAGCTCGCCGCAAGCGTGCCGTCATAGACCTTGTTGCCGGCAGTAACACCCGTCACCGTCAGTGCTTTCGGCGTGATGGCACCCGTGCCGCTGGCCGTATTGCTGGCCAAGGTATAGTTGCCCGCATCCGCGCCACCGAGCGCGATGCCGCTGACGTTGACCGTTTTACCGTTGCCGGCGTTCTTGTCGCTGAACGTGGCCTTGCTGGCGGCAAACGTCAGGCTGTCGCCGCCGAACATGCCGTTATAGGTGGCGCCGGCGTTCAAGATGGCAGCATCCGTGCCGTCATACGTCTTGCCGACAGCCGTGATGCCGCTGACGCTGGCAATTTGCGCCTGCGTGATGGTACCCGCGCCCGTGCCAGTGATGGCCGTCAGATTGTAGTTACCGGCGTCCGTGCCACCCAGGCTCAGGCCGCTGGCATTGACAACCTTGCCGCTGCCGGCGTTCTTGTCGATGAAGTTGGCCGAGGTCGCGCTGACGCTCAAGCTGTCGCCATTGAACATGCCGGCAAACGTGGCGCCGGCGTTGCTGACGGTGGCAGTATCTGTGGCGTCATACGTCTTGCCGGCGGCCATGATGCCGGTCACGCTGGCAATTTGCGCCTGGGTGATGGTACCCGTACCCGTGCCGGTGGTGGCCGTCAGCTTGTAGTTGCCGGCGTCCGTGCCGCCCAGGGTCATGCCGCTGGCATTGACAGCCTTGCCGCTGCCGGCGTTCTTGTCGATGAAGTTGGCCGAAGTCGCGCTGACGCTCAAGCTGTCGCCATTCAACATGCCGGCAAACGTGGCGCCGGCATTGCTGACGGTGGCCGTATCCGTGGCGTCATATACCTTGCTGCCAGCGACGATGTTACTGACCCCGCCGATATTGGATTTGCTGATATTGGCCGTCACGTCAGTCGGGTTGCTGACCGTGTAGTTGCTGGCCAGCCCGGTGCCGTCGGCCAGTTGCGCGCCAATGACGATGATCGCCTTGCCGGTGCCGGCATTCTTGTCGCCAAAGGCGCCCGACAGGCCGGACAGGCCCAGGGTTTCGTTACCGGCCAGGCCGCTCAAGCTGCCGCCGGTCACGCTTGCCTTGGTCGTGCCGTCATAGACCTTGTTGGCGGCCACCACGCCGGTGACCGTCAGCGCTTTTTGCGCGATGCTGGCCGAAAGGCCGCTGACAGGGCCGACCGAGTAATTGCTGGCAAGGCCGCCGTTGGTGCCGTTGGACAAGGTGCCGCCGGTGATGCTGACGGCCTTGCCGCTGCCTGCATCCTTGTCCGCAAACGCACCGGCCAGGGCCGCCAGGCCAACCGTTTCCGAGCCCACCAGGCCGCTCAGGCTACCGCCCGTGATGGTGGCGCCCTCCGCGCCATCATAGGTTTTGTCGGCCGCCAGCGCGCCGGTAACGGTCAGCACTTTTTGCGTGATGGAACCCGTCACATTGACCGGATTGCTGACCGTGTAATTGCTGGCCAGGCCGGTACCGTCGGCCAGGCTGACGCCGGACACCGTCACCGGCTTGCCGTTGCCGGCGTTCTTGTCGCCAAACACGCCACTGCCGCCGGAGACCACCAGCGTCTCGCCCGTTACCAGGCCCGTCAAACTGCCGCCGACCAGGGCCGCGGCCTTGGTGCCATCATAGGCGCGCGTGCCCGCCGTCATGCCAGATACCGTCAGCGCTTTCGGCGTGATATTGGCGATCAGGCCGGTCGGGTTGCTGATCGTATAGTTGGCCGCCAGGCCGCCATTGCCACCGTTAACCAGGCTCGAACCGGTCGCCGTCACCGTCTTGTCGGTGCCGGCGTCCCTGGTATCGAAGGTGGCGCTCAAACCCGTCACACCCAGGGTTTCCGAGCCGACCAGGCCGCTGATCGAGCCGCCCGACAAGGTCGCCTTGGTGCTGCCGTCATACGCCTTGTTGACGGCCGACATGCCGATAATCGTCAGCGCCTTCGGCGTGATGGTGCCGCTGCCGCTGCCGGTAGTGGCCGTCAGATTGTAGTTGGCCGCGTCCGTACCACCCAGGGCGATGCCGTTCACCGCCACCGTCTTGGCGACGCCGGCATTCTTGTCGGCAAACGAGGCGTTGGTGGCGCTCAGCGAGAGGCTATCGCCACTGAACATGCCATTGAAGGTTGCGCCGGTGGCGCTGACGGTGGCCTTGGTATTGGCGTCGTAGACCTTGCTGTTGGCGACGATATTGACGACGGTGCTGATGGTGGCCTTGGTGACATCGGCCGTCAAACCGGTCGAATCGGTGACCGTGTAGTTGGACGCCAGGCCACCATTGGCGCCGCCCGTCAAGGCCGCGCCACTGACGGTCACCGCTTTCGCGGTGCCGACATTCTTGTCGGCAAACAGGCCCGTCATGCTGGTCAGGGTCAGGGTTTCCTTGCCGACCAGGCCGTCCAGGCTGCCGCCGCTGATGGTTGCCACCGTGCTGCCGTCGTAGACCCGGTTAGCGGCTGTTGCACCGATCACCGTCAATGCCTTCCGGGCGATGCTGGCCGTGGTCGTGGCACTGGCATTGGTGAGGTTATAGTTGGCCAGGTCGTTGCCCGTCAGCGTGATGCCGGAGATATTGACAGTCTTGCCGGTGCCCGCATTCTGGTCGCTGAAGGCGCCGCTGGCGCTGGAAAAGGCCAGATCGTCGCCAACCACCATGCCGGTGATGACGGCCTTGCCGCCGATCACGGCGGCAGTGATGCCATCGTAGGTCTTGTCGCTAGCGCTCAAGCCGCTGACACTGGAAATGCTTGCCTTGGTGACGTTGCCGGTCACACTGGTCGGATTGCTTACCATGTAATTGCTGGCCAGGCCGCCGGTATTGTCGGCCAGCGTGGCGCCGGTGACGGTGACGATCTTGCCGCTGCCAGCATTCTTGGTGGCATAGACGCCGCTCAAGCCGGACAGCATCAATGTTTCGCCGCTGACCAGACCATCGAGCACGCCGCCCGCCAGGGTTGCGGCAGTGGTGCCATCGTAGACGCGGGTTACCGCGCTGGCACCAGTGACCGTCAGCGCCTTCGGCGTGATATTGCCGGTGACGCCGGTCGCGTTGCTGACCGTATAGTTGCTGGCCAAGCTGGTGCCATCAAGCAGCGTGGCGCCGGTCATCGTCACGGCCTTGCCGTTGCCCGCATCCTTGTCGTTGAATGCGCCACTCTGGCCGGACAGGCTCAGGGTTTCGCCGCTGACCAGGCCATTCAGGGTGCCGCCCGAAATGATGGCCTTGGTGTCGCCATCGTAGGCCTTGCTGGCAACGGTCACGCCACTGACCGTCAAGGCTTTTTGCGTGATATTGGCCGACAGGCCCGTCACGCTGCCGACCGTGTAGTTACTGGCCATGCCATTGCTGCCGTCACTCAAGCTACCGCCGGTGACCGTCACGGCCTTGCCATTGCCGGCGTTCTGGTCGGCGAAGGTGCCGGACAGCGCGCCCAGGTTGACCGTTTCGCCGCTGATCATGCCGCTCAGTGCACCGCCGGCAATCACCGCCGCCGTGTTGCCGTCGTATTCCTTGTTACCGGCCGCCGCGCCGGTGACCGTCAAGGCTTTCGGCGTGATATTGGCCGTCACGGAGGTATCAGCCAGTGTGTAGTTGGAGGCCAGGCCGCCACCGCCGCCATTACCCAGCGTGGCGCCAACCGTGACCGTCTTGCCATTGCCGGCGTTCTTGTCGGCAAAGGCGGCCGTCGGGCCTGCTGTCAGCGTTTCGCCGCTAATCAGGCCGGTGATGCTGCCCTTGTTGATGGCGGCCGTCGCGTTGCCATCGTACTCTTTGTTATCCACCGCCAGGTTAGTCCAAGTCAGCGTCTTGGCCGTGATGGTGCCGGTAACGCCGGTCGGCGCGGTAAGCGTGTAGTTGCTGGCCAGGCCGGTGCCATCGGACAGCGTGCCCAGAGTGACCGTCACCGCTTGGGTGCCGGCGTTCTTGCCGTCGAATACGCCGCCCGTGGCGCCCAGGTTCAGCGTTTCGCTGCCAATCAGGCCGCTCAGGGTGCCACCTGTCAAGGTGGCGCTGGTGTGGCCGTCATACTCTTTGCCGGCTGCGGTGACGCCCGTCAAGGTCAGCGCTTTCTGCGTGACGGTGCCGGTCAGGCCGTTCGCCGTAACGATATAGTTGCCGCCAGCGCTGCCGGTGGTGATCGCCGTCACGACCTTGCCGGTACCCGCGTCCTTGGTGTCGAAGGTGCCCGTGTTGAACGTGACGTTGCCGCTGTCCTGCGCCAGCAAGCCGGACAGCGAACCACCGCTGAGCTTGGCGGCCGTCGTACCGTCATAGGCGCGCGTGTCCACCGTCGCGCCGGTCAGGGTCGCGGTGAGTTTGTCGATGGTCAGGGTGGCCGCGTTGGCGCTGATGGCATAACCATGCTGGCCCGAATACAGGGCGCCGGCCGTGATAGCGTAAGTGCCTGCATTGACGGCGCTGCCCGCCGCGCCATAGTTCAGGGTGCCTGACAGCACGGCATTCGGATTCGAGAAGGTGACGCCCGGTGTCGTCCAGCTATTGGTGCCGTCATAGGTCTTGCTGGCGTTCGAGGCAAATGTCACCTGCAGCGGCGTCATGAAAGCGCGCAACAAGGGGTAGGTGTTGGTGTCGTAGACGATCCACGCACCGGACAGGTCCCAGCCTGGCGTGGTATAGGTGGACAGCAATTTCATTTGCGCGGTGGTCAAGCCGCTACCCGTCGCGCTGGTCGACTTACCGCTGGTGGCGGTATCCCAGAAGTTGCCGGAGGAACTGCCGGTGCCGCTATTGGTGCCGACCAGTCCGCCCGCGGTGCTGCCGCCTGTAACAGTGCCACTGGCATAGTTGTTGGTCAGCGTGCCGGCATTCAAACCGACCAGGCCGCCGATGACGCCGGTGCCGGTGACGGCGCCGCTGGCGTAACTGTTGGTGATGGTGCTGCCGACGCCGTTCGCGCCGACCAGGCCGCCTACCTGGGTGCCGCCGGCTACGCTGGCGGTACTGAAACTGCCGCTGACGAGGCCCAGGTTGCTACCGATCAGCGCACCCGTACCATTCTTGCCGGTGATGCTGCCGTCTTCGAGGCCGATATTGCGCACGGTGGCGCTGCTTGACGTCGCGCCGAACAGGCCGGCGAAATTCGTGCCGGGACGGTAGACCACCAGCCCGGACACCACATGGCCGGCGCCGTCCAGCGTGCCGGTGAATGGCGCTGCCGTGTTATTGCCGACCGGAATGAAGCTGCCGCCATTCCAGACGTCGGTCGCCAGGCCGGTGGTCGCGGCGTTGATATCCATGCCCAGCGTGTAATTGCCGGCCAGGTTCATCGCCATCAATTGCAGCTGATGCGACGAGTTGATCGTGGTGCTGTGCTCGGACGCCAGCATCGGTCCGGTGGCGCCCGGCGCGCCGCTCAAATTGTTCAGCGTGCCGTCGGTATCGACCATGACCCAGTTATTGCCGGTCAGACCAGTCGTGGTCGTGAAGCTGAACGTGGCGAAGTTCGCTGCGGTTTGCATTTGCGTCGCTGTCAGCCCGCTGATCGAGGTGGTGGCCCCACTGGTGCTGAGGACGCCGATGGCCGTCATTGGTGACGGGTTCAGCGTTGTATTGAAATAGCCGCCGTTGATCGAGCTGGTGCCGGCCATGTTCCCGACCACCCCGCCCGGCGTACCCGTGCCGCCGCTGATCAAGCTCACTGCGCCGGACGAATAAACATTCGTGATCGTGCCGCCGGCTGGGCTCGAACCCACCACGCCGCCTGTCGCGACCGTGCCGGTGACCGCACCGGTGGCATAACTGTTGGCGATGGTGCCCCGGTTATCGCCGACCAGGCCACCGTATGCGCGAACTGTGCCGGTCGTCGCCCCGGCCGTAACCGAACCAGTGGAGTAACTGTTGGTGACGGTCCCCTTCAAAAAATTGTAGCCAACTACGCCGCCGACTTGCCCGGCGCCGATGATGACGCCGGTGTTATAACTGTTGGTGATCAAGCCTGTGGCGGTGCCAGTACCATTGCTGTAGGCGACGCCGCCCGCGCCGACGCCGGCGGTCACGGCGCCGGTATTGAAACTGGCGGTGATGCTGCCCAGGTTGCTGCCGACGAGGCCGCCGGCTGTCAATTTGTTCACGGCCACCGTGCCGCTGTTATAGCTGTTGCTGATGTTGCTGCCAGCGATGGCTTGACCGACCAGGCCGCCGACAAAGCTGCCGCTATTGGTCGTCACCAGCAGCGCGGCGCTGTTGTAGCTGTTGCTGATGGTACCGGAGTTTTTCCCGACTAGGCCACCCAGCGACACCAGACCCGGGCTGGTCAGCGTACCGCCGCTGACGTAGGCGTTATTGACGGTGCCGGCGTTATTGTAGCCGACAAGTGCCCCCACATAACCATAGGTGCTGCTCGGCACGTTGGACGTTATCGTCGGCGCGACCAGGCCGATATTGCGCACTTGGGCAGTGGAGCTGATCATGCCGAACAAGCCCACTCCGGCGCCGGCGGTGGTATTGCCGATCCTCAAGCCATTGATGACATGGCCCAGGCCGTCGAACTGGCCGGTGAATGCCGTGGCGGTGGTGCCGATCGGCGTGAAGCCGTTGGAGCCCCATACCGCCGTGTTCGACGTGCCGCTGGCGTCGATATTGGCGCCCAGCACGAAGTTGCCGGACAACGCATTTTTCAGGCCCTGCAAATCGGTGCCGCTGGTGCTGGTAGCCGCGCCCAGGCTGTTGATCACCGTGTAGGTCGTCGCCGTCGCCGTATCGCTGCCCAGCTTGGTGCTGAAGTTATTGCCTGATGGCAGGTCGATCTCGGCCTTGACATTGTAGGTGGCCAGATTGCCGGCGGCGACTGCACTCTGGCCATACTCCAGCGCCAGGCTGGCCGTGCCGGTACCGCGCATGGCCTTGTTGATATTGATATTGTTTTGCGCCGTCAGGGTCAGCTTGTTGGCCGACCAGGCAATCGCTTCGTTGACATTGACGTCGCCGGCCGTGCCGCCGCTGCCGTTGGTACTCTGGATCTGCACCGAGCCCTTGTTCAGGCTGCTCATCAGGTCGGTGCCGGTCATGTTGCCGCCGGTGGCGGCGATCGTGAAGTCGACCGGATCGATCAGCCAGGTGCCGGACAGGCCATTGGCTGCCTTGGTGCTGACATTGATGCCGTTGGCAATATTCACGTGTGCGGCCGAGGTATCGATAAAGCCGCCCTTGCCACCGTCAGGCGCGCTGGCGTCCAGCGTACCGCCCGCGTTGACGGTGCCGGTCTGCATGTCGCCCAGCAATTTAATCGTGCCGCTACGCGTATCGATGGTGTGCGCCTCGATCACGCCGGTATTGTTGACCACTGTTTTCAAGAGGTCGCCGGCTGCCTGCGCCGTCAATACTACGCTACCGCCATCGGCGCGGATCAGGCCGCCATTTTGCACCAGCGCGCCCACCGCGCCCCGGTCCACCGCCACGTTCAGCAAGCCGTCGCCGGCCACGTCCAGCGTAATCGCCTGGCCCGCTGCCAGGGCCACCGAGCCCAGGCGCGCCTGGATCGTGCCCTCGTTCGATACATGCGCGCCCAGCAAGGCCACATAGCCGCCCGGCGCGCTGATGCTACCCTGGTTCAGGACTTTCCCGCTGCCATTGCCTGAAAATTGGTACTTGCCCGACATAAAGTCGCTATTGGAAATGTCCAGGGTCGAAGCCACCAGGCCCGCCGTGTTCACGGACGCGCCCTGGCCGAACAGCACGCCGTTCGGGTTGACAATAAACACCTTGCCGTTGGCCGACAAGTTGCCGAGGATGGTCGTGCCGTCGCTGCCCAGCACGCGGTTCAAGGCCACCGCATTGCTG